>CBFHWB010000081.1:0-18060 GCA_965659285.1 Planctomycetota bacterium | reverse complement strand
CCTCTCTTATTTGTATACAAGCTGCTCATGTGTATTTAAACCCTTCGGGCTGCCATCCATCAGGAGTTGGATTTTGACCTCAATACGCCGCGCGGTATATCTCGCTGAATCCGACCGGGGTGACCTCTCTGGGATTGAACTGAGCCGTCCACTGGCCAGTGGCCTCAAGCGACATCAGGGGAATGTCTTCCTTGTTTACTTTGCAATCAGATAGTCTCCCTGGCAAGCCGCTAAGTGACCTAAATTCTTCAAGCCTGGAAGCAAGCGACTCGCTCCCTTCCGATGAGGCGCCGCAAAGCTCCCGGTAATCATCCTCGCAGGCAACGGAGTTGAACCTGACAACACCAGGGAGCAGGAGCCCGACAGCGACGCCGTGGATGACCCCATAGCGCGCGGTGAGCGGGTTGGCCGCCGAATGAGCCGCCCCCAGCATGGAGTGCTCAATAGCGAGCCCCGCAAGGCACGCCCCGAGTTGCATGGCGGCCCGCGCATCTACATCCTCAGGAGACTCGATCACTTTCTGGAAATTCCCGCTCAGCAGGCTCCAGGCCTCTACCGAAAGTTTTTTAGATACATCGTTTCTTTGCCGGGTGACATAGGACTCAACCGCGTGGGAGATCGCATCGATTCCTGTGGCGGCTGTGACCTGGAGCGGCTGGGTGACCGTGGTCAGAGGGTCGAGTATGGCCGCCTTGAAAGCGGCGCGCTTGTCGCCGCAGGCCATCTTCTCGTGGGTCGCGGCATCGGAGATCAAGGCGAAGGATTGAGTCTCACTTCCTGTGCCGGATGTCGTGGGGACTCCGATCATGGGCAATAGCTCGGAGGTGGCCTTGCCAACGCCGTGGTAGTCGGCCATCGAGCCGCCGCAGCTGTAAACGAAATTAATCCCCTTGGCGCAGTCCATGGCGCTGCCTCCGCCAAGGCCGACCATCAGGTCGGGCCTGAAGGCGTTTGCCCGCTCGAGTCCCTCACCAACGTGGATCGTGGTAGGGTTCTCTTCCACTCCATCGTACAGATCGACCTCAAGGCCTGCCGATTCAAGCGAGTCCAACCCGCGCCGGGTATGCCCAGCCGATGTCACGCCTCGATCTGAAACGACCAGCACCCTGGCGGCGCCAAGCTCCTTTGACAGCTTTCCTAACTGCGCAAGGCTGCCGGGGCCGGCAACGATTCGTGTAGGTGAATATTTATCTAGAAGATCCTTCGACATGTATTTCAGGCGGCGTTAACCGGGCCTTGCAGGCGCCCCTATAACTATCTGTATGTAAGGCTGGAGAAAATTCAGGCGCCAGATCAGTAAACTCCGACCACAACATTCTGCTCCAGGCTGCCGAAGGGCCTGACATCGCGGACTCCATCCCAGGGGTAGGCGGAAATCGGCTCGGACCGATAGGCCTCATCGCGCTCAAGGAAGCCGGGGACGAAAAACTCCTTCGTAAGGGTCGTGAGCTTGACCCGGCCGAGTTCTCCGTAGCCGACGACATCAGCAGGAGAGTCCGGCTGAACCACCTGGAGGGCAGCCCTGGGCTGAGGCGCGAAGTAGGTAATCGCGTACCCTCCGCCAGGTACATAGGGGCGGTTACAGGCGAGGCCCATGAGCGTATTTCCATAGGTAGGGACAAAATCTACCCCGGGAACGAGCTCTTCCCTCGCCTTCTGATGGAAAGCCTCATCCATTTCAGTCCCACCGCAGAAAATGCCGGTGATCCCAAGTCGTCCGATGTCGACCTTTTCGCACAGAGCCTCAAGGAGCTTGGGGGTCGTAAACATGCATTTTACGTTCGGATGAGCTCTCAGGATGGTCAGAGCCTGGTCTACCACGTGATCCTTATAGGCCTGGGCACCCTCAACCCAGCCTCTCTTGAGGCACTTGACGACCCACCTTGGATCCATGTCGAGGCAGAAGGAGATGCCCCCTCGATGCTGGGCAAGGTGCTCGACAGCCAGGCGGAGCCGCCTTGGGCCTGTAGGCCCAAGGGAAATCCAGTCCGAACCGGGAGGGAAGCTCTCATCGGAAAGAGTCTCGCTGAACAACTCGTAATCGACCCTGAAGTCTTCGCTGGAAATCCGGCTCTTTGGAAGGCCCGTGCTCCCCCCTGTCTCGAAGATGTAGATGGGCTTCCCATCAAGGCCTTTCGGAATCCACCGTTCAACCGGGCCGCCCCGTAACCATTCGTCCTCAAACGCCTCAAAGCGCGACAGGTCGCCGAAACTCCGAACTTCTTCGCGGGGATCCCATGAGAGATTTTCGGCGTAATCGAGCCAGAAAGGGCATCCCGTCTCAGGGCTGAAGTGCCAATCGATAACCTCGCGGACCCAGGAGTCAAGCTCGCCGGCCGCATGCTGAACCTGCTCAGCGGTCGCTTCTAAACTTTCGGTTGTTTCGGTCAAGTGCGCGCCTGTTTTTCAGTTCTTTTTCTCTGCAATGGCAAACAGGGTCGTCCTGTTGGCGATGTAGAGGACTCCGTCGACCGCGACAGGGGTGGTGTAGACCGAGTTGTCCATGTTGGTTTCGCTGATAACTTTCATCTTCTTTCCGTGCTCCAGCACCACGACATCTCCGTCCTCATCTCCAAGGAACACCTTGCCATCGATGACGGTGGGCGACCCCCAGACGGCAGCCAGCATGTCATAAACCCAATAGGGCTTGCCGGTCTTCTCGTCGAGGCAATGCAGAAATCCGCTCAGGTCGGAGATATACAGCAGGCCATCCGCAACGGCGGCGGTGGAGATCGTCCGCTTGAACTCCTCACCGCCGTAATGCCAGACCTTGGCCTTCCCGGTAATGTCCCCGGCCGCCCCATTCGCATCAATGGCATAGAGATGCCCGATTCCTTCGCCGTGTTCCGGGTCCTGGCCAACGGCGAGGTAGACGAGATCACCAAGCATAACGGCGGTAGAAATAATATTATTACGTGTCCCGAGACCACCTAACTCCCACTTGGAGTCCTTCGGGTTGAGATCAAATTTCCACAGGAGATCTCCATCGTTCGGCTTGAAGCTGTAGAGCCAGCCATCTCCCCCCGGAAAAAGCACCTGGGGAACTCCATTGGCCACGCCGTAGGTCGCGCAGGACCACTGCCCGTGAAGGATGCCATCGCCTGGCGCGTTGCTGCCCCAGACCATCTCGCCGGTCTTCTTATTTACAGCGAGGAAACTGGGCGCCCTGGGGTTAGGAATGGCGATATGGTCACGCTCAACCCCATTTGATGTAATCAGGAAGACCAGGTCTCCAACGACAAGGGGCGAGCAGGTTGCCAGGTTGTGGGGGAAAACACCAAACTCGTTGAGCATGTCAAGAACCCAGATGAAGTCCCCATCTATCTTGCTGGTGTATTTTTCGTCTTTATAGGGCCCATCATTTTCGCCGTCGAGGAAACCCTCTACATCGGCGCAAACCAGTTCGCATCGATTGCTGATGTAGTAAATGACCCCATCTTCAATTACCGGAGATGAGCAGATCCCCTGCTCCGGCCAGTCATTCACGCGGCCCTGGCTGAGCTTGTCATGAACCGCCTGCCAGAGGAGCTCCCCATCGGCCGCGGAGAAACACATGATGTTACCCTTGTCGCCGGTGATGTCGGGGTTCCTCTTGCCCTCGTTGTTCGTGCCGACAAACACCCTGCCATCGGCAATGCTTGGATTGCCATAGCTTTGAGAACCCAGAGGGGCGGCCCACTTGATGTTTTTCCCGCTGGCGACATCCCAGGAGGACGGAATGCCCGTAGCGAAGCTGTTGACCATATTCCGGGACGTCTGCCCTCCCCACATGGGCCAGCTTTCGGCAACCTTGGCGTCTTTCTTTGAATCGGTTTTTTTCGCGGAGCCATCCCCGGCAGGCTTCTTCGCGTCCTTCCCGGCCGCGGCCGGAGCCTCTTTTGACTTCTCCTCATTATCCAGGAGGACTTCGCAGCCGCCGACAATTGCCACCGAGGCAGCGGCGAACAGCAGCATCGCCGGCAAGCGGTAATGTGGCCTGTAAGTATCTTCAAGATGCATCGAATCTTCTTTCGTTAATGCCGCGCACAGGCCGGCAAGAGGCCGGGCCCGGAGGAGCGAACTGTTATTTGTTTTCAGTGATAATGATGTTGTCGTAGAAAATCTCGCCGCCGATTTTCTTATCTGTACTTCCGGCGGAGTAGGCGTAGAGCCCCGGAGCCCCGCTGCGATTGGGGGTCGAATCGTTCACTTCAAGGGTCCAGGCGGCCGGCTCTTCCGTTCCTCGCTTCCAGACCTTGGCTCGCACGATGGCCTTGCCGCCGGAGCGGTCCACCTTCATCTTGGCGGTGTACCAGACCTTTGGATCCCATTTGAACTTTATCTTTTTTTCAAGCCGGGGCATAGGAGACCAGGAGACGATCCTGGCTCCCTGTCGGTTCCCAAGCAGGTCAAATCGATACCTGCTGACAAAGAAACCCATGTCGGGAAGCTGAAATTTCTGCTCGGTCCCCATCATGTCCAATTGGAAGGTGTAACCTTTCTGGGAATGAAGTCCGAAGTACATCCTTGCAAGAATGAACTTCGGCTTGTCAGAGAGTTTTTTAAGCGCCTTGTTCCCATCCAGGTCGACGACCTTGAATTTGACCGCCCCCGCGCTGATCCAGCCTGAGGGGGCGAGCCCTGGCTTACGATCTTCAAAGTCAATCTTCAAAGGAAGCGGAGGAACAACCCTGACTCGAGCGGAGCCCTTGAGGCCTGCATGGGAGGCCGTCAGGAGCCCTCCCTGGAAGGAACCGTCCCGGGCGGTGGACAACGTCCCCCTGGCATCCACTTCGGCGCTCAGGCCGGATACAGACCACTGCGGAGCGCATTCGCCAATAAGCCTTCCCTTCGAGTCAAACAGCAGAGCCTTGAAGGCGATAGTCTTCCCCGGCTGGGTCTCCACCTCCGCAGGCAGCACCTGGATATGGGAGGGCTTAGCTCCGGCCTCTGCCTTTGCGGAACTGGCCGGCCATGGGATCCCTGCTGCCCCGGTGCCGGCGGAAGCCTTGCCTATGCAGTAAATGTTGTGTGAAGTACAAAAATACACCTTCCCCCTGGCAATGCATGCCGAGCCGTTAATTTCCATGGGGCGCCCATCTTTCAGAGCGAACTTCTCCTTACTCAAGGTCACGGCCTTCTTGTCTCCAAGCTTCAATATGGAGAAGTGGCCGCTGACCTCGCCCACGTAGAGCTTGCCATCTCCGACAACAGGAGAAGCCTTGAGGACCGTGCCGACATTGTGAACCCAGGCCTCCCTGCCTGTCTTCAGGTCGAAGCAGTGGATGTTTGCGGAGTTCGATCCGACATAGAGGTACTTGTCATCGGCGGCCGGCGAGGAGTATCCCGCAGTCAGACCATCCACCCTCCAGACCTCATTCGTCTTGGTAATGTCGCCCATGCCGGATGCCTTAAAGCATACGACCCGGCCCATCACCGGCTGCTTGGGGTCGGTGCTGAACTGGTTCTCTTCGCTATGGCAGGCGTAGACAAGGCCTCCGTGCACGATAACCGAAGCATTGAGCCCGCGCTTCGACAGCCTGAAGGTCCAGATCTTCTCGCCTGTCGCTGATTTCAACCCATAGACATTGCCATCCGCGCAACCAACCACCAGGGTCCGGACGCCATCAACCACCGCCACCGAGGGCATCGAATAGGTGGTGTCAAGCGGCGCGCCGCCCGGAGTCGACCACCAGACAACCTCGCCGGTGAGCTTGTCGAGAGCCAGGTACCTGTGCGAGCCTCTTCCCTGCTTGCCCCATGAAGAATTAAGAAAGCTGATAATAACCCTGCCCTCATCCACCATGGGTGTATGGGTCCGGCCCCCATAGCCGGAGATCCGGCCAAACTCCTCGGTGAGCGAGTGACGCCAGACCACCTTTCCATCTTTGTCGAGACAGACGAAAACCCCCTGGACTCCATGGACAATCACATTGCCCGTCTCGGGATCGACACATGGATTGGACCAGCCGACACGAGTTGAGGGTATGTCGGTAAGGAAAATATTGAAGGCGTAGCGCCAGAGAACCTTGCCGGATTCAGCGTCCATACAGACGACCTCCTCCTGCCAGGTCTCGCCTTCGCCGGTAAGGTGGAGTACGTAGATCCGCCCGTCCCAGGCTACAGGAGCCGAGCGAGCTCCAACAGGCATTGTCCAGAGCAGGTTCGCGCCATCCCTTGACCATTTGGCGGGCAGATTTTTCTCAGGGGAGAAGCCCCTCTGGCCAGTTCCGCGCCAGGCGGGCCACTCATCGGCTACAACACTGCCCTGCAACAGCAGGCCTGTGATCGCAACGGCGGCAATGAGGGCCGAGGTCTGAAATAAAACCGGTTTTTCTCGCAAGTTCATCGCTGGTTATCCTTCTCTCTGACCAATCTCCTGGCTTTCAATTCATGTCGAGGCAAACTCCCCCGATCCACGAGGCGCACCCTGACTCTGAACAGCAGAGCATCGTGCAAGGCCTTGGCAATGCGGCCTGGAAGTTTTTCCAGGGCAGTGGAGTCGTCTTCGCCGGCACTGCCGGCGGGCTCAATATCCACTTCAAGGGAATTCAAGTCCCCAGACTCTACCACCCGCAGGCGATATTCCGCAACCTCGCGAAATTCCCGTATAACGGTTTCGATTGCAGTGGGGTAGACATTGTTTCCTCTGACAAAAAACATGTCGTCTGCACGCCCGAGGATCCCTCCATCGAAGAGCATGGGGCTGACGTCCCGGCTTTCGCCTCCCTGCCTCTCCCCAGTCTTCGGCCGCACCATGTCACCTGTCCTGTAGCGCAGGAGAGGGCTGCCGCTTCGCCCAAGGTTGGTGAGCACCAGCTCTCCGGCTTCTCCGGCTTCGACCTCTTCACTGGAGCCCGGCTTGACAACCTCAACGATGAAGTCTTCCTCCAGGGGACAGAGCGCCCCTGGGCTTTCCCCGGATTCATAGGTGACACACCCGATTTCCGTCATCCCGTGATGGTCCCTTACCTCTGCCCCCCACAACTCAGCGATGCGCTTGCGCGTGCCGGGAACCAACCCCCCCGGCTCGCCGGCGACACCAAGCAGTCGAACGGAGCCGCCTGGAAGCTCAATGCTGTTTTCTTCGGCCACCTCGGCAAGGGGGAGGGCATAGGTCGGCGTGCAGCAGACGACGGTGATCTCGTGCTCGAGCAGGTAAGCGAGGCGCCCGACAGAGCTCATGCCTCCGCCCGCCAGGCAGAAGTTGCCCAACTGGAGGCCTGCCTCAAAGGCTCCCCAGAACCCGATAAAAGGTCCAAAAGAGAAAGGAAAGAAAATACGGTCTGACTTCTCAAGGCCTACCCCCACATAGACCTTCTTCCAGCAATCGATGAACCATTGCCAGCTATCAGCAGTATCCAGCCAGTAAATGGGCTCTCCGGTGGTCCCCGATGTTCGATGGATGCGAAGGTAGCAATCGAGTTCATAGGTCAGATTCGACCCATAAGGAGGAAATTTCTCCTGGTCCTCCTGGAGCTCCGCTTTCTCTGTAAACGGAAGCTTTTCAAGTAGCTCTTCAAGGGTTCCGCTCTTGCCCAGATGGGATATTTTGAAGCCAGATTTGTCTAATTTATGCCGATAAAAACTATTGCTGGGGTAGATCTCTTTCAGAAGATCCGTGAGCTTCTCCAGCTGAAGTTTTTTCAGGCTGTCGTGTTCATCTTCGATGGGCATATTTCTGCCGAAATGGACCTGTTCACTAAAATCTGGGCGGACGAGAAGCCGCCGCCCTCCTACAAGGATTATATTTTTACTCGGCTATAAAACCAAGCCCATCAGCCCCGGGTAAAGCCGGTTTATAAGGAAACTGGAAATGGGCCGGGGCTTGTTTCCACCCCCAGAGGACCCTGAACACTCATGAGCAATACGCGAATCCGCCCCATCGTCAGCACAAGCCTGCTTGCCTGCGCCATCCTCCTGTCCTTTACCTTCGGATTCGCTGAAGATTCAGGGCCCCAGGCCCCTGGAACATTCCCCGGCCACTCGAGCTGGATTACTTCTCTCGCTGTTTCAGGGGATGGGGAAGTCATTGCCGCCGGCGGTGGAGAGACCCTGACGATCAAGCCGGGACAGGCCAGCTTTTTCGACACCGGCTCAGGAACAAAACTCAGCGGCTTCCAGCCGCACAAGAGCACAGTCTGGTCCGTCGCGATCTCCCCGGACGGGGAGACACTTGCGACCGCCGGGACGGACAAGCTGATCAAGCTCTGGCGCACGCAATTGGGCGGAAAGATGAAACTGACCAGGACCATGGAAGGACACAAGAACTGGGTCACCGCCATCAGCTTCTCTCCCGATGGAAAGCTCATCGTCTCCGCCAGCGAAGACACGACCGCCAGGGTCTGGGATGCGTCCACGGGGAAGCTCCTTGGAGACCTGGCCGGGCACACCGGCACGGTTCGTACAGTTGATTTCTCCCCAGACGGAAGATGGCTTGCCTCCGGTTCGTTTGACAAGACCGTGAGGCTCTGGGATGTCGCCTCACGCACTGAGAAGGCCAAATTAGATGCTCATGGAGATGCGGTCTGGTCCGTCAATTTCAGCCCCGATGGGAAAACGCTCGCGACGGCCGGAGCCGACAATATGATCAAGCTCTGGAGTATTTCCCCCTCGGATGCGGGTGTCACAGCGGTAAAGAAAGCTGAATGGAAGGCTCATCAGAACTGGGTCACCTCCGTCGCCTTCTCCCCGGATGGAAAGTTACTGGCCAGTTCGAGCTTTGATCACAAGGTCAAACTCTGGGAGACCTCTGAGGGTAAGCACTATGCCACCCTGGCCAAGCCGGGTTGTACAACCTGGTGCGTAACCTTCTCGGCAGATGGCAAGACACTTTACTGTGGAACCAGCAGCCGGCCCGACAAGCAGGACACCCTCCTTCGCTGCTCGATTCCATCCGCGCCTGTCGAGGATCCTGAAGAGATCGCCAGGATGAAGCTCGAAGCGGAGAGGAAGGCCCGGCGTGAGGCCGAGGCTCTGGCCCGGAAAAAAGCCGAGGAAGCGAAGAAAGCCCAGGAGGCGAAAGTCAGCGCTGAAGCTGAGGCTAAAAAGAAAGCCGAGGAGGCAAAGAAGAAGGCCGACGCGGCGCGAACGGCTGCGGCGGAAGCGGAGAAGAACAAGCAGGCCTCCATCAAGGCCGCGGCAGCGGCAAAGGCGGCCAGCGACAGCGCCGCGAAGTCCGCCGCAACCGCGGCCAAGGCGGCAGCGGAAGACGCTGCAGCAAAAAAAGCGGCGGCCACCGCCGCCGCCGCCCTCAAGCAGGCGGCAGATGACGCCAGGAAGGCCGTCGAGGCGGCCGAAAAGGCGAAGAAGGCTCTCGAAAAGAACTGACCCCTGGCGGTTTGGTGCTGGCCAAAATAAAAAGGCCGCGAGCACCCGTCCGGAACTCGCGGCCTTAAAGTGTTGTCTTTAGGGGTGCTGCCTCAGGCGGCATCTCCCGACGTACAGTCAACGGCCTCTTCAGGAAGCGCGGGCCCCCCAATAAAGAGATAGTTGAGCATGTAGACCGCGTCCGAGAGATCAATGTCGCTATCGCTGTTGACATCGCCGGCAGCCCTGCAGTCCATGGGGCTCCCGAGGAAAAGCTCTCTGAGGATAGCCATGGGATCCGAAATGTCGTGAGCGTGATCCTGGTTGACATCGCCGGGCTGGGCCTGGAAGGCCGGGAGATCGTAATCAAAACGGGCGCTCGTATTGCATGTATAGGAAAAAGTCCCTCCGGCAAATTCGCCCTCGCCTGCAAGATGCATGATCACCGAGCCAATGCTCCCGCTGCCGTGAATGGTGCCTTCTTCGACCGCGGTCAGGTTGACCGGTGAGACAAAGCCAACC
Source organism: Planctomycetota bacterium (assembly GCA_965659285.1). Lineage (GTDB taxonomy): Bacteria > Planctomycetota > UBA8108 > UBA8108 > UBA8108 > UBA8108. Next base: position 8,250 of record CBFHWB010000081.1, on the reverse strand, counting down.
TGCCAGAGCTGGCTGTCATCGAATTCGATCTGGAAGGTGGCCTCAACCGCGAACTCCCGCGTTTCGGCGTCGTAGGTTCCGACGGGATTCTCGCCTTCTTCGGTCACCAGGGTAATGGTGATCGGGCCGGTGCTCATCCCGAAGAGCATGATGGGATCGATTTCCTGGTGCCAGGAAGCCAGAGCCGCGGTGCCTTCCTCCTCATCCACTACCAGTTCAAAGCTCCCGCCGACAATGTTCATGTCTACCGTCGCTCCGCTGAGCTCGAGAGGAAACTGGATGGTGTAATTATTTGGGCCGATCGTCGGATCAAAGATGGCTGTCCGGGAGACAGGGTCCGCAAACAGGCTGGTCGACAATGCGAAGAGAATGACACTACAAGCGAAAAAGGTTTTCATGTTCCGTCCCTTTTGTCTGCCGCATCCGGCTCGGAGGCGTTTTGACAATGAAAATACGCGCTTCTGACTGCTCCTGGGGCGACAACGCATCGCTACCGGAAGCGGTACAGGTGCGGTAAAAAGCCTAATCATTTAAACAAGCGTAGCGGTCAATTGAACAGACTGAAGAAGCGATGTCAATCCAATTTGGACCCCACAGAACTTTGGGCGGAACCCTCGCAAGAGGCTCAGCGCACGAAGCGAACCCGGCTCAGGAAGCGCCGAGGTTGGCAACCCAGAGGGCGAGCAGGATGACCGCCACCACCCCCAGGCAACTCAGAATAAAACCGATGACGTCCATTGAGCCGGGTCGTTGAATCTCGAACGAACTTCCCGGGAACAATTTCTTGTGATCAAACCGGTCTGGCGAGGCGTAAGAGAGCTCGAGCTCCCGCTTGTCCTTATCGGGGTCCGGCTCTGTGGGAGTTTTCATTTTCACGTAAAATCGATCCAGGGACTCCTTGCTGTTGGGCCGGGTAAGAAGGCTGGCTATGATCATAACGAGGAAAGGAACCAGGACCTTGAGAGGCAGCCTCAGAGCCTCGACCGCCTCCCGCGAAAGCCCCTGGAGATCCACCCCGATGGCTCTGTAAAGAAGGAAGTCGAAATTGAAGAGACCCTTGCCTCGAAAGCGCGTCTCCGGACCATAGCGCCTCGTGACAACCCGGGCTCCTGAATCGTCCTCCTGGGTCGCAACAACGGTCGGCTTTTCAGGTCCGCTCAACCGGACGAACCCATCCTTCCAGAATACGGAACGCGGGGCCGTTGTCCGAGTCTCCCTGAACTCCTCCCCTGCCTTCAATTCTTTCGGCTCCAGGGCTCCCGGCTCTTTTTCTGCTTTCAACCGCCAGGCCTCAATCTTGAGGCCTCTCCGGGCGACATCGGCGGGGCTCGCAGGGCGTGTTACGGTTCTGCTGACCTCGGCGGTCGTCACAGCATAGCTTTGATTCTCACGCAGTCCCGGCACGAGAGGGAGGAGCATTGGCAAGAGGACAAACACAATTACGGAAAAGATGACGGTAATCCACGCGGCCTTTTTTGTCCCCCTGCGCCAGAACATTCCAATCCAGAACGGAGCGGCGAATATGACCGGGATTTCCCAGGCATTTTTGAGCTGCCCAAAGACATCGTAGCTGATCAGGGACAGGAACACGGCCCCGCCAATGATGACGACGCCAACGACCCGGCCCACGAGGAGATATCGCTCCTCGCTGGCTTCCTTGTCGAGGTAGGCTGCGTAACAATTCCTCACCACCAGGGCGGAGGTCACCAGCATATAGCAGTCGGCGGATGACATCAGCGCGGCCAGAAGACAGGCCACCATCAACCCGACGAGACCGATGTCCAATGGGCCGAGAAGTTTTACCGCCGCAAGCCCCCAGACCTTGTCTGGATCTTTTCCGATTTCCGGATCGACGGACAGCAAGGCCAGCATGATCAGGCCGGTCAAGGCCCAGCCCACGGTGCAGAATCGCTTGAGAAAGTTGCCCACAACAAGCCCGACCCTGGCGGAATTTTCGGATTTTGCCGAGCCCCCGCCAGTGGCGATGAAATGAGGCTGGACTACGATCCCGACAAGATTGAGCAGGAAGATGCAGACTATGTAGTAGAGCGGAAACTCATTGCCGGCCAGTTGGAAAGAGGCTGCGGGCAATTGCTCGTGCAGGTGTTTAAATCCGGCCATCAATCCTTCGCTGGCGGGATCGCCGAAATTTTCAACAAGCAACGCGAGCCCGAAAGGAATCAGAAGGACTGAAAGAATAATGATGAAGAATCCCTGTATCAGGTCCGTCCAGTAGGCCGCCCGCAAACCGCCGAGAACGCCATAGACGACAACTACGAGTCCAATAATCGGCAGAAGGATTGTTTTCAGCGATCCATCCACCAGCCCTGGCGCGATCAAGGGTTCGCAAACCTTGCTGACCGCGGTGAAGGCGACAGAAAGGTAGAGCATATAAAAGACGATCCCGAATACGGAATAGGCGGCCCCGAGAGCCCTGCTTTCATACCTCTCCACAAACCAGTCCCCAATAGTCAGATGTCGCATACGTCGATACCAGACCGCGAAGATCCAGTAAAACGGGGTCACCAGGAGCCAGAATAGAACGCTCCAGATTCCGCTGAAGCCGCTCGTATAGGTGTTTCTGCCGACGTTTACAGGATCATTGGCGCCTGTACCGGCCCCGAAGGCTGCAAAGGTCTGGAAGAGCTTCCCGAAAGTTCTTCCGCCAAGAAAAAGATCCTCCTGGTGCTTCACCTTCTTCATGCACCAGACGCCGATGGCTGCCATGGAAAGGAAGTAAACAACCAGGACGATATAATCGATCAGTGACATGCGGCCCTCTATAAGGATGCGGCGGGGTTGTCGTCGGTCTTTTTCGCCTCGCCGGCTAGGAGTTGTCAAGCAGAACATTGCCTCCGAGCCTTGGGTTTCGGTACACTTCTGCCCCTATGGCACGAATCAACGACCACTATCAGAAACTCTCCGCCGGCTACCTGTTTCCGGAAATTGCCAGGAGGGTCCAGGCGTTTTCCCAAGAGAACACCGAGGCCGACCTGATCAAGCTTGGCATCGGAGACGTCACCAGGCCTCTCCCACCAGCCGTCATCGAGGCGTTTCAGGATGGCGTGGCCGAGATGGCTTCCGTGGAGACCTTCAGGGGCTACGGGCCCGAGCAGGGCCATCTCTTTCTGCGTGAACTCATCGCGGCGAATGATTACGCATCGAGAGACGTGACGGTCGAGCCGGATGAGATCTTTGTTTCAGATGGAGCCAAGTGCGACTGCGGCAACATACAGGAGATTTTCTCTGTCGACTGCAGGGTGGCCGTGGCTGACCCGGTCTACCCGGTCTACATCGACACCAACGTCATGGCTGGGCGCACGGGACCTTCCGATGACCGCGGCTGTTATGAAAACATCCTCTACATGCCCTGCACCGAAGAGAATGGGTTCCAGCCTGAGATTCCGGATGTGGCGACAGACCTGGTCTACCTCTGCTCGCCCAACAACCCGACAGGAACAGCGGCCACTCGGGAACAACTGGCGGCCTGGATCGCGTACGCGAAAGATTGCGGTGCCACCATCCTCTACGATGCCGCCTACGAGGCCTACATCAGCGACCCGGACCTTCCCCGGTCCATCTATGAGGTTGAAGGCGCCAGGGATGTGGCGATCGAGTTCCGGAGCTTCTCAAAAACCGCCGGTTTCACAGGCACCCGGTGCGCCTTCATTGTCGTTCCTCGTGAATTGACCGGGAAAAATTCCGCGGGAGAAGACGTCTCCATCCATGAGCTCTGGAGCAGGAGGCATTCCACCAAGTTCAATGGGGTCTCTTACCCTGTGCAACGAGCGGCGGCCGGCGTCTACACAGAAGAGGGAAAAGCGCAGGTCCGCAGCCTCATCGAATTCTACATGGAGAATGCCCGGATTATCAGGGAAGGGCTCCAGGCTGCCGGGTACTCAGTCCATGGCGGCATACACTCCCCCTACAGCTGGCTTCGAGTTCCCGGCGACGCAACCTCCTGGGAATTCTTCGACCTCCTGCTCGACTCCACCCATGTTGTCGGCACCCCGGGTTCGGGCTTCGGGCCATCGGGGGAGGGCTACTTTCGGCTGAGCGCCTTTGGGGAACGAGAGAGAATCCAAGAGGCCATCACAAGAATACAGGCGAGGCTTCCGGCAAGCTGAGCTTGCGGCCTTCTCCTCAAAGACGTTCCCGCCGGGATTCCCGAAGGGGCTTGTCGGGAGCTTTCTTTTTGCTGATATCCCAGGCGACAAGCCATCTCTCCTTGCCGACCTGGGCAAACCCAAGCCCCTTAATCAGGCGTTCCTCCATATCCGGCATATGGGCCGCTCCGTAGAAGATGCCGATCTTTTTTTTGCCGGCTTTGATCTCTTTCTCGAGAACCCTGACGGCGACTTTATTTCGCTCGCCCACAATTACCGATTCGCCATCCCCCTCGAATCCAGCCATGAGATCCTCCATGCCTTCCATCTGCCGCGCGAAAAGGTACTTGAGTGATCTCGCCGAATCTTCACTGGTAAAAGCGCGGATCAGGTCGAAAATCCCGGGAGGCTTCCCCTTTCCCTCCTTCTGGCGTTTCATTTCAGCCTGCATCGACTTGAGCATGAGCGAGATAAACCCCTCCCCCTTCTTTTTCTGGAGACGGAAGAAAGTAGCCGGGTCCATGTCCGCATGAACGAAATTCGGCCGGGTGTAGTCGATGCCATCGAGTTGGAACTCGAGATCGAGGGCCGTTTTCATTCCTCTCTGGAAAACGCTGATGATACTCCCGCCTCCTTCCTCGCCGCGCGAGGACGGACTGACTCCCTCGGGCTTGATCATTTCATAGAGAAGGGAGTCGTAACGCCGGAAATCAGCTTCCAGGTCGTCATAGTATTTTTTATCCCCGACATGGACGGCGGAGATCAGCGAGACCTCAACTCCTTCCTTGTTACGGTAGGTGACGATCGAGGTCTTCAGTTCGCCCGTCTCTTTGCCCTGGTCCTGAAATTGAAGGAACTTGGACTTGTCGACAGGCCTCGCATGGACAGTTGAGGCGCCGAGCGCCAGCGACCCAAGAAGGCAGAGGATTTTAAAACGATTCATTTTGCTACGGCCCCTGTAAGAAGTTCGCGATCAAAAACGCAGGCCTCCCCCGGGAGAGCCTTGACGACCACCTTGCTACTAACAATACACTCAACAATTGGGCAGTCCATTGGAAATCCACACTCTATCCCCTCCTTGATTACAACGGCGCTTCCCGTTACGGTGTAGGTTCGCTAATCTGAATTAAGCGGCCAACCAGCTTTAAAAGGAGGATTCTGTGAGTAAAAAGAGCAAGCCTGACGTATCTCGTCGCGGGTTCATGAAGGGGGCGGCCGCCGGCAGCGCGGTTGTCGGCTTCAACATACCCCTGTCCGCCCGCCCTGCCCGGGCCTTCAAGATCGGCCTCATTGGCTGCGGGGGGCGCGGAAGCGGCGCCGCGGGCAATGCAATCCAGGCTGCGAAGACTCAGGGCGACACGGCCACCATCCATGCGGTTGCCGACCTCTTCAAGGATCGAGCTGAGCGAGCCCGTAGAACCCACAAGATCCCAAAAGAAAGAACCTTTGTCGGGTTTGATTCTTTCAAGAAGCTGCTCGATCTCGACCTGGATTACGTCATTTTAGCTACCCCCCCTCACTTCCGACCCGAGCATTTCGATTCGGCAGTCTCCGCAGGCAAACACGTCTTTACCGAAAAACCGGTGGCTGTTGACGCTCCCGGAATTCGCCGTTTTCTCGCGGCTGGAGAAAAAGCCAAGAAGAATGGTATCAGCGTTGCCGCCGGAACCCAGCGCCGCCACCAGAAGCAGTACATCGAGTGCCAGAAGCGGGTTGCGGATGGAGCTATCGGGCAGATTGTCAATGGCCGCTGCTATTGGAATATGGGAGGCCTCTGGACCCGGCGAAAGGAACAGGGCTGGTCCGACACCGAATGGCAGATCCGTAACTGGCTCTACTTCACATGGCTCTCCGGCGACCATGTAACTGAACAGCACGTCCACAACCTCGATGTCATCAACTGGTTCATCGGTTCGCATCCGATCAAGGCCCGCGGGATGGGCGGCCGACAGGTGCGCACCGGAAAAGATGTCTATGGAAACATCTTTGACCACTTCGCCACCGAGTTGATCTACGCCAACCCGCAAGGCAGCGGCTACCCGGATATTCGTGTGACCAGCATGTGCAGGCAGATCGTCAGCTGCTGGAATGATGTATCCGAGTTTGTCGTCGGAACCAAGGGCAGCTCGAATTGTCGCTCCAACATCTGGGGTCCCAATGAATGGAAATGGTCCGGGAAGCAGCAGAATCCTTATGTGCAGGAGCACATCAATCTGCAGGCCAGCATCAAGGAAGACAAGGGCACCCTGAATGAGGCCGAGAACGTTGCCAACAGCACCATGACAGCCATTCTCTCCAGGACGACCTGCTATACAGGCAGAGATGTCACCTGGGATGCCATCATGAAGAGTGACGAACACTGGGGACCTGAGAAGTTTGTAGGAGAAGGCGGCAATAACGACTTCAGCCGCTACAGCTTCGATGGAGCCCTGGCCATTCCTCCCGTCCCCCAGGTCGGGAAACCTATGTAGATTTTTTTTGCTGAGAATAACCGGGGACAGGACAACCTCATGGAGGTCCTGTCCCTGTCTCATTACTAAAGCGTATGGGCCCGATTAATTGGAACTCGATCGAAAGATGAAAATTCGCCACCACAAGCCGGCCATCTCTGCGATTTTCACGATGTGCATTCTTGCCATCGTTGCCACCAGGCTGTCAGGCTTTGAGCCCGCAACCAGGGTTGCAGTAGAAGGCGGATTCTGGGAAATCAACGGCAAGCCCACCTATGAAGGATCGGAGACCGAGGGACTTCTGATGGGCGTGAGGATGGTCAACTGCACGTTCGATGACAGAAACCCCAAGACCTCTCCCGGGGGATTCGATGCAGACAAGAACACCGAGGCTTTTCTCAAAAAGCTCCCCCGATACGTCTCCCATGGAATCAACACCATCATCCTGAACCTCCAGGGCGGGGATCCGGGGTATGCCGGGTCCATCAACTCCGCCTTCAACCCTGACGGTTCGCTCAGAGAGGCGGACCTCAATCGAGTGGCCCGGGTCATCGAGGCCTGCGATAAAATCGGGGCGGTTGTTATTCTGGGCTATTTCAGCCCTGCGCAAGACCAGGTGCTTCGGGACGAGACGGCCGTAACGGCGGCCGTTTCCAACGCCAGCGCCTGGCTTAAAAAAAAGGCCTACACCAACGTCCTCGTTCAGGTTGCGGAAGAGCACACCTCCAAAAAATACAAGCATGCGATCATCTCCTCGCCTGAAGGCTGCGCCTCCCTCATCAAAGCCGCCCGGGCAACGAACCCCGGGCTGCTGGTCTCCGCCAGCGGAGCTCCTAACGGCCGGGTAGCTAACGAAGTAGGAGATGAGGCCAGCATTCTGCTTCCGCGCTTCAATTCAACGCCGCTTGAGCGGTTTAACCTGATGGTCGTCAAATTAGCCAAGAGATCGAAGGCCATTGTGAGTGTGGACGACACAAAGACGGGGAAGCTCGCGATAGCCGCGATGAATCTCTGCGTTCAGTCTCTCTGCTCCTGGACCTACTCGAACCTGGAGGTGAACCAGCATTACCCCTTCACTTACCAGGCCGAGGAGGACGACCCGGGGGTCTACGGTGAACTGAAAAAGATCGTTGGCAATTGAAGCCCTGTCTGGAGAAATAAAGCGCCATGGTAAAGGACCTGATAGCCGTCGGTCTCGGAGGGGCGCTGGGGGCGATGGCTCGCTACCTGGTAGGTCAACTGGCTCAGCGACTCCTTGGGACAGGCTTCCCCTGGGGAACGCTTGCGGCCAACATCTCGGGGTGCTTCCTCATCGGGCTTGCCTACGGCCTGCTTGAAACCGCAGAGGCCTCAACCCCAAGGCTTTTTCTTATTGTCGGAGTGCTGGGGGGATTTACCACATTCTCGGCCTTTGGCTATGAGACCCTCGACCTTCTCAAGGAGAACGGCGCCGGCCCTGCCGTCGCCAATGTTGGCCTTCAAGTCGCTGTGGGTCTGTCCGCTGTCTGGCTGGGACAGGCTCTGTCGAAAACTCTCTGATTTCGAGCGCCGGCAGACCCTCAGTCTTCCTGCTCAAACTTAAAAACCCAGCCGCCCAGCTCCAACTCATCTCCATCCACAAGGGCAAGCCACTCGGTGTGGGCGACATTCCGCCCGTTCACCTTGACCGTCCCATCGACAATGACCTTGAGGTC
>CBFHWB010000080.1:0-18340 GCA_965659285.1 Planctomycetota bacterium | reverse complement strand
GGAGATGACGCCGCCTGGGACTACGAGCGCCTGGTGAGTGTCGGACAGCTCGCCCTCGAGGGGAGCTGCCCCTGGCTGACGACGGATTTCAACTGCACGGTCAAGGATCCGGAGTATGTGAACGAGATCCTCGACCGCCTGGAGGCCGAGCACGAGAAGATCTTCGACATGATCCTTTACGTCGAGCAGCCCTTTCCCTACGACCTCGAGAAGTACAGCATCGATGTGCACAGTGTCTCGGAGCGTAAGCCGCTGTTCATGGATGAGAGCGCCCACGACTGGGAGCTCGTCGCCCGCGGCCGTGAGCTCGGCTGGACGGGAGTGGCGCTGAAGACCTGCAAGACCCAGACCGGGGCGCTCCTGAGCCTGTGCTGGGCGAAGCAGCACGGCATGGACCTGATGGTGCAGGATCTGACCAATCCCATGCTCGCCCAGGTCCCCCACGTGCTGCTGGCCGCCCACGCCGGGACGATCATGGGCGTTGAGACGAACGCGATGCAATTCTACCCGGAGGCGTCGCTGGCCGAGGCGGCGGTTCATGCCGGGCTCTACACTCGCCGCGGCGGCGAGGTCGAGCTCTCGACCATCGAGGGTCCGGGCTTCGGCTACCGGGTTGAGCAGATCGCCCGGCAGCTGCCGGAGCCTGTGGCGCGTCACGGCTAGTCGCCGCTGTCGCGGTCCCCATCTTGAATTTTCAGGGCCACTAGGAGAGAATGGTTCATCCGCGGTTACGACCCCCATCCATTTAGAGAATGGTTCAATATGACGACAGGTACTGACGACTCCGGCTGCAAGATCTCCCGCTACAAGGGACACGAATACGAGGTTCCGGACAAGACGCTGGTCTGGCAGCTGACCGGCAAGGGCTTTGAGAGCTTCCACCTCGAGGAGATCGACGTTCCCGCCATGGGGCCGAAGGACATCCTCTTTCGCTCCGACTCCAACGGTATCTGCTTCTCCGACGTGAAGATCGTCAACACCGGTCCGGACCACCCCCGGCTCGAGGGCTACGACATGGTTCGCGACAAGGTCGTTCCCGGCCACGAGATTTCCATCACGGTGGTCGGCGTCGGCGAGGAGGCTCAGGAAAGATTCCAGGTCGGCGAGCGCTACATCGTGCAGGCCGACATGCTTGAGTACAACACTGCGGTGGGCTACGCGATCTGGGGCGGCATGATCCAGTACGGCGTCTTTGATGAGCGCGTGCAGGAGTACCTTATCAGGATCGAAGAAGACATCGCCTATTCCCAGGCCTCGCTGGTCGAGCCCTGGGCCTGCATCGAGGCCTCCTACCAGCGCTCCGACCTGCAGCCCGAGGACCGGGTCTGCTGGGTGCTCGGCGGCGGTGGTCCGATGGGGCAGATGCACCTGATCCGAACGATTGTCCTCAAGGAACAGGGCGAGGCGCCCGGTATCGAGGTGATCCTTGTCACCGACGTCAGCGATGAGCGCCTCGGAGCGGTTCAGAAGCGCTACGGGGAGCGGGCGAAGGCCGCCGGCATCGAGCTGCTGTGCTGGGACCCGCGAGATGAAGATTTTGACGACAGGATGAAAGAACTGGCTCCCGGCGGCATCGACTACATCGTCGCCTGCGCCCAGATCGCCGCGGTGGTCAACGATGCGCGGCGCTTTCTCAAGCGCTACGGGGTCCTCAATCTCTTCGCCGGTCTCAAGCGCGGCGAGGGCGACCTCAACCTCGGAGATATCCACTACGACCAGCACACCATCACCGGGAATTCCGGCAGCCGGATCGACGACATGGAGAAGGTGCTCCGCCTCACAGAGCAGGGGCGGATGGACACCAACGCGTCGGCCGGAGCGGTGGTCGGCATGAAGGCCTGCTCCGAGGGAGTCCAGGCCGTGGCCGAGGGGAAGATCACCAATAAGACGATCCTCTACCCCCAGCTTCCCGACCTTCCCCTGACCCGCATCCAGGATCTGCCGGAGCTCGTCAAGTTCTCCCCCGAGGTCGAGCAGGAGGTCAGCGAGGGATTGTGGTCGCAGGAAGCCGAAAAAGAAATGCTCGATGACCTGCTGAAGATCTGAAGAGCCCCTCTACGAGCGAAGGACGAGTACATTGCCCGACGAGAAACAGTCCCAGGAGAGCCAGCCCCTGAATTCCGGCGGTCCGTTGAGCGGGCGTGTTGGTGTTGTCACCGGAGCCGGCAGCGGTCTTGGCCGCGGTATCTCTCTCTTCATGATCGAGGCGGGAGCCACCGTCGTCGGCCTTGATGTCGACCGGGAGGCGCTCGATGCGACCAGCGCTGAGCAACCCGCCGGAAGCTATCTGCCGGTCTTTTGCGATGTGACGGATGAGAAATCGGTCGAGGAGGCCTTTGAGAGCGCCGTCTCTTCCACCGAAGGGATCGACTACCTGGTTAACGCCGCCGGGATCGCGCCGGCCTACCCGCTGGAGGATTTTCCCCTGGGCGCCTGGCAGAAGACCCTCGATATCAACCTGACGGGCTATTTTCTCTGCGCCCGTGAGGCTGTGAGAATTATGAAGAAGCAGGGCTCAGGCGGATCCATCATCAACATCACCAGCAAGTCGGGGCTCGAGGCGAGCAAGTCGAACTCGGCCTACAACGCCACCAAGGCCGGGGAGATCCATCTCATGCGCGGCTGGGCGATGGAGCTCGGCGGCGACGGGATCCGGGTCAATTGCGTCGCGCCCGGCAACGTCTTCAAGGGCTCGAAGATCTGGAACGAGGAATACATCGAGGCCTGCGCGAAGAAGAAGGGGATCAAGCCCGAAGAGGTCATCGATCACTACACCGCGCAGTCGCCCCTGGGCAAGGAGATCGAGCCCGAGGACGTGGCGAGCGCCGTGGTCTACCTGCTCTCCGATGCCGCCCGCCGGATCACCGGACAGGTGCTGGTCGTCGATGGCGGCCAGGTGATGGTGCGCTGAGCAGAGCCCGATTACAGGGAAACGTGAGATGAGCTGGAGAACCGAGAACGAAGGCGGCGTCCTGCGTGTGGTGGTGACGAAAGACCTGCCCGGCGGGCGCTGGGTGGAGGTGCTCACGGCCGCCGGCTGCGAGGTCGTCATCTCGACCTCGCGCGACATCCTCTCTGTCGATGAGATTCGCGAGACGATGGGCGAGCGCTGTGATGGAGCGATCGGCCAGCTTACAGAGCCCTGGGGAGCGGAGCTCTTCGAGGCGCTGAAGCAGGCTGGCGGCCGGGCCTATTCAAACTACGCTGTCGGCTTCGACAACGTCGAACTCGCCGAAGCGACCTCGCGCGGCATCGCTGTCGGGAACACCCCGGGGGTGCTTACAGAGACGACCGCCGAGATGGCCGTCGCTCTCACCTTCGCCGCCGCGCGTCGAAGCGGCGAGGCCGAGGTCTTCCTGCGCGCGGGGAAATACGACGGCTGGCTTCCGGATCTTTTTCTCGGCAAGCGCCTCTGGGGCGGAACGCTCGGGATTGTCGGCGCGGGCCGGATTGGTTCCGCCTACGCGAAGATGCTGGCGCCCGGCCACGAGCTCGACGTCCTCTATTGGGATGTTGAAGATCGGCCCGAGCTCGAGAGTTTCTTCGAGGGCTACTCGGACCTGAACGCCGCCCATGGCGGTCGGAGGCTGAGCTGCCGGAGGGCCGGGAGCGTCGAGGAGCTCTTTCGTGAGAGCGACATCATCAGCCTGCACACCCCGCTCCTGCCCGAGACCCGCCACCTGGTCAACAGCGAGAGCCTGGCGCTGATGAAGCCGGACGCGGTGCTGGTGAACACATCGCGCGGTCCGGTGATCGATGAGGCCGCTCTTGTCGAGCATCTCAGGACCAACCCGGACTTTCGCGCCGGGCTCGATGTCTTCGAGAAGGAGCCGGAGATGGCCGAGGGCCTGGCTGAGATCTCCAATTGCGCCATCGTGCCCCACATCGCCAGCGCCACGACCTGGACCCGCGAAGGCATGGCGACGCTGGCGGCCTGCAACGTGGCGGCGGTGCTGCAGGGCTACGGCTGTGAAGACAGCGGCGAGATCGATCATTTTCTCGAGGGGAACGTACCTCAGAAAGCCCCCTCGATCCTCAACGCGGGGGAGCTCGGTCTCTGAGCCCTGGGGCCGTCCTGTGGTATGCTGTCTGGCGGTCTGAAAAACCTGAATAACCAGCGAGGGTCTATTGATGAAGAAGTTTTCCATTCGTGGAGTTCGCGCCGGCTGGTGTGGAGCTCTTTTCGTTTCGTTATTCCTTGTGGCCGCCCGTGTAGAATCGGTCGAGCTCGTCGTCCATGCCGGGGACAACGCGCGCGGGGCTGTCCCGGTTTCCTGGGAGCTCGGCAAGCTCTACGGTGATGCGAAGAACTTCTCACTCTGGCAGGTTGACGGCGGCAAGGAGAAGCCGGTCGCGGTCCAGCTTGACCCGGACGCGCGGCGCGTTCACTGGATCGTCAGCGGGATGAAGGCCGGTTCGTCCAGGGTCTACAGGCTCTTTCCTGTCTCCAGGCGAGCGCCGGGTGCCTTGGGTGGTAAGGGAGTCGAGTGTGTCAACGATGGGAAGAACCTGCTCTTCAGCATCGGCGAGAAAAAAATCATCCGGTACAACCACGCCGTCGTCAAGCCGCCGGGCAAGCCGGACCCGGCCTACGACCGGGGTGGCTACATCCACCCGGTCTGGACGCCTTCGGGGAAGCTGTTGACCAACGATTTCCCGGCCCAGCACAAGCATCACCACGGGATCTGGTTTCCCTGGACGAACACCGTCTTCGAGGGCCGCAAGGTGGACTTCTGGAACAGCGGCAAGAAGCAGGGCCGGATCGAGGTCGTCAAGCTCGACGGTTTCGGCGGCGGGCCGGTCTTCGGCTGGTTCAGCGTTCGCCACAGGTTTCTTGACCTGACGGCGCCAGGCGGGGCGAAGCCCGTTCTGGAAGAGACCTGGAAGGTGAAGGTCTACGCCATCGGCGATCACTTCCTCTTCGATCTCGACTCGACCCAGAAATGCTCCGGCTCAAGTCCGCTGAAGCTCAACAAATACCGCTACGGCGGACTCGGCTTCCGCGGTTCCCACGAGTGGGAGGGGCCCAACGCCTTCTACCTGACCAGCGAGGGCAAGACGCGCAAGGACGGCCACCACACCGCCGCGCGCTGGTGTGAGATCTACGGCAAGCTCAAGGGCGCCGTCGCGGGGATCTCGATCCTCTGCCACCCGAAGAATTTCAGGGCGCCGCAGAATATGCGAATCCATCCGAACGAGCCGTTTTTCAACTACGCGCCGTGTCAGAACGGCGATTTCAGCATCGTGCCGGGGAAGGACTACGTCTCGCGCTACCGTTTTTATGTTCACGATGGCGAGCCGGATGCGAAGGTTTCTGACGGCTTGTGGGCCGATTACGCTTCGGTTCCGAAGATCGAGCTGAGAAAAGACTGAGAGAGGTCGACCGGTTTACGATTTTTAAGGGATCCGTGGTACTTCCCCTGAAAATAAGCAAAATAGAGTTCCGAACCGGAATTTTTGAAAGGCTGCGAAACAATGAAAGCGATGTTTATTCAACTGGCCCTGGTTGTGGGGATCGCGGTCGTCGTGGGGCTGATCTACAACCTCGCCACGGGTTCGAGCGACAATCACCTGGGGCTTACGGTGCCTGAGGGGCGCTACGCGAATGCGCTGAATTGTCCCAAGCCTTCCGCGGCAGTCGAGAAAACCGCTCCTTCTACTGTCAAAGAACCTTCTTCCAGCGACCCGGACACTTCGTCAGGCAATGCACCAGACAATACGCCGGCGAAGTCACCAGCCGAGGAACCTGAGAAAACCGGGAGCCCCGATCCAGCGGTTTCGGATCCCGGAGAAACCCCTGAGGCTGGAAAAACTCCCAGGATTCTCATCGATGAGGCCTTTGAGGAATGGGAGGTCGGAACTCTTTTTATAGATGCCCGCCGGACGAAGGAATACGTCAAGGGCCACATCCCCGGAGCCATCTCGATCAGTCCCTGGGAGAAAGGCCGCGAAGCGAAGGTCGTCCGTCTTGCCGGGACCGAGCCGCAGGCGGCCCCTGTCGTGGTCTATTGTACCCGCAGCAAGGACTGCGAGGATTCCGAGGAGATCTCATCGAACCTGAAGCAGGTCGGCTTTGAGAATGTCCTGGTCTTCCAGGGAGGTTTTCCCGTCTGGCAGGAAAAGAAGAAACCCGTAGTCGAGGGCGAGGAGCCCGGGGAGAGGCCCGGGCAATGAAGGAAAAGCTCTTCCATCCAAAGCTGCAATTGCTCGTTCGCATCGTGCTCGGCGGAATCCTCGTCTACGCCAGTTGGCACAAGATCGCCGATCCGCCGGATTTCGCCAAGATCATCTACAACTACCGGCTCTTCCCGCCCGCCTCGATTCACATGCTGGCTGTCTTCGTTCCCTGGATTGAGCTCGTGGCGGGCCTCGCCCTTATCAGCGGTATCGGGCTGCGCGGCGGCGCTCTCATGGCGGCGCTCTTCTTCTCGTTCTTCATCTTAGCCTTGAGCTACAACCTCGCCCGCGAGTGTCCGACGATCTGCGGCTGCTTCGATACGCATGCCAGCGGCAGGGATCTCACCGTGGATGAAAAATACTCCAAGATGGGGAAGGAGATCGTTCTCGACTGCTGCCTGGTTGTCGCCGCGCTGTACGTTCTGTGTGGAACATTGGGCTGTTGCGGCTCCAACTCCTGTTCAGGAACCGCTGAAGAACCCGCCGCAGAACCCGCCGCAGAAGCAGGCGGCTCCGCCTCCTGATTTTCCCGTCCACCGGTCGTTCAGTCCGGTGGGTTCAGTCCCGCCAGGTCGTCGGTGACGAAGAGGCCGTCCTTGCGGATCAACTCGCCGTCGAACCAGATCTCCCCGCCGCCGTACTCCGGGCGCTGGATGGTGACGAGATCCCAGTGCACCTCTGAGCGGTTGGTATTGTCGGCATCGTCGTAGGCGTTGCCGGGGGTGAAGTGGAAGGAGCCGGCGATCTTCTCATCGAAGAGGATATCCATCATCGGCTCGAGCACCTTCGGGTTGAAGCCGATGGCGAACTCGCCGATGTAGCGCGCGCCCTCGTCGCTGTCGAGGATCGAGTCGATCTTCTCGGTATGGTTGGCCGTGGCCTTGACGATCTTGCCCGCGCTGAATTCGAGGACGATATTGTCGAAGACGGTTCCCTGGTAGAGACTCGGGGTGTTGACGCTGAGGGTTCCCTCGACGGAGTCCTTCACCGGGGCGGTGAACACCTCTCCATCGGGAATGTTGTACTCCCCGGCGCAGCCGACGGCGGGTATGTCCTTCACCGAGAATTTCAGGTCCGTTCCCGGTCCACTGATGTGGACATCTCCGGCGTTCTTCATTCTCTCCTCAAGCGGCTTCATCCGCTCGGCCATGGCGGCGTAGTCGACGGTGCAGACATCGAAGTAGAAATCCTCGAAGCTCTCCGTGCTCATGTGGGCCTGCTGGGCCATCCCGGCCGAGGGCCATCTCAGGACGACCCATTTCGTGCTCGGCACCCTCACCTCGAGGTGGACCGGCTTGAGGATGTGCTTCTGGTAGAGCTTCATCTTTTCCTGCGGCACATCGGCCATCTCGGTGGAGTTGTGGGTGCCGCGCAGACCGATGTAGCACTGGGCCTCCTCCATCATCTGGCGCTCGTGTTTCCCGATGTAGGCGAGCTGGTCCTCCTCGGCGTTCATGTAGAGCTCCCTGATCACCCGGTTCTGGCGGGTGTGGCACAGGGCGTGGCCGCCGGCCTCATGAATCCGTCGAAGCAGCACGGCGGTGAACTCCTCGGGGATATCAAAGGTCTCGACGATGACCTTCTCGCCTTCCTGGACCTTGCACGAATGGCCGACGATCACATCGGCGAGCTGTTGGTACCTGGGGTCTTTCATGGTTGAGCTCCTTTCAGTTTTCTTTTTCCAGTTCCGGGGGCAGGCCGATGAGGTCGCTCTTGTGAGCCTCGCCCGGGATTTCCTGTACGTAGCGGGGGACGGCATACCCCGGCAGCCTGCGGCGAAGCGCCGCGATGAGTTCCAGGCCCCTCTCTACGGGAATCTGGAAATGCAACGAGCCCGTCACGGGATCGAGCTGGTGGAGATAGTAGGGCATCGCCGCGAGGTTGACCAGCCGTTCCGACAGCTCTGTCAATACGTCTGCGTTATCGTTGACGCCTTTCAGCAGCACGGCCTGGTTGAGGACGGGGATCCCCGCGTTGATAAACCTGCGCAGGGCCTCGCCGGTGGCGGTGTCGAGTTCGGCGGGATGGTTGGAATGGACCACCACCACGGGAGTGAGCCGGGAGGTTCGCAGGGTGCTGAGCAGCCCATCGGTGACCCGTGATGGGATGACGATGGGCAACCGGCTGTGAATGCGCAGGCGCTGCAGATGGGGGATCCTGTCGAGGCGTTCGACCAGCCGTTCGAGGGCGCTGTCGGTCAAGACCAGCGGGTCGCCACCGCTGAGTATGATCTCGCGAATGGATTCATCGGACTCGAGCGCCCTGAAGGCCGGCTCCCAGGCTTCCATGCCGGCAGGTGTCTGCTCATAGGGGTAGTTGCGTCGAAAGCAATATCGGCAGTTGACGGCGCAGGTGCCTGCGGCGACCAGGAGAGCCCTGCCGTGGTATTTTTTCAGGAGACCGGGCGCGTTGAGGAAATTCTGTTCAGCAAGAGGGTCCTGCCTGCTGCCGGGCGCATCTTCGTGTTCGAGACCCAGGGGCAGCACCTGGCGAAGGAGGGGATCTCCGGGGTCGCCCGGCCGCATTCGCGCGATAAATTCCCCTGGGACAACCAGGGGGAAAAGTTCTGCGGCCCTTTGCGTTTCAGTGAGCAGGCCTTTATCGAGTTGCAGGAGATCGAGGAGCGTCGCCGGGTCGCGAACAGCCCGTGCCAGCGATTCTTTCCAGGATGGGGCTGTGGCCGCCACGTCGCTCTCAAATGTGGCCCTTTGGCGGCGGTTTGTGATATTCTCCATGCTCGTTCCGGGGGAAAGTTCCTTCGTTCGAGGTACAGGTATCTTTGCGGAGCTAAAGGTACTTACGATTTTTGAAGAGTACAACAGGCGATTTCGAGCATGGCGACAACATACGGTACCAGTGATTTTCGCAAGGGTCTGCGGGTCGAGTTTGACGGTGACCCCTACCTCGTGGTTGAGTGCGAATTCAGGAAGCCCGGCAAGGGTTCGGCGATCTATACGCTGAAGGTCAAGAACCTGCTCAACGGCAGGGTGCTCGAGAAGACCTTCCGCAGCGGAGACTCCATCGCGGGTGCCGATTGCCACGATCAGAAGATGCAGTATATCTTCAACGACACGAAGGACTGGCACTTCATGGATCCCGAGAACTACGAGCAGTACGCCGTCAGCAAGGAGCAGCTTGGAGATCTGTGGAAATACCTGGTCGAAGAGATGATGTGCGAGGTCACCTTCTACAACGGCAACCCGATCACCGTGACTCCGCCAAACCATGTCGAGCTCGAGGTCGAGTACTGCGAGCCGGGCGCCAAGGGCAATACGGCGACGAACGTCACGAAGCCGGCCAAGGTTCAGACCGGCGCCGAGATCCAGGTGCCGATCTTCATCAAGATCGGCGATGTGCTCAAGGTCGACACTCGAACGGGCGATTATATTGAGCGAGTCCACAGGTAAGAGCGGTGGAGAGCTCCGGGGCGCCGCGGCCGAGACGCTCAGGCTCCGGGCCAGCCTGCTGGCGAAGGCGCGGGAATTTTTTGCCCGGCGCGACATCCTCGAGGTTGAGACGCCGCTGCTTTCCCGCGGCGTCGTGGTCGACCGTCATCTGGATCCGCCGGTGTGCCGCTATGGTTCCACCGCCGGGGGAGGAGAGAAGCTCTACCTGCAGACTTCGCCGGAGGCGGCGATGAAACGACTGCTGGCGGCCGGGCTGGGGGCGATCTACCAGGTTGCCCACGCCTTTCGCGAGGGCGAGCGCGGCAGGCTGCACAATCCGGAGTTCACCATCATCGAATGGTACCGGCCGGGACTCAACCATCATGAGCTCATGGACGAGGTGGGAGCTCTCGTGAGCCTTCTCCTGCCGGAGCACTCGAAGGATGGCGGCTGGGAGAAGCTCAGCTATCGCCAGCTCTTCCGCGATCGTCTCGGCATCGATCCTATTGAATGCGGGGCGGGGGAGTTGGGCCAGGCCGCGGAGAAGCTTGGCGTGGAGCTCGAGGGTGAGTTTGACTGGAAAGACAGGGATGCCTGGCTCGATCTGCTGTTGTCGACGAGATTGCAGGAGGATCTTGGGAGTGAGCGCCCGGTTTTCGTTTACGACTACCCCGCCTCCCAGGCGGCGCTGGCGCGGCTCTGCCCGGAGGAGCCCCGGCTGGCGGAGCGTTTCGAGCTCTACATCGCCGGTATCGAGCTTTGCAACGGTTACCACGAACTGATTGATGCCGCTGAGCAGCGGACCCGTTTCGAGGAGGCCAATGACCAGCGGCGAAGCGATGGGCGGGAGCCGCTCGTGCCGGATGAGCGCCTGCTGGAGGCGCTTGAGTCCGGGCTGCCGGAGTGCTCCGGTGTGGCCCTGGGTTTTGACCGCCTGGTGATGCTCGCTCTCGGGGCGGACTCTATTGACGAGGTGCTGCCCTTTCCTTTCGAGGATGTCTGAGGGGGCGGCTTGCCAGCGCGGCAGGAAGCCCTTAGCATGTTGCCCTTGCGCCAGTAGACAGGAGCTTTCAGCATGAGTGAGATCAGCATTCGTCCAGCCACGCTCGATGACCTCGGCACCATCATCGATTTCAGCGCCCGGCTTGCCGCTGAGTCCGAGGGGATTGACCTGGACCGGGAGGTTCTCGCTGCCGGTATCGGCTCCGCGCTGGAGGATTCCTCCAGGGCGCGGTATTTCCTCGCCGAGACGGCGGGAGAGGTTGCCGGCCAGCTGATGATCACCTACGAGTGGAGCGACTGGCGCAACGGCATGTTCATCTGGATCCAGAGCGTCTATGTTCGGGCGGAAAACCGCCGCAAGGGCGTCTTCAAGGCGCTGTACGACCATGTCATCGAGCTGGCCTCATCGCCTGGCTATTGCGGCGTGCGGCTCTATGTCCACGATGGCAATACCTCGGCGCGCGAGACCTACCTGCGTCTTGGAATGGTGGAGCCGGGTTATACCGTTCTCGAGACTCCAGATGAACTCAAGCACGAGGATGAGTCGTGAGGGTTCTCAGGGATCTTTGCGAGCTCTGAGCTCGCCGAGGAGTTTCTTTGCCGGCTCGTTGTCGGGATTCAACAGGATGGCCTCCTCGAAGTGCTCGATCGCTTGCGGGGAATTTCCGAGCTGGAGGTAGAGGAGCCCGAGGTTGTGGAGAACGCTGCCCCTTGTCCGTTCGTCGTCGCCGCAGAGCTCGAGGGCGCGCTTGAGGATGGCCTCAGCTTTCTCATGGTCGCCGGCGGCGGCGTGCAGTACGCCGTAGAGCTCGACGACGCCGGCGTTCGTAGGCTCCTGGGAGATGACCCTCTGCATGCCGGCGATTCCTCGCTTCGGCTTGCCGAGACGCAGGCAGGTCCTGCCGAGCTGTATGGACAGGTCCCTGGTCATCTCAGGCTTGTCGCGTGAATACTCAAGAGCTTTTTCGAGGTGTCCGGCGACCTCGAGCGGATTGACCTGCAGCTTCGGATTCATGGCGAGACCGGAATGGTAGCCCAGGAGGACGTCCTGGAGGTTTTCGCCTGGTGAGCCGGTCACCAGGCGGCCGATGAGGGTTCCCTGTTCGTCCAGCCAGTCATCGGTTGAGCTCGCGAAAGAGTTGTGGAGCTTGTCGAGATGGGTAATGATCTCCGCCGCTCTCTGGAGCATCGTCGCCTTTTCGTCCCTGGAGAAGGAGGCGATCTTGTTTTTGTCAAGGCTGCTGAGTCCCCAGCGATTGAGATCATCCAGCAGTTGTTTGTGGAGGACCTTGGCAAGCTCAAGGTGCTGGAAGGCCTCCTGGCGGATACGCGAGGCCGCCATCTTTTCCTCCCCCAGGGCGAAGACCCAGCTCTTGTCCGGACTTGAGTAGTCGGCCAGTGTCAGGTTCTTGTAGGCGTCAAATTCGTGGCCATACATTCCTTTTGGACACTCGAATTCGAGGATGGGGGAGCTGTCGGTATTGAGGAGCCCCTCTCCCGTCCAATGGTTCATGTCCGCGGCGTCCATACGGTAGTGCCTGAGCAGGCTCACTGCGTCGACGATCCCCAGCCCGGCGAGGTCCGAGCGAAACCCCGGGTTTTCAAAGAGAGCCTGGAGCCGGGCAGCATCGAGCCGGATAGGGCTCCTGCCGCCGATCAGCAGGCAATCGTAGCCGAGATCCCAGAGCTGCGCGTGCTCATCAAAGACCGTCGTGAAGGTGCGGACAACGGTCTTCAGATCTTTTTCGCGCAGGTTGATCTTGTGGATCCACTGGCAGATGATCCCGTCATCCGCGAGGCGATCCCTGCAGATCTGGAAGAATTCCGTGGTGAAGAGATTGCCGATCCCGGCGATCCAGGGATTGGAGGGTACCGAGGTGATGACATCGTAGGTCTCGGTGGTGAATTGCAGGTGGTTGCGGCCGTCTCCAATCACGTCGCGCACCTTCGGATGGTTGTCGAGGGATCCTCGGTTGGCTTTTTTAAAATACTTTTTCGCCGCCTCGATAACCTCCTTCGAGATTTCCAGGTTGTCGATCATCCGTACGGGGTAGGTGGTCAGGGTGCCCAGCGTGACCCCGCCTCCAAGGCCGAGGGTGAGAACGCGCTGTGGATCCGGGTGCAGGATCATCGGGAGATGTCCCGCCATCACCTGGTGGGGAAGATCCTGGGTATAGCTTCCATCAGGTTTGACGGAAGCATCGGCCTTGCCGGAGATTCGCAGGGCTGTTGTCCCCAGCAGGCGATGTTTGACGACGGTTACCTCGGCATGAAGTCCAACCTTATGGGACTTGATCTCATTGGTCCTGATGGTCTGGTCGATCAGCTCCTCCATGGGCAGGACAACATTGTTTCGGCGGTCCTTGTAGTAGGCGCCTTTGTAGTAGCTGTAGGCTCCGAGGCTCATGATGGCCGGGTGCCAGTAGTCGCTGCGGCTGTCCCAGGCATGGGGGCGCATGGCCCACAGGGGCATGAGAGACAGCAGGATGAGGGCCGCGGCCGCGGCCCTCGGCAGGCTGAACCCCCTGGTCGCGACCCAGGTCAGCGCCAGTCCCACGATGAGGTTCAGCGCGGCGCTGATGTAGAGGGTGTGAAAGATCTCGCCGAAGAGCGGGACGAAGAGGAAGCCGGCGGCCAGGGTGCCCAGGATGGAGCCCATCGTATTGGAGAAATAGGCCGAGCCGACCGCGTCTCCAACTTTCTCGAGCGCCAGGGTTCTGATCTTGCTGACCAGCGGGAAGACGGTTCCCATCAGCAGCGTGCAGGGAAGCACCAGGCAGGCAACCATCCACAGCTTGATCCAGAGAAAGCCTTCGTAGCTCGGCTCATCCACCTGGTCGAAGAGCCGGGCGCCCCAGAGGGGAAAACGTCCCAGTGCCGGGATCGTGGCGGAAACGAGGAGCCCCTTGACCGCGATGATCAGTCCCAATGTCAGGATCGGTCTCTTGAGACGGTCGACCAGCCAGCTCATGAGCGCTCCGCCAATCGCGATCCCCAGGATGAACAAGGTCACGATGAGGCTGAAGGCGTAGGTGCTGTTGCCGATGGTCGGAATGAGCGCCTTGGTCCAGGAGATCTGCAGCAGCATATTGGCGAAGCCGGTGACACCGAAGCAGAAGACGCAGAGGCGGACATTGAAAGGGAGGATTTTTTTTTCAATAGCGTCGCCGTCTTCCAGGATCTTTTCGGCTGGAGGGGCGGGTGTTGTCGAATCGAGCCCTCTCGCCGCGTAGATCACCACGGCTCCAATGACCACGTCGATGGCTACAGCCAGGGCGGTCGTTCCCCAGAGCCCGAGAGTCGCGATAGCGAAGAAGCCTGTGAGGGCGGCGCCGAAAAAAGCTCCGAGGGTATTGACCGTGTACAGCCCACCGATGTTCATTCCCACCTTGCTCATGCGCGTGGCGAGGAATTTTGCCAGCACCGGGAGGGTCGCTCCCATGCAGGTCGTCGGCCCCAGGAGGACAATGACGCAGAACAGCAGCCTGCACAGCAGAAGCGGCAAAGCTTCGGGGTTTCCTTCCCAGGGCTGGTAGAGGCTGGCGAAGAGAGGTTCCGCCAGGATGATCAGCAGCGGCACGAGGAGACAGAGGAGCCCGACGGCGAGCACCAGGATTCCGTAGAGGCGCAGGGGGTTCTTCGAACGGTCAGCCGCCCGTCCCCCGAGATGGCTTCCCAGCGCCAGGCCGCCCATGAAGACAGCGACGACCGCTGTGATGGAGAAGTGCGTATTGCCGATCACCCCGCCCAGCATTCGCGCCCACAGGACCTGGTAGAGCAGACCGGTGGCGCCGGAGAGAAAGAAGCAGCTTAAGGCCAGTGCTCGTAGTGGCATTCTCATTCGCCCAGGGGGTTACCGTCGTTCAGTCCATCGCGGGACAGCGACAGTTTACGGTTTTTCGGCGCTGGCGAGAAGGAGGAGCCTGTTGAGCCTGTGTTTTTACTCGACCACGGCGCCTTCGGAGGCGGAGCCTACGTGGCGGCCGTATTTTCCGAGTACCCCGCCGCTATAGCGTTCCTTTGGCTTTTTCCACTTCGCCAGCCGCCTCTTGAGCTCCGCCTTCGAGACCACCAGGTCGAGCAGCCGCTTCTTCGCATCGATCAGGATCGTATCGCCATTTTTGACCAATCCGAGAGGTCCTCCTTCGTAGGCCTCCGGCGCCACGTGTCCGATCATGAAGCCATGGGTTGCTCCTGAAAATCGCCCATCGGTGATCAGCGCCACATCGCTGCCGAGACCGGCGCCCTGGATCGCCCCGGTCACATGCAGCATCTCGCGCATTCCCGGGCCGCCCCTGGGGCCTTCGTAGCGGATGATGATGACATCGTTTGGCTTGATCCGGCCTTTCTTGACGGCCGCGAAGGCATCCTCTTCACGGTTGAAGACCTTGGCAGGACCCTCGTGAATGGATTTCTCCTGTCCCGAAAGCTTGATCACGCAGCCATCGGGCGCCAGCGAACCTCTCAGGATCGCGATCCCCCCGGTCTTCTTTAACGGTTTGCGCGCGCTCACGATGACCTGCTGACCTTTTTTCGCCTTCGCCCTGCGGGCCTCGGCTCCCAGGGTCCGGCCGCTGACGGTGAGCTGGTCTCCGTGGATTTTTCCCGCCTTGAGCAATTCCTTAGCTACCAGGGCCATTCCGCCGGCCTCGAACATCTCCGGGCCGGTGTAGAGCCCCCATGGCTTCAGGTTGGCCAGCACCGGGGTCTTGCGGGAGATCCGGTCGAAGTCATCGATCCTGAAGCGGACGCCCGCCTCGCGCGCCACCGCCAGCAGGTGCAGTACCGCGTTCGTCGAGCCGCCGGTGGCCATGACCCCGGCGACCGCGTTTTCCATCGCCTTGCGGGTGATGATCCGGCTCGGGGTGATTCCTTTCTTGAGCAGTTCCATCACCAGCTTGCCGGTTTCGATGGCGATCTTCTTCTTGCCGCGGTGCTCCGCGGGAACATCGTTGAAGCCCATCGGAGAGACGCCGAGCATCTCGAAGGCCGTGGCCATCGTGTTGGCGGTGAACTGGCCGCCGCAGGCGCCGGCTCCGGGGCAGGCGTGGTTCTCGATGGCCTTGAACTCCGCCTTGCTGATCTTGCCGGCGTTGTAGGCGCCGATCGCCTCGAAGGTGTCCTGGATGGTGAGGCGCTTCCCCTTGTACTCACCGTAGTTGATCGAGCCTCCGTAGAGCATGACACTCGGGATGTCAAGCCGCGCCATCGCCATGACCATGGCGGGAATCGTCTTGTCGCAGCCGGAGATCGTCACCAGGGCGTCAAACATATGGGAGCGCGCCACCAGCTCTACGGAATCGGCGACCAGGTCGCGGCTTACCAGGGAGCCCTTCATTCCCTCGGTCCCCATGGTGATTCCATCGGTAACCGAGACGGTGTTGACCTCGATCGGGGTGCCGCCTGCCGCCTTGACGCCGGCCATGACCTGGGAGGCGACCTCGCGGTGGTTGAAGTTGCAGGGCATGGTGCCGATCCAGCAATGAGCGACCCCGATCTGGGGCTTCGACAGGTCGCGGTCGCTGAATCCGATCGCTTTCATCATCGACCGGGCTCCGGCCCGGTCCACGCCGTCCAGTATCACTCTGCTCTTGTGGCGGGTATCAAAGCTCATTGCTTATCCTGGCTCCGGGTTAACAGGTGGTGGAAAAGAGCCATTGAAAAGCGATTCTGGAAAAAATCAAGACCGCCTCGCTGGCACGATCCCTCTTTCAGGCTGGATTTTGTTGCCAGCTTCGCTTATTCCAAAATAGCCGGGCGGGGTCTCTCTGGTCCCTGTTGAGGCCCAGGAGGGTTTCTTCGGCCGGTTTACAGGCTTTTATCGGTTCTCCCGCCCGGTGGCGGGAGGCAGGTCGTTGATACCGAGCACCTGCATCCCCGGTTTCTTCGCGATGCGGAATACGACAATGCGAATCCTCTTCATCAACGAGCGGGTCGATTACTCTAACGCGACCACCTATTCACTCGACCTCGCCACCGCTCTTGCAGAGAGAGATCACGAGGTGCAGGTCTGCACCGGCGGAGGAGAGTTGCTCGAACAGTTCCGCGAGCGTTCCATCGAGACGTACGAGGTCAGCTTCAACATGCTCTCCATGTACAAGCTCATGGGCTACCTTCGTAAGTTTGATCCTGACCTGGTCCATGTACAGAGCTTCAGGAGCTATGAATTCGGCAGAAAGATGACCTCTCGACTGGAGAAGCCCGTGATCCTGACCGTTCATACCCGTCCCGATCCAGGTGTTCGAGAGCTGAGAGACAGGAACCTTTGCGGGACGATCGCGGCCAACGAGGTTATTCGTGAGGGGCTGGTCAATGAACTGAATATGGACAAGAAACTGGTACGGGTGATCAACAGGGGTATCGACCTGGCCGCCTTCCGGCCGGGTATCCGTGATTACTGGAGCCCCGAAGATGAGCGGCTCCCCGTGGTCGCCTGCGTCGGGCAGCTCAGCGAGGAGAAGGGGCAGCACCTGCTGATCCAGGCGGCGAAGCTTGTTCTCGACCAGGGGATCGAGGCTCACTTCGCGATTGTCGGTGATGGGGAGACGGCCGCCTCGCTTCATAATCTCGTGAAGGAGCTCGGGCTGGAGCTCAACGTCACCTTCTCGCCGCATATCGCCGGGAGGCAGGCTCTCTACGGGCTCTTCGACATCATGGCCATGCCGGTCCTGAGAGGGGGGGTCGGGGTGGGAGCTATCGAGGCCATGGCTATGGGGCGACCGCTGATCACCACCGGCCTGGGCGAGATGCTTGATCTCGTGCAGGATGGAGAAACAGGCCTGCTGGTGCCGGAGGGAGATGTCGAGGCGCTTGCCGCGAGGATCCTTGAGCTCATCAGAAATCCCGCCGAGATCTCGCGGCTGGGAGAGAGCGGACGGAAGTGGGTTGAGAGGGATTTCATTCTCGAGCCCATGGTCGATGATACGCTCGAGTTCTATGGCGAGTGTCTCGACCGGATTGAAGAGGAGAGTGCTATCGAGGCCTGAGCGATTCCGGCCCTCTCCTTCATTTGACAATCTGTCCGCCCGCTGATAATTTTAGTCTTTCGAGGGACGTCTCCTCACGGTCTCCGGCCTTGGAGCCTGTCCGGTTTCAGAGTTCTGTCGTTTCTTCCCTTCGCCGTTTTCTATTCACGATTGCCAGGATGTTTTGAGTGTCCGCATCTGAAAGGACAGCCGCGGTCGTTATTCCAGCCCGCCTGGGCTCGAGGCGATTCCCCCGAAAGATCCTGGCCCGTGAGACAGGCAAATACCTCATCCAGCATGTCTGGGAGCGCGTGGTTGATTGTCCACGTGTCAGCAGGGTGGTCATCGCGACCGATAGCGAAGAGATTGTCGAGGCCTGCGCGAGCTTCGGGGCCGAGGCGCGGATGACCTCCGCAGAGCACCGCTCCGGGACGGACCGGGTCGCCGAGCTCGCGGAAAATCTTGACGAGGACATCATCGTCAACGTCCAGGGAGATGAGCCTTACATTTCACATACAGATATTCTTGCCCTTCTCGAGCTCTTTGATGGACCCGCCGCGGGTGATGGCCAGCGTGCCGGAACGGTCATGGCTACCCTGGCCGCGGAACGTAGAGATTTCGAGGGTTTTCACGATCCCAACGTGGTCAAGGCTGTTGTAAGCATCGATGGAAGAGCCCTTTACTTCAGCCGCGCACCGGTTCCCCTGGATCCCTCTGAAGAAGGCGCCGGGCCGGTCGACTGGCTGCAGCATATCGGGATCTACGCCTACACCCGGGAGTTTCTTCTCCGCTTCGCGGCGCTCGAACCGA
>CBFHWB010000079.1:0-18389 GCA_965659285.1 Planctomycetota bacterium | reverse complement strand
TACCGATCGCACGGTCTTCGGCTCCGGGATGACCATCAGCCAGCAGTGGTCCAGGACGTTTCCGACAGGGTCCGGCGGGATGCTTCAGGATCTCTTCGGGGTTGACAGTCTCAAGCATCTGGTGGTTCCCGAGGTCTCCTACCTCAACATCTTTTCGAGCGACCTCTCCCCTTCGGAGACCTTCGAGGTAGATGAGGTAGATGCCTTCGATGTCACCCAGAGGTTCTCCCTGTCCTTGCGGCAGGCGCTGGTCACCAGGTTCGATGACAGGGGCCGTGGCGAAGCGGAGCGACCGCTTCTGGGACTTCGCAATACGGCCCTGAAGCCGTCCTCCTTCAGAAGGCACCATCTTCTCGACAGCGAGGTCAGCCTGGTCTTCTATCCGGATGAAGTGCGGGACAACGAGGGCGACGAGCTCTCGCTCCTGGTCCTGGATCATACTTTGCGGGCGAGTGATTCGCTTTCTTTCCGTTCCTGGATAGCCCTGGATCCAAACGATGGATTCAGCGATGAGCGTATGGACAATTCAGTCAGGGCCGAGGTCATTCCCGGCCTGTTCTCGGCGACGCTGGGGGACGTGAGCGCCGACTCTCTCGATACGGCCAAACCGGACAGCAACTTCGTCTATGGCCTGTTGTCGTTCTATCCGCACGAGAAGTGGCGGGCGCAGCTCTACTGGGCGCGGAATATCCAGAGTGAAAAAGATTCTGAGTTCAGCCTGACCATCGGCCGTGTTTTTCATCGATACGCTTTGTTCTTTGAGTATTCCTTCGATGCGGGTGAAGATGACAACCAGACTTTTTCGGTTAACTTCCGCCCGGTCGGTTTCTCCGGAGGCGGCCCTCGTTCCTGGTCGAGATGGTAGAAAATCAAATGACGGAAAAATCAAAAGCGATCTATCCCGGGAGCTTCGACCCGGTGACGCGTGGACATCTCGATGTTATCGAGAGAGCCCGGGGACTCTTTGGTACGCTTCATATCGCGGTTTTGTCCAATCCGGAGAAGAAGGCTCTTTTCACCCCGGAGGAAAGGATTGAGCTTCTTCGGTCTGAGACCGCCGGGCTGACCGGCGCCGGCGTTCTCGAGTTCAGCTCTTTCGAGGGACTGACCGCCCGGCTTGCCGTCGAGGTCGAGGCTGGCTGGATCGTGCGCGGCCTGCGCTCAGCTGCCGATGCGGCGTACGAACTGCCCATGGCGCATTCGAACCGTCGCTGCGGGGAGACTGAGATCGAGACGGTCTTCCTGCCGGCTGGCGCGGAGACATCGTTCATTTCATCCAGTCTCGTCCGGGAAATCGCCGCGGGTGGAGGGCGGCTGGAGGCCTTTGTAACGCCCGGGGTGGAAGCTGCGTTGCGGGGTAAGTTTTCCTCCTGATGTTATCAGGGTCTTTTCCACCTCAGAAAGCGCTTGACTGGGATAGCTCGCCGGAGACCATCTACCGGCTATGGAATCCAAAACCGCCGCTTTTATTACGCTGGGTTGCAAGATCAACCAGTACGAGACCGAGGCGATTCGCCGTGAGGTGCTCGAGCTTGGCTATGAGGAGGTGAGGGCATCGACTCCGGCAGATGTATATGTCGTGAATACCTGCTCGGTTACTGCGCAAAGCGGCGCCAAGAGCCGTAAGTATATCCAGCGCGCGGCGCGTACCAATCCGGAGGCCCGGATCGTGGTGGTGGGCTGTTCCAGCGACCAGGAGAAAGAGTCCTTCAGTAAGATTCCCCAGGTGGCCCTCCTGGGGGGAAACGAAGAGAAGCCGATGGTGGCGAGCTTCCTCGATGGCTGCTGGAACCCCGGCGAGGAGATTCCCGCTGAGATGCGCGACATCTTCGAGCTGAACATATCAGGTTTTGGAGATCGTACCCGGGCGACGGTTAAGGTCCAGGATGGCTGCAACAACTATTGCAGCTTCTGCATCATTCCTTTTCTGCGTGGTCTTTCAAAGAGCCGTGATCCGGATGCCGTCATCGACGAGATTCGAAGACTGGTGGACAACGGCTATATCGAGGTGGTGATTTCCGGTGTTCACTTGCAGGACTATGGGCTGGAGTTGGAGCCATCGCTGGACCTGGTTGATCTGCTCCGGCGGATCGCGAAGGTTGAAGGCTTGCGGCGAGTTCGATTGAGTTCGCTGGGAGCGAGAGCCTTCACTCCGCAATTAATCGACCTGTTGGAGAATCCTGTTTTTTGCAGGCATTGGCACATTCCCCTGCAGGCCGGTTCCGACAAGGTGCTCGAGATCATGCGGCGAGGCTATACGATCCGCGATTTCAGGCTTGCAGTTGAAGAACTCACGGAGCGATTTGACGATCCGTCCATTACCACGGACGTGATTGTGGGGCATCCGGGCGAGACCGAAGATGATTTCAGCGAGACGATCGAGAGATGTCGCGAGTTCGGTTTTTCCAAGATTCACATCTTTCCCTTCAGCATGCGGGAAGGCACCCTCGCGGCGACTCTGAAACGAGACGTGGTGGATTCTGCCGAGGTTCGCCGCCGAGCCGGTGAGCTTGGTGCGGTGGACAGGGAACTCAATTGCGAGTACAGGGAGCGTTTCATCGGCCGTGAGCTCGATGTGCTCGTAGAAGGAGCCTCGCGCGGCCGAGATGGCTGGATCGAGGGGCTGGCTGCTCGTTACCTGAAGGTCGCTTTTCCCGCACCTTCGCCTGGGGCTGCCAGGCGTTTTCAGGGTACGCTTCAGAGGGTAAAAATTGATAAGATCAGTGAGGGTGGTCTCGATGGCCACTGGAATGAGATCCCTGTCGATGCTTCGGGTGTCGCGCTTTAGGTGAGAAGGGTGAGGTGGTGAGAGATGGTTGGTATACCTGAAGATTTCATCGAGGGTCCAGGCCACCCCGCGCTCGATGCGGCCCGGCTGCTCAGGCAACGGCTGGAGGTCAATCGCGGCTTTGGCTGGGATATGCCGGTTGGGTCTGCTCCACGGGCGTCTGTGCCAACCCAGTCGACTGTGAGCGGGGAGATAGAGGATCGCGAGGCGGTCCTTGAGTCCATCCGGGCCGAGGTGGCCGACTGC
The DNA here is from genome assembly GCA_965659285.1 of Planctomycetota bacterium. GTDB lineage: Bacteria > Planctomycetota > UBA8108 > UBA8108 > UBA8108 > UBA8108. The sequence continues at coordinate 15,355 of CBFHWB010000079.1, read as the reverse complement.
ACTCTCTGCGGTCTGTGCGAGGGCCGAACCCAGACCGTTTTCGGAGTTGGAAACAAATCCGCCAGGATTCTTTTTGTTGGGGAAGGTCCCGGTCGGGATGAAGACCTCGCCGGTGAACCCTTTGTCGGCCGAGCCGGAAAGCTGCTCGACAAGATCATTCAGGCCATGGGACTCGTGCGGGAAGAGGTCTACATAGCGAATATCGTCAAATGCAGACCCCCGGAGAACCGTAATCCGGCAACAGAGGAAATGGCGGCCTGTTTTCCCTATCTGGAGCGACAGGTAAAGGTTCTCCAGCCGGAGGTGATTTGCGCTCTCGGCGGTGTGGCGGCCAAGGCGCTGCTTTCCACTGATTTGAGCGTCGGTCGTCTCCGGGGTGAATTTCATGAATACGCCGGGATTCCCGTTCGGGTTACCTACCATCCGGCGTACCTGTTGAGGAGTCCGGGTGAAAAGAAAAAAGCCTGGGAAGACATCAAGGCTCTGATGGCTCACATCGGGCTTCAGCTGCCGGCATAGGAAGACACCTTGTTTAAAATGCGGGTGGATTCAGACATGGATGCCGAATCTCTCCAACCCTCGCGCAAGGCGGGTCTTGTCTCTTGACTTACGGTTTCATCAAACTGTAGACTCGCCTTTTGCCCCTTCGGGGCAAGTCCGTAAGAGTTTTAAGCAAGTAACTTTCAGAGACGTTGAGAGCGCATCCATCAGGGAATTGTGCCTGGTTTTCAGGTGGCCCTGGTCGTGCGTGACAGGAGAGGATGGCTCGGCTTTTTGAGGCCGTGTTTCTCTCTGGTCTCGGGGTCTGTATTTATGGCTGTGCCGGCGCGGGCATGATGGCCGCGGCCGGCTGACCAGCATCGAGCCGATTGGCGGCCGAGGTCTGGATGGGCGAGTAGCCTGGCGGCTACTGGTTTTGAATCCAGTTCGGGGTCGCCCTGGTTCTGTTTGTTGGATGGCTGGTTTCAGTTGCCTGGTTTGAATGGCGATCAGGCTGAATTCAGGATTTATGAGCGGAAACTTTCACTGCGATTGACTTGTTATCGGAGCTTGTGATACGATCTAAAGACTTGCGAAATACAGTGGTAACAAAGTGTTAGGTGAATTTTGGACCGTTTGGAGTCTCTTGATTAGACTTAGTAGAGGGGGAGCGGCTTCGCCCCTTCAGGTCTGAATATTTACTGAGCATGTCTCTCGGGTGTTGCCCGAACGGTTTTCGTAGTCTCGATTTCTTACGAACTGAACACATCAAAATTTTAGCCTGTTCGTGATGACTTCTGTGAGTTTCCAAGCGAATCGCTTGAGGAGAAGTCTTCGCCTGCGGGAGTCAGATTTAATCTTCGCGATGATGAGATGATCCGGAGATAGGTTTCTCATTCAGGGAATCAAGGAATGGCAATCAATACAGTTTGGAGCATTGATCTCGGCAAGTCTTCGTTGAAGGCTGCCAGGCTCAGGCGCTCCCAGGGCAATGTTGAGATAGTAGCTGTCGACAAGGTGGATTACCCGTTGGGTGACGGGGGCGAGGACACGGCCGCCCTGGCGCGCGAGGCTCTTGGAGTTTTTCTCAGCCGCAACAGCGTGAAGGATCCTGTCGTTGTCGCGCACCCCGGCCAGGGAACTTTTTCCCGGTTTATCAAGATGCCGGCCTTCGATCAGAAGAAGGTCGATGAGATGGTCGGCTACGAAGCTTCCCAGCAGATTCCGTTTCCTCTCGACGAGGTGATCTGGGATTACGATGTCGTTGACCGGGAGTACCTTCCCGGCGAGGAGAGAGAGGTCGCCCTCTTCGCGATCCGCAGGAATGATGTCGAGGATTTCCTCCTCGAGTTCACCAACAACGAGCTCGCTGTTGAGTCAGTCTCCATCGGTTACCTTGGAGTCTTGAATTACGCGGTTCACGATCTGGCCCTGGATGAGCCGTCGGTCATTCTCGATATTGGAGCCTCGCACACTGACCTCATCCTGATGGACGGAGACCGGTTCTGGATCCGGGCGGTTCCACATTCGGGTAACGAGATCACCCGGACGATCCAGGAACGCTTCAACCTCGGGTTCGCAGAGGCCGAGAAGCTGAAGCTGGCCCTTGCCCGGGAGCCCGACAAGGCCGTCAAGATCTACCAGAGCATCATTCAGCCGAAGCTGAAAGAACTCGTCGCTGAGATCCAGCGTTCGATAGGCGCCTACAGGAGCCAGTACGGCGAGGCCACCTTCTCCAAGCTCTATCTTCTTGGCAATGGCTCCAAGATCATCGGAGCTCCCCGTTTTCTCCGGGAGAGTCTCAACATGCCGGTTGAGAAGGTTCAGGGCATCAGCCACTACCGGGTGAGTCGGGAGGCGAACCTCAAGCTGCTGCAGGCGAACCTCCCCGCGTTTTCCACAGCCCTTGGCTCGGCGATGCATATTCTCGGCAACGCCGCCTGCGGCGTCGACCTCGTGCCGGCTGAGGATAAGATCGCCAAGGTGGTCAAGCGCAAGCAGAAGCATGTCTTTATCGCCGCTGGGATCATCCTGCTTTCTATGCTGGTCAGCAGGTATCTCCTGACCAGTACGGCTCAGTATTTCGCGGAAACGACGCAGGAGGCCGACCGCAAGATGGAGCCCCTGCAAAAAGGCACCGCCGCCACGGCGACCTACGAAGAGTCACGCGATGAATTTGATATGCTGTTTGGGCAGATGAAGGAATCTGTCGAACTCCGGGGTCGGGTGCTCTCCGCGTTGCAGGCTCTCGATTCCGTCCTGGTGACTTTCCCCAACTCCAAGAGTCCGTCGCTTACCGTCGCTGTCAATGATGGAGCTCCCGCCCTTGGTGAGCAGATGGAAGAGTTGCTTTCCAACAGGCTCTGGGTTCCCTGGGCTCGTTTCACCCGCCTGGACGATCCTTTTTCCAAGGATTCCAAGAAGGGAAGCGATGCGCCGACAGAGCCGACCTATGAATTCAAGGTCAGGGTGCTGGTCAAGAGCAAGGACAGCTCCGAGCAGTCGGTCGCCTTTATCAAAGAAAAATTCCAGACGCCTCTTGAGGCGGCTTTGAAGACCCAGGGGCTTGATATCAAGCCGGCTAAGGAGGGCGGTCCCCTGGTACAGATCGGAACGATTCAGCCGAATCTCACTGAGATCTACTTTTCTCCTTCCGGCCGTGACGCCGGTACGGATGAAGGCCAGGATGGAAGACCCTTTGACAGTGTCGAGGTTTCCTGGGTTCTCGTGACCCGGCCTCTGGAAACCGAGGAGGATCCCGGCGAGGGAGATGAGGCAGACGAGGAAGATCCTGAAGAGGGGTAGGGTTGGAGTAACCAGGAAAATAAGATCATGGATAAACTAAAAAACAATCTATTCGTCCCGGGAGTTGTCCTGGTGGTGTTGCTGCTGCTTGGCGGGGGCTACCTTCTGGTCTTTGTGCCCACGGGCGAACTCGATGCCAATTCGACGAAGCTGACCACGGCTGAGAGAAAGCTGGGCAGGCTGCTCAAGAGCAAGGTTCTTCCTACCAAGGAGTATGTCAGGAAGATTACCACTGCCCAGGCAGAGATGGAGGAGACCTTTGAAGAGGCCGTCTCTGTATTTTCCCGCAGGTGTGATGCTTTTCATCTCTTCTTTGAAGATGAAACGCAGGTACCCGCGGTGTCCGTGTTCTACGCCCAGTACGAGACGGCTATCCAGAATCCGACCACGGGGCTGAGGGCCAAATACTGGGAAAAATTTCCCAGCCCGGCTGTAGAGGGAGAGGAAGAAGATCTTGAGAAAAAAGTTCCCACCGTCGAGATGGTGAAGGATACCGAGATCTCAGGCCCTGAAGGCCAGGCGAAGATGGGCCAGGCGATGAAGCAGTACTGGATCTCCGAGGCGGTTTTCGAGGCCTGTCACCAACTGGGTATTGGCGGCCTGCAGTCGATCGAATTCCCGGTCGAAAAGGAGCGGATCTCGCGCAGGGGAAGCAAGAAGGAAGAGGTCGATGTACCCAAGAGCAAGGCCAGCTACGACAAGGTCGGGGCCAGTGTTCTCATTCATATGGAGTACAGCAAGCTCAAAGAGCTTCTTGCGGTTTTGTACAAGAATCCCCGTGTGCCATTTCTCGAGCCCAAGAGCGTTGAGTTCGGGAAGATTGAGGATTCCGTGAAGGACTTTTCGAAATATATTCGTCAGCAGACTTTCCAGTCTCGCGCCCTCGCAGATGCGGCCGAGAAAGCTGGAGAACCTGCTGCGCATGAGCCGCTGGTGAAGGTTCGCCTGGAGTTGGTCGCCCTCAATTGGAAGGGTGTCGAGCGAAGCGAGGACGATTCCGAGAATATTGAGGACGAAGATGAGTAGTCATGTCAGATAATTCACAACTGAAACAAAAACTCGATGTAATTTCATACGTGGTTGCCGGCATTCTCAGCCTGGTTCTACTCGCGATTCCCTCCTTGGTCAGCAGCACTGCTTCTGAGACTGAGGACTCGGTGAAGAAGCAGTTGAAGAGGTTGAAACAGAAGGTTAATGACGCCAACACCACGCTCATTGAGGAAACCCCGCAGTGGTCGAGCGAATTGCGCGCCATGTGGACGGTTAACAGCAGTGTAGAGACGGCCTCCTGGATTACTGAGAACAAGCCCGCCTCGCTGAGGTTGTGGAATGATGTTCCTGCCCCGGTAGCAGTCCATGAGCCTGGCGGAGTGGTTTCCATTGAGCTCGTTCGCGATGCAGCGACGAAGAGCTCTTCCCTGCGCGTAACCGGAAAGCTCTCTTCCAAGAACCAGCATGTCGAGATTGAGAAGATCATTCTCGAGCGCAAAGCTGGGGAAGAAGAATTCAAAGCTCTTGAAGGCTTCGAGGAGGTCAGTGACTTCGTTTATGAAGACGCTGACATCCAGCCTGGAAAGATCTACAGCTATCGTTTCAGCACGATGGCGGTTCCCGGGCAGGTTCAGGAAGGCCTTCCTGCGCCGATCCTCGCCGCTACGGCCGCGAATAGAAGCTCAAATGAACTGGCGACGGAATTTGCGGTTCCAATGGACCTGGCGCTCAAGGTCAGTCGCTATGTAGATGAGCAGATTGAGCCGAAGTTGCTTGGGCAGATCGCTTACTGGGATTACGCCAAGGGCGCCAAGGTGACCATAAAGAGTCGCACGCCGGAGGAAGCCTGGGGCAAGGGAGCCGCCTTTGGTGAGACCCACGAGGGCAAGCCGCGTTTTGGAATTAGAAGGATCGTTCCCGAGAAGGACAGCAAATACCATGGCGTGACGATTGATGATCATCTCACCGGTAAGCGGCTTGTTTTCAAGAAAGAGAAGACGGCTCTGCCTTCCATCGAATCCTGGGAAACGGTTGAGGCGGCTTTTGAAGTACCCGATAAGCCTGAGGAAACGGAAGAGCCTGAAAAGGGCGCTTCGGCCAGGCCTTCCAAAAAACCAGCCGTAAAAAAACCTGTGGCTAAGCCAGCAAGTGCTGAAAATAAAAAGACTTCTGGCTCTAAGGCCAAGCCTTCGAGCGAGACTCCCAAAAAGAGTCCGAGTGGGAGGAAACGTACGAAATTCGAATAAATCTTTCCCTGTTCCATTGAGAGCTACAGAAATAACAGGGATTCGCCCGATTAATGGAGAAGTTATAAACGGAAGATTGTGAAGAAGTTGTTCACAGTCTCATTTTTAGATTTTAACTGGATTTTTAGATGCCGCAGGCTGATCATCGAGTTTGTCGTTCGGGCTATTCCCGGGCGGCCCGCTTGAACCTGCTACGGTAGGCCCTTCACAAGAACCGTGTTTCTCGGGGTGGCTTTTGAGAACTCGGTAAGTTTGGACGGGCTTGTTTCCAGGTGTTTTTTGTTCTGGAGACTTTAAGCAGGTGCAGGATTGGAACCTACCTCGATGTGCCGTTCTGCCGGTGGCATTCCTTACCTGATTTTTTCCGGTCGGGTCTTTATTCAGACCGGAGGGAGTTAGAGTTGAGGATTCAAAAAATCTTAGTTTATTTGGGTTTGAACCACCCGACTTTGCAGACGGGGTGTCTGCGGGTTGATTAAGTTAATAACGAGGAAAAGCATGAATCGGCTTGAACGATCACCAATGTCAACATTCGCCCCTGAAAGTCTCAGGGGATGTCGTGAGAGCCAGCATGGAAATGAGCGAGGTATTGAAATGGAAGGTTTACGGGAGAGATCCTATCGCCGGTCTGGCGCTCTAGCGCGGGCTGCGTTTACCGTACTGCTGGTCGCCTGTTCAGGGCTCCTGGCACAGGAGTCCGAGCCCGGCAATGCGGGCGATGTCATCAAGCGCATGCGCGAGACGGGTAAGGTTAACCAGGGAGCCTCAACCTCCCTGGTCGGCGAAGCCCGCAAGCACCGAACCCTCGGCGAATTGTTCGAGGCCGAGTTGAAGCTTCAGCAGGCTCTGAATCTCTGGCCCTCCAACGAGCCCGCCCAGCAGCTCCTCGATGAGGTTCGCATGCTTCGCGGAGACCGCAGGGGCGAGGTGCCCGTGGTCGCCAAGGATATCCGTGAGCAGCTCATGGTCCAGAGGCAGATGCTTCGCTATGAGATCGAGCGCCAGCTCAATCGCGCCATGCAGTTTGCCGAGAACAGCGAATACGACAAGGCTATCGACAGCTACAATCGGGCGATTGATGGGATCAACCATGCTCCCTTTGACCTCGGTATCGATGCCTATCTCGTGCGTGCCAAGCAGGGGCTTGCCAGGAGCGAATCCGAGAAGAAGCGCAAAGACTTTGAGGACCAGCAGACCCTCCTGCGCATGATTCAGCAGAGCAAGCGTGAGCAGGAAGCCGAGTCTCTCGATTTTATCGAGAACCATATTCGAGCTCTCCGCCGGCGCGCGCCCGCGGCCAGGGAAAACCATAATTATGACAAGGCCGGAGAGCTCTATGAAAAGATCCTCTCCCTCAATCCCCACGATGAAGATGCCCAGAATCAGAACCGACTCTCGCGGGAACACCATCACATCCAGCAGCTTGATATGCTCCTGCGAGCGAATATCGACAATTATCGCAAGGCGGTGCTCGGCGTGCTGGAGTCCTCTGTAATTTACCAGGACATCTTCCGCTATCCTGACAAGGACGAGTGGATTCGCCTGTCTCCCAAGGTGGTGACCATTGAGGAACAGATTGCCAAGTTCGAATCACCCCTTGAGAAGGAGATCCGCAGGAAGCTCGCCCAGTCGATCACCTACGGACTCGAAGAACCTGTGCCGCTGCGTGAAGCTCTCAGCGACCTGCAGGGACTCACGGGGGTCAACTTCTTTATCCAGTCAACGGATATCGGCGATACCGAGGTCCAACTGGAGACCCTGAACAACCTGCCCTTGAGCAATGTCCTTGCCTTTTTGCTGAAGAATGCCGGCGACGGAGTCGGCTATGTCATCAGGGAAGGCGCTGTCGTGATCGCCGAAGATGAGGAGCAGCTTCAGGAGCCCAAGTACCTGCGTTTTTACGAGATCAGTGATCTTGTGGATAAGCGTCCCGACTTTCCCGCTGATGACCTCGCTCTCGAGGAGATGGCCGGCCAGAGTGATGTCGACGCGGCCGCCGACATCGCCTTTGGTGATGACGAAGAAGAGTCGGTTGGAGACGTCTATGAGAAGGATGAGCTTCTGAGCCTCATCGCCCGCGAGCTCAATGCGGGTGGCGAAGCCGAGGGGGAGGAAGAGGTCGAAGGAATTCGAATCCATCCCGGCGGCAAGCTCATGGCGCTCACTACGCTTCAGAACCATATCAAGCTCGCCAAAATTCTGGAACGGTTCCGCAAGGCTACCGGCATGATGGTGACGGTTGAATCCCGGTTCCTCGATATCCAGGACAACTTTCTCGAGTCTATTGGAATTAATATTGGAAATGCCCAGGCCAACTTCCTGCCCAATACGATTCCCGATATTGATGGCAATGGTACGGCTCTGAATCCCGGCTACGAGTTTACGGATGCCGGGGGTGAAATGAATCTCCGTGTGGCCAGCATTGGCGCTCTCAGCAATCCGCTGGGTTCCCAGGTCAATCCGTTTAACCTTTCCGGTACCGGCGGCGGCACCTACCAGGTGAACGCGATCAATCCTGATCGCTTTGTCCTTGAGGCTCTGCTGACCGGTGTTGCCAAGGACCAGGAGATCCGCAGGTTGAATTCTCCCAGGGTAACCGCCTTCAACACCCAGACGGCCCATACGCTGGTTGTTAACCAGGCGGCGTATATCCAGGATCTCGAGGTGAACCAGACGGGTGTCATTCCCGTTATCAACCCTGTCATTGGCGTGCTCAACACCGGCTCCATCCTGGAGGTCAGGCCGACGATCAGCTTTGACCGGAAGTACGTTGTCCTGGAGATCCAGCCGACGCTGGCCGAACAGATCGGCGAGTCGCAGGCTCTGTTGAACCTCTCCGGAGGATTCACCACGGTTCCCGTGCAGTTGCCGATTGTTTCTGTAACCAAGATCAAGACGACAGTGAACGTGCCTGACGGAGGAACCGTTCTTCTTGGCGGCTTGAAGCGTGAGGTCAAGCAGGAGGCTTCCATTGGGTTGCCCGCGTTGCGCAGGCTTCCCCTGGCTAACCTCTTCTTCGGTCGCAATGCGGATGCCGCCCTGCGCTCGAACCTGTTTGTGTTGATTAATACCCACATTACCGTCGTTCATGAAGAGGAAGCCAGGCTGTTCGGAACAGGAATCTGAAAAGCCGGGTCTTTCTGATGACAGATCAAGGGGATCTGGGAAATTTGGAGTAACTGAAACGGAAAGTTGGTGGAAAGGTGGCTGTAAGGAATGACTGCGAGTTCAGCATCTGATTATTCACTAAGAGAGAAGCACGGCTCTCCAGGCTGTCGGCGTCTATTGTCGACAGTGTCCACGCTCGGCATAGGCCGAGCCTGGTTCATAGTCGTTATACCCATGATGTTATCGGTTCTTTCAAATCCTGATCTGCGGGCGCAGGGCCTCGGTGCTGAGGATGGCGCGTTTGCCAATGCGCTGGTCCGAGAGCTCAGGTATTTCGATACCGCTCGCAGATGGCTTTCAGAGAAACGTCAATCACGCGGCGCGAAGCCCGAGATGATGGCCGATATCGATTCCCGGTTGATTGATATTCTCCAGGCCGAAGGCAAGGGAAAGGAAGCGCTGGAGGCGCTGGCTGAGTTCAAGAAGAACTGGCCTTCCCATCCGCGGGCCTCGCTTGGCTCCCTTGAGACGATCGGTTCTGATTTCGCCGCAGTCCTCTCTGGTTTTGAGAAAGCTGGCACCGAGTCTGACAAGGCCAAATCAGACGCGTTGAAATCAAAGGCCGTGGCCGACTTCCGGGCCAAGGTTGAGAAGCCGCTCAATGGCCTGATTGCCGATCTGATCAAGCAGGCCAAGGTGGCCAAGGGTAACGAAAAATTGACCAAGAAACGGCTCTCCTACCAGGCTGAACTGGCGAGGATTAATATCTTCCTCGTCTATGCCAGGAGTCTTGAAGCCGGAGATGTCCGCAACAGCTATCTCGAAAAGGGTCTGAAGTTCGCTGATTTCTTCGTCAACGAGAGAGCTGATTTCTACATCATGCGTTACGAGGCCCAGATCCAGAAGGGGCTCTACCTGCTCGAAATGGAGCGTTTCCTGGACTCAGCTGAAGAGCTTGAGTTGATCTTCGATATTGAGCCCTTTGCCCGTCCTCCTTATTCGCCTCAGCTTCTCAAGGCTTTCCATACGATTCGTCTCAAGGCCTACCTCTTTTCAGCGAAGGCCTACAATGGTGCCAAGAAGCCCGAGGTCGCGGTGGATATCCTCAAGACGATCATGCGATCCACTCCCGTTCCGGGTGATCCGTTCGCTCCGGCTATAGGGCTTGTTGAAAACGATACTGACCTGCAGCAGTTTGCGGTTCTCGCACGCCTGGAATACGGAATCGCGCTTGCTGACGCAGGGGATGCGCCCAAGGGAATGGCCGTTATACACGCTGTTATTTCGAAATATGAAAAGCTCTTCAAAGAGTCCAAGGTAGATAAGTACCGTGCGTTTGTGATCGATGCGCGAAAGGCTCTCGGAAGGGTTTCTTCATCCGGCAGCGCTGCGCTTTCCGGACGTGACTACTACCAGGCTGCGATCGGCCTGAAGAGTGAGCTCAAGCTTGAAGAAGCGCTGAACGCTTTTCAGACCGCGCTGGCCAAGCTTGCCAGCTCCGAGGTAGAGGAATACGCTCCGCTTTGCCTCAACGAGATCGGTGAGTTGAGCTTTATCCTGGATCGGTTTGATGAAGCGGCGGTCGCCTTCTCTGAACTTGCCGAGCATCACGCTGCCAGCAAGATTTTCCGTTCCAAGGCGGCAACGAGTTTCGCGGCCTCGGTCGATAAGGCCAAGCGGAACCTGGGAGAGTCTGGTTCGGCTCATGCCGGCTACGCGGAGTTGACCGCGAAGGCCGACCAGTTCAGCCTCGGTGATACCAAGTTCCAGGTGAAGATGTCCGAAGCGGGGCAATTCGAGGAGCAGGGTAATTTTGCCCAGGCTCGTGAGTCGTTCCTTGCCATTCCCAAGGACGACCAGGGAGTGCCGGTTTCGTATTATCTGCGAGCGCAGGCCAGGGGACTCTCCACCTATGTAAGAGAATACGAGATGGCCGGAAATGATGCGGCCGGGAGAGCGGCGATTCTGAAGGCTTTCCAGGAGAATGCCGCGGAACTCCAGGCTGTTCTCGATGAGGCTCTTGAGAAGAAAGACCTTCGGGCTTGCGGAGTTGCCGCGCTCGGTCTGGGTCAGATGTATCACCATCTCGAAAGCTACGCCGAGGCGGTGAAGACTCTCAAACTCTTTTCTACCGACCTTGCCGAAGACAAATACTATCGCTGCTCCGGGCTTGGTTACCTGGTGCTCTCGATGGTTCGTAGTGGGCAGTGGAAAGAGGCTGGAGCCTACCACAGGGTTCTGAGCGCAGACTGCTCCAAAGAGCCGTCCGTTGCCACGGCTGCGTATGTCCTCTCTGACGCCGCCGATGCGGCCGGCGAAAATCGAAAGGCCGCTCTTTACCTGCTTCAGTATGCTGAACATTCCAGCGCCAGTACCGAGATGGGTGATCTTAATATGGTGATGAAGGTCGTCAAGGTGCTGAGTGATGGCGGGCTTGTATCCGATGCCAGACGCTTCGTTGAAAAGGCCAAGAAGATCGCTGGTGGGGCCAATAAGCTCGGTCGTGAGCTTCTGCTGATGGAAGGGCAGATTGCCATGAGTGGAGAAGACTGGGAGGGCGCCTATAAAATCTTCACTCGCTACGTGAAGGAATATGAGGTCAAGGGAGCCAATTACGAGGATCCGTTTGTCTGCAGGGATCTCGGCTGGGCGACGATCAAGCTTGCCCGGCAGACCCATCCGAAGCCAGCAGCTCTTCCCCTGGATATGCTTCTGGAGGCAGAAAAATATTACGGGCATTCTTTCTACCTGCTGAACAATTTCCTCACCAATACCAGGGCTCCGGGGAAGGAACCTGATGCCGCCCTGGTCAAGGATTACTGGGCAATTGCTTTGCGTCTGCAGCAGGTGCGAATCAGCGCCGGACGCGCAGGCAATAAGGAAGCCTATAACGATATTCACAAGTTTGTGAACGAGTACCAGGGACGGATCAGGAAGCAGAGTGATCTCTGGGCGAAATTCCTGACGTACTGGAAGTATGCCCTTAAGCAAATGGGGAAAGATCCCCAGGAATTTATTAAGGCTGGCTGATGCGTGAGTCAAGGACAAGAGAACTAATGAGTTATTCCTACAGCAAGACACAGAATTCGGGTTCCAGGGCGTTGGTAGCGTCTCTGGCGGTGGTTGTGAGCTGCTTCTTCCTGTCCTCCTTGAAGGCGGATGTGGTTGTTCAGTCCAGCGGTAAGAGGATTGACGGAGTTACCGTTCTTTCAGCCAAGTGGGACCAGGTGCTCTTCAAGCAGGGCGGCAATACGGTCAAGCTGCCCGGCGACAAGGTCGCCAGTATTCAGCGTGAATCGGCCTATCTACAGCCGGTACGCAGTGCCATCTCGAGCGGCGATTACGCCAGGGCTCTTTCGAGTATTTCCAAACTCGACGGCAGGGGGCTGAAGGGTTGGCAGGCTGCGGAGCTTCAGTATCTCAAGGGCAAGGCTCATCTCGCTGCGGGCGAGGCGGGCAAGGCCGATGGAGTTTTCAAAGAATTTGTCGCCGCCAACAAGGAGACCAAAGACTACTGGCTTCCGCATGCCATCTACGGCCGCGGGCAGGCCAGCCTTGATCTTGGCCGGGGCAACTCCGCCCAAACACACTTCCAGGGACTTGATCCCTATGGTCCGACGTGGGCTTTGAGAGCCAAGCTTGGAGAAGCCCAGGGGCTCTTCCTTGCCAAGAAGTATGTTGAGTCGAGGGCCAAGTTCAACGAGGTAGCGAATAACCGCAAGGCGCCAGATTCTCTGAAGGTAGCCGCCGTGGTCGGAAGAATCGACGTTATCGTCTCCCAGAAACAGTATGACAAGGCCATCAGTGATCTTGAGAAGACCTTCTTCACGGGTTCGACGGCCCGGGGGCTCGATTACGGAAAATCGAGGGCCAGGGCAACCTACCTGATGGGCGTTTGTTACAAGGGACTTACAGGTAAGGGTAATCTTGAGAAGGCAGAGATCTGGCTTCTCAAGGCAGCTGTCCTTTACCGCCATCATAAGGACATCTACGTGAAGTCCTGTAATGGGCTCGTCGATGTTTACAAGCAACTTGGCCGGACGGAGAGAGCAACTGAGTGGGGACGGCGTGCGGGAGGAAAAAGTTAAGCGCCCGGTGGGTTACCGCAGGGCAAATAATCGCTAATGAAACGAGGGAAACCTCATAACTAAAGTCAATAAACGTGAATGGCAATAGGAGTAGAGACCGCCATGGTTAGTAAATCAGCCCTTAAGGGCTCTGATCGTCTTCCGGGGATTTTCAATTCCCACTCAAACAAGAACATTTGGATCAGTGCGATGATGCTTTTCGGAGCATTTGTATTGTTGGCCTTTAGTGCCTTCGTACTGACAGGCAACCTGGCTTTTGCCCAGGAAGAAGGGGTGTCGGAGAAGACCGTTCTCGATGCGCTGATGGAAGCCGGTTTCGTCGGTCTCTTGATCATCCTGATGTCGATCGTCGGAGGCGCTCTCGCCATTACCTTCGCTTTTCAACTGCGCCGCGACGTCCTGGTTCCTCCGGAGGTGCTCGGGCACGTCGAGTCCCTGTTTGAGGATGAAGAATTCGAGGAGGCCTATCACCTCTGTGAGGCGAGCCCCAGTATTCTCTCCGCGGTGGTAGCCGCCGGCCTTGAGAAGATAGAAGATGGATACGGCCAGATGGAATCCACCATGACCGAGGTTCTCGAGATGGAAGCCACCAAGCTTCACCAGAAGGTCGGCTACCTGTCGCTCATAGCGAACCTGTCGCCGATGATGGGGCTGCTTGGAACGGTTCTCGGTATGATCGGTGCGTTCAACACGATCGCAAGCTCTACGACGGCTCCAAATCCGAAGCAGCTCGGTGGTGACATCTCCATCGCCCTTGGAACCACGTTCCTTGGGCTCTGTGTCGCGATTCCAATGACCGCGGTCTACGTCTACTTCCGTAACAAGGTCATCACTGTTTCTGCCGAAGTCGGCGGAGTTTCCGAAGAGCTCATGGGTCGTTTCAAGGCTGACTGAGCCTGGTCAAGTCCGCGCATTACTTTTAAGAGAATTCAGACCGTTTTGGAAAGTCAGCCATGAAGAAAAGAAAAAGAACAACCCATGATTTCGACACGAAGATGGACTTGACGCCGATGATCGACTGCGTCTTCCTGCTCATCATGTTCTTTATCCTGACAACCCAGATCACGGTGAACATCGAGGAGGTTACGCTTCCTTTCTCTCTCGAGGGTAAGCCCGAGAAACGGGACAACACTGACGCTGTGATGTTGGTCTTGAACGTCAGGCAAAGCAATGTGACAGATGCTCCGCCTCGTTCGGGTGAGATTGTCTACCGCGGCAAAGCCCTCAACGTAAAAACGTTGCGGGCGATGCTGGATGAAGAGGTCGCCTATGACGCGGCTACTCCGCCGCGCGGCCGAGGCCGAGCCAAGGAGGTCGGCCCGAACAATGTGCAGCTTTCTCAATTGGAGATCCTGATTCGTTACGACAAGCACGTGAAATCCGAGTATCTGCGGACCATTTTCGAGCAGTGCCAGAAGGCTGGTGTCTACAAGTTGAAGTTGGCGACAACCCAGCCCTAGGGGGAAAGAGACCTAATATGCGTATTAAGCAGAACAAGAGAGTCATCGAAGAAGCTGAACTGGACATGACACCGATGATTGACATCGTGTTCCAACTGCTTATCTTTTTTCTCCTCTCAGCCAAGTTTATCGCTCTCGAGGGGCAGCTCTCTTCCTACCTTCCCAAGGACAGGGGACTCCAGGCCTCGTTCTCTAAGATCGAGCCTGATGAGGTCATCTTCTTCCTCGAATGGGTTCCTGATCCAGCCAGGGAAGAAACTGGGCGCGTTCGTTGCCAGACAATCAATTACAAGCCCAGCCCAGGTGCGGCCAGCGGCCAGGATCATGAATTTGAGTCTCAGGACGCCACGAACGGCCAGGTTGAATATGGCCCGGATCGCCAACTTGTCGAATATGGCGACATCCACGTGCCCGGTTATCACATCCCGAATTTCACGAATATCGAAGATTATCTGAACTTCCGCCACGGATTGTACGAAACACAAGGTAGCGGCAAGTCGATTCCGGTAACCATCAACGTTTCGGACAATGTTCCGATGCAGATGGTTGCGAATATTGTCGATATCTGTACACGGATAGGAATTACAAATGTAACGATCGCCGCTAAGGAGATCCCGATCGATTAGAACTGCATCCTGTAACTGGCGGGTCTATTAAGTCCAGGAACAGGCTTTTAAACGAGGTAAATGAGGAATGAAAACAAGGAGAATGAATCTAATGCGAAAGCGAATGAGCCGGTTAGCTCTCTTGAGCGCCTTGGCCTGCTTTAGCGTCCTCCTGCTTCCGGCCTGTGGGGGAACCGGAGGAATTGAGGAGGGTTGGCGCCGAACAGTCTCATGGCTGGATGTAACCGAAGAAGATTCCGTTGATGGTACGGCTGGAGAACTGGCTGTTGCCGGTTCGACAGATGCCGCTGTGAGTGGCGGAGGTGTCGAAGAGGCCGGCCAGGAAAAAGATGAGCTTGATCTCAGTGAGCTCGAGTCCCTCGAAGATATCGACGAGGCGGCTGCGGAGTCGGCCGAGAAGGCCGCGGTCGTTTCTGAGGATGCCGCTCCCCAGGAAGAAGACGAGTTGGACCTTGAGGATCTGGAAGATCCCCAGGAAAAGTCCGAGGAGCCTGCCGAACCCGAGGTGGCCGAGCCTGCTCCCGAGGAGCCTGCCGAACCCGAGGTGGCCG
>CBFHWB010000078.1:0-18430 GCA_965659285.1 Planctomycetota bacterium | reverse complement strand
TCTACGTCCCGAACGTAGCGCTCTACCAGGCTGAGCTACACCCCGATACAAGGCCGAAATAGACAACCGCCAAATTGGGCGGCCCCAGATCGCAGGCCACCTCCTTAGAATCAGCGAACGCCAATCCTACCCTGCAGTGAAAACACATCAAGACAATAGCCCCTTTTCAGGCTGAATCCGGCAACATCCGCCGGAAATGCGATGTGGCGAATGAGTTATGATTCGTTTGCGAAACTGGCTTTTCCAGCTTTAGTACCTTAATCTTAGGTATGTCGGAGTTTGTTGAAGGGTCTTGTTTCCGGTGATTTTACTTTACGGCGAGGTTCCATTGCGAAACCTCCGCCACCGTCGCCCACGGCGCCTTCCGTCCGACATTCTGACCCTCTTTTTTTACATATCACGCCCCTATATTGCAGGCCTTGAAAACCATGCCAGGACAATTTCCCAGACGTCTCATCGCCCCCAGGTGGAAAACAGCCATCTCTGCCATCTTCTTTTTCCTGGCCCTGGCCCTGGCCCGGAATGCCTCGGCGGTGATTATCACGGAAATCATGTTCAATCCGCCCGCCGAACTGGAGGCCGCCCACGGCGACGCCAATCTCGAATGGATTGAAATTTTCAACGATGAGCCGACCGTGGTTCACCTTACCGGCTACTATTTTTCCGAAGGAATCAACTTCACCTTCCCTGTCGACACCTGGCTCGAGGGACGAACATACCTGGTCATCGCAGCAGATGCCGCGGCTGTCAGGGAGGCCTATGGCATCCAGAACGTCATCGGCAACTTCGGCGGACAGCTGGATAACGACGGTGAGAGGCTCACGCTCAACATCTACGGCGGCGGGCCCGACAGGAGCGTCGGATTCTCCGACCGGGGCCAATGGCCCAAGATCGCCGACGGCACGGGCCACTCCCTGATGATCAAGGACACCTACGGCGCCCAGGATAACAACAACAACTGGACCTCCAGCGTTGTAATAGGCGGAACTCCCGGGGGGCCCAATTATGAAGAGCCGAGAATCATCGAAACGATCATCTTTCCCGATGATGCGACCTGGCGCTACCGCAGGAACACCTCAGAGTACCCGAACGGCTGGCAGGAAACTGAATTCGATGACTCCGCGTGGCTTGAAGGCCAGACAGGCATCGGCTATGGCGATGACGATGACACGACCGTGCTGGATGATATGCGCGGCAACTATACTTCATTCGCCTGCCGAAAATCGATCGAGCTGACCCAGGAACAGATCGACTCCTTTGACGAGGTCTACTTCCAGCTCAGATACGATGACGGGTTTGTCCTCTATGTAAATGGAATCGAGACCGCGCGGAACCGGCTTGGCAACACCGGCGATCCGGTCTCTTACCAGCAAAGGGGAACTTCCCACGAGGCGCGGGAAGAATTCGAAAGCTTCGCGGTCAACACGGATCGCCTCCGCGTGGGAACCAACGTCTTCGCTGTGGGCATCCATAACGCCTCGATCAACAGCTCGGACTCGAGCTTCCAGCCCAAGCTCATCAGCAGCCGGATCGAGTTCCCCAGCCCGGGCGGAGCGCCGGTACCCGTGGTCATCAACGAGGCCTTCCTGCGCACCGACGAGGAGAGCTGGGTAGAGCTCTACAACACCTCCGCCCAGGCTATCGATCTTTCGGGCTTCTTCCTCAGCGATGACAACAACCTCCTCAGCAAGTGGGCTATTCCGGATGGAACGACCATCGACGGCAACGGCTACCTCGTCTTCAGCGACTCCCAGATGACCCTGGATCTCTCAGCCGAACGTGTTTCCATCTTCCTGAGCCGCCCCAACCTGCTCGAGGTTCTCTCCGCGGCCATGTTCGATAATCCTGCCGAGGTAGCCGCGGCGCTCGATCGAACCAGCGACGCCCTCTACCCTGACGCGGGCCAGCGCTTCATGGCGACACCGGCTCCCACCCCGGGCGCGGCCAACACTGTTCCTCTCGAGGATGGAATCGTGATCAATGAGATCATGTACCATCCCCCCGATGGACGCGAGCAGACCGCGTTTGTCGAGCTCTTCAATCGCTCGGAACAAGACATCGACATCAGCGGGTTCCGCTTCAACCGCGGCGTCTCCTATACCTTCGAAGAGGGAACGGTTCTTGCGAGCGGCGCCTATCTCGCCATCGCGGCAGACCCTGACAGCCTTAGAGGATCCCACGAAGCGCCCGGGGAGGGATGGGGAATCCTGCCGATCGTCGGCCCCTTCGAAGGCGAGCTGAGCAATAAGGGAGAGCTCCTGCGCCTGGTGGACACGCGAGGCAACCCGGTAGACGAGGTCCGCTACCACGATGGAGGCCTCTGGCCGAAATGGGCAGATGGAGGAGGGTCGAGCCTCGAGTTGCTGGATCCCAACCAGGACAATTCGGTTGCCAGCGCCTGGGAAAGCAGCGACGAGTCGGGGAAGTCCCAATGGGAGGAGATCTCCTATACCATCAGCTACGCCACCCAGTCGGAGTCCGAATTCCAGATCCGCATGATGGGGGCCGGGGAGGTCCTCATGGACGACATCCGGGTCACTCGCGGCAACACCCAGTACATTCGTAACGGCAACTTTGAAAGCAACACCAGCAGTTGGATCATCCAGGGCAATCACATCCAGTCACGCCGAACGACCGAAGACTCCGCCGCCGGCAACGCCTGCCTCAAGATTGTCGCCACCGGCGATGGAGACACCCGGGTCAACCGAATCGAGACCGAGACCTCTCCGAGAATGACCTCCGGCTCCCACCAGATCAGCCTGCAGGCTCGCTGGCTGCGCGGCGCGCATATGCTGTACCTCAGCTGCTACAGGCAATACGCCCGGTGCCAGCACACTCACGGGCTGCGAATCCCGTACAACCTCGGCAGCCCGGGACAGGCAAACAGCGTCGTCTCGAATAATCTCGGGCCGGTGCTGAGCGAGGTCATCCACCAGCCGGCGGTCCCTGCCGCCGGGCAGGGGGTCACCATTCTCGCGCGGGCAAGTGATTCCGATGGCATTGACTCCGTCCGGGCGCTCTACGACCCCTCGGGCAATAACGCCTCTGGCGAGGTCGAGCTCTTCGACGATGGAGCCCACTCCGATGGCGAAGCGGGAGACGGCCTCTTTGGAGGAGAACTTCCCGGTTTCTCCAACAACATCAAGGTGACCTTCTACGTGGAGGCAGTGGACAACGCTGGGAACCGACGCCGCGAACCTCGAGAAGCTCCGGCCAGGGACCTGGTCTACCAGCACTCCACGCCGCTCACCGCCAATTCATTTACCTACCGCCTCATCCACGACGATGCCAATTGGAGCAGGCTCGGCAGCCGACAGCTTCACTCCAACGAGCTGCTCGATGCCACCTTCATCTTCAACGAGGAGAAGATCTACTACAATGTGGGAACGAGATGGCGAGGCAGCCCCTGGAACCGTCCGGGCAATCCGCGCATGTACCGGGTCGGCTTCCCTAAAGACCAGCCGCTTCGCAACCGCACAAAGATCAACCTGAGCCGCTATGGCAGCGCCCAAAGGGAGAAGGCGGCCAGCTACGTTGTCTGGCGTAATTCGACGA
Source organism: Planctomycetota bacterium (assembly GCA_965659285.1). GTDB lineage: Bacteria > Planctomycetota > UBA8108 > UBA8108 > UBA8108 > UBA8108. The sequence goes on along the minus strand of CBFHWB010000078.1, from coordinate 14,875 downwards.
CCTCCACCACCAGCCCCTACAATCGGTCAACCTGGGCGCGGGTACGGACCAACGGAGGCACCTACACCATGGAGAGCGTCGAGCCCACCAATCCTGAATACCTCAAGATGTGGTTCCCCGAGGACTCCGACGGCATCATCATGAAAATCATGGGTAAGCAGACCTTTTCAGACTCAGGCTCCCACCAGTCGAATCTCCTCCAGTGGGCCACCTGGCAGAACCGGGGCGCGGACAAATCCGGCTACCGCTGGAACTTCAACTTTCGCACCAGGGAACTCGAAGACAACTTCCAGCCCCTGATCTCGCTGATCCAGACCATGAACGGCAACTCGTCCATCCTCGACAACTCGCTTGAAAACATCATGGATGTAGAGCAGTTCCTCAGGGTCTACGCCGCCCGCTGCGCGCACGACGACTGGGACACCATCGCGATCGGAAACGGCCAGAACGCCTATATCTACTACGCTCCGAACGAGGGGCGCTGGAAGCTCCTGCCCTGGGATATGGACCACACCTGGGGCAACACCGGATCGCGAGTCTATCCGGACAACGACAGCACCTTCTCGCGTATCGTCGCCCGCCCCAAATACCGCCGTAAATACATCGGCATCCTCAACGAAATGCTCAACGGCCGCGGCGACAACCCCGGTCATTGGACCACCGGCGAGATGGTCACCAAGTTCCTCGACCGCAACTCGGCCGTCGTTGGCTCTGATGGCGTAGGCAACTCATCCCCGGTACGAAACTTCATGAACGGCCGACGAGCGACCCTCGCCCGCCAGATCCCTTCCCGCATCGCCTTTGCCATCACAACCAACGGCGGCAATGATTTTACCGAAGACGAGGCCTCAGCGCGGATCAATGGAACCGGCTGGGTAGATGTCGACATGGTCCTTGTCTCGGGTGAGCCGACTACAATCACCTGGACCAGCACGACTCGATGGCGAGCCGATGTTTCCCTGTCTGCGGGAGAAAACGTCCTCGACTTCCTGGCCCTTGATGTAGAGGGCAACGTGGTAGGCGCTGATAGCGTGACCGTAACCAGCACCTTTGGCTGGGAAACTCCAACCATCACCTCCCTCACTCCGCCGGAGGGGCAACCGGGAGACTCCATCACCGTCACGGGAACGGAATTCCACGAAGGCATCAAGGTCTTCCTCGACAACCGGGATATCGGAAGCGTGGAATTCAGCGAAGCCAATCCGGAGAGCCTTATCTTCACGACCCCCATGCTGGAAGCGAGCACCGTTGCACTGACGGTGCGAAATACCGATGGCCGCTCCTCCGATGCGGTGGACTTCACGATCCTGCCGCCACCGCCTTACTTTATCCGCGGCGATGCGAATATCGATGAGGCGGTCGACATCAGTGACGCGGTCAAGGTGGTGCGCTACCTCTTCTCGGGTGTGACGATCGACTGTCTCGATGCGGCGGATTCCAACGACGATGAGGAGATCAATATCACCGACGCCGTCTACCTGCTGGAATACCTGTATCGAGGAGGGGCGGCCCCAGCCTCTCCCTTCCCGCAGAGAGGCTCTGACCCGGGAGAAGAAGGCGCGCTGGGATGTGAGGACGGCCTCGACCCGTTTGGCGGGTAGGCCCGGCGCCCTTAAAGGCCGAAATCATCCGCCTTCTTGCGAAGGGTGTTGCGATGAATTCCCAGGAGATCAGCCGCCCGCAGACGCACTCCATCACATCGTTCAAGCGCTTCACTCAACAAGGTCTTCTCGACAACCTCCATCGTATCCGACCAGATCTCACTCGAGGCAGAGGAACCCAACAGCAAATGGAAATGCTCGGAAACCGAGCTGTCGAGGGTTTTATCTTCAGCGTCGGGGCGGCGAGGATTCGCATCGTTGCGCAACGGCGGGATGTCGGCGGCATGAATCTTCGTCCCATCGCAAAGGATAACGGCCCGCTCAATCAGGTTTTCAAGCTCGCGAACATTCCCGGGCCAGGAATAGGCCATGAGCTCTCGCAGGGCATCCTTGCCCAGCTTCATCGGCGGCAGGTCATTCTCAGCCGAAAACTTATCGAGAAAATGCTGCGCCAGCAGGCGAATGTCCTCTGAATGATCCCTCAGGGGCGGCATGGCGATCGGAACGACATTAAGTCGATAATAGAGGTCCTCCCGAAAAGTTCCGTCCTGTACAAGCTGCTCAAGATCACGATGGGTGGCCGCGATAACCCTGATATCGACCTGCAGAGGTGTTTCCGATCCTACCGTATCAACCTCCTTCTCCTGCAGAACCCGCAGCATCTTGGCCTGCAGCATGGGGCTCATATCGCCAATCTCATCAAGAAAGATCGTTCCTCCATCGGCGAGAACGAACTTCCCCTTGCGATCAGCAATCGCCCCGGTGAAGGACCCTTTCACGTGACCGAAGAGCTCGGCCTCGAGCAGCGGCTCGGGGATCGCGGCGCAATTGACCCGGACGAATGGACCCTCGGAGCGTGGACTGTTGTAGTGAATGGCGTTGGCGATGAGCTCCTTGCCTGTTCCGCTCTCTCCCCGGACGAGGACCGTGGAGCGCGTAGGCGCGACACTGACGATCGTCTGGAAGATCTCCTGGATCGCGGGGCTGTTACCGACAATCCCGTCGAAATTATAGCGTTCGCGCAACTCGGCCTTGAGCATACGGTTCTCTTCAAGCAGCTGCTCCCGTTCCGCCGCCGCGTCCTGGTAGATCTTGACCGCCTGGGCAAGTGTTCCCGTGATGATCTGGAGGAGAGCCATGTCCTGGTCAAACTCCTTGTCGCCATGAAAGGGCTTGGCGCCGCCGAGTACCCCGACGACCTTCCCTTCCAGGTTAATGGGAACCGCCATGAAGGTCATCTGCTCAGAGCCGGCGCGGAAGGCTCCGGTCCGGCCTAGAAACTTTGGCTCCTGGCTGATGTCGCGCACTCCGATCGGTTCACCACTCTCGACAACGCGTCCGATGATGCCTTCACCGCGCGCGTACTGGCCCTTGGCCATCTCCTCCTCCGTCATCCCGTAGGCGAGGGAGATCTTGAGATCATCCGAATCAGGCTGCACCAGGACCAGGAAGCATTGGGACAATTCGCATCTGCGGGCCAGGATCTCGCTGACCTGGGTAAACAGATCTTCAAAAACAAGGGAGGAGCCGAGAGCCTGGCTGATCTCGAGCAGGGTCTCATCCTGGATGTTTCGCCGCCGCAGTTCGGAAAACGACTGGGCGTTTTCGAGAATCTGCGCGGCCTGGGTACCGACAATCGTCAACAGCTCGAGATCCTGTTCGGAAAAATTATCCTTCCGAGTCGAATCGACACTGATCACCCCCACCACCCTTTTGTCCAGGATCATGGGGACCGCCAACTCCGAGCGAATGTGCTCCTTGACCATGACGTAGCGATCTTCTTTGCGCACGTCTGGAACACCGAGAGCCTCGCCATGCTTGGCGACCCACCCCGTGATTCCTTCGCCGACACGAAGAGCGACCTTGTCCCCGACATCATGACCGAGACCGCGAGAGGCAACGATCCTGAGCGTCTCCCCCTCCAGCAGGATCACCGAGCCGGTCGTGGCGCCCGTATAGCGAATGCTCGAATCGAGAAGAACCTCGAGGAGTCTGATCGGGTCGAGGGTCGAGTTCAGCGCCAGCGCGATCTCCTGGAAGATTTCGAGTCGACTGTCGACAAGAGAAGCATTCTCTCCTCCCTCCTGCCGTGGAGACGCCGAATCAGAAGATCCGTTGTGTTCACCTGACTCAACCATGCCGAAACCCGCTTATTTCAATGACTTCTCACGCATCCAACAACCCAACGACAGCCTGCCCCTTTTATAGGCACTGACCCTATATTGTGCAGAAAAGGTCGCTCTTAGCACAATAATTTATCACCCGCTTTTTCGCTCAAAGATCGGCAACCTGTTAGTATATTGCTTCAATCGTCGCCGCATGGCGACCTGGCTCGCCCTCTTCCGGGATCTGAAATATGCCTCTTCTCATCGATCAACTCGGCCGCAAAATTGACAATTTGCGGATCTCGGTCACAGACCGATGTAACTTCCGCTGCCTCTATTGCATGCCTGAAGAAGGAATGGAGTGGCTGCCGAAAGAAGGGGTCCTGAGCTTTGAAGAGATCACGAGGTTTGTTCGCATCCTTGCGCCCATGGGAATCCGAAAGCTGCGGTTGACTGGAGGAGAGCCCCTTCTCAGGCGTGACCTTCCACAGCTTATCTCGCTGCTGAGGAGCATCGAAGGCATCGATGACATAGCCCTCACTACCAACGCGCTGCTGCTCGCTGAGCAGGCCGCGGCTCTGCAGAAGGGCGGACTGGACCGCGTCAACGTCAGCCTTGATTCCCTCCTGAGAGAACGCTTCGAACAGATTACCCGCCGGGATGCTCTCGACCGGGTGCTGCGGGGAATCGAGCAGGCCGCGAAGACATTTCAAGGCCCCCTCAAGATCAACGCCGTGCTCATGCGCGGACTGAACGATGCAGAGACGCCCGCCTTCGCCGAGCTGGCCCGAAAACATGGACACACCATCCGCTTCATCGAATACATGCCGCTCGATGCGGATGAGAGCTGGTCCCGCTCCAGCCTGGTGACGGGAGCCGAAATCCGTGAACGCATCGATCTACACCTTGAAAATGGAACCCGGCTGATTGAAGACCCGGCGAGAGATCAAAGGGCGCCGGCGGCGGACTACATCTTCTCGGACGGAGCGCCCGGCAAGATCGGCTTCATCAACTCGGTGTCGGAGCCGTTCTGCGAAAACTGCAACCGGATCCGAATCACCGCCGACGGCAAGCTTCGCACCTGCCTGTTTTCACAGGAAGAGACCGACATCGCCTCCCTCCTTCGCGGAGGAGCTTCGGATGAGAGCATCTCGGAGGCTGTGCGGACGGCGGTCCATGACAAAGAGCCCGGGCACCGGATCAACGAGCCTGACTTCGTTCGAGCGAACCGGTCCATGTCCCAGATCGGCGGATAGCGCTCAAAAGAAGTCTAAAGGGTCCTCGACCTGGCGCCCTTCCACTCGCCCTCTTCGCCCTCGGCTGTCCAGGAGCCGGTGATGCTCCCCCGCCCCTTGAGCTCGCCCACGAGTTCTACCTCGACATCGACCCCGTCCAGGTTGTACGCGATCTTGAAGGTGATCTTGCGCCCCTCCACCAGGCCGCCGAGGATCTTGAAGCTCGAGCCGTCTCCCGCCTTGACACTCCCGGCGACCTTCTCGCCGGCAAGCTGGAAGTTGAACACGAATTTCTGCTCTTCCCCGCCGGGCATCTCGACATCGGCGTACCATTTACCCACGAAGGCGACGGTACTGGGCGGCCTGCGCCCCCCGGCTTCGCCCCGCCCACCCTCAGGACGCTCACGGCCCTCGGGACGACGCCCGCCTTCGGGCCTCTCCCCTCCCTGCGGCCTCTCTCGGCCTTCCGGGCGACGATTGCCCTGGGGACGTGCGCCGCGCCGCGCGCCCTCGGCAGCAGCCAGGTTGGCTGTCCAGGCTCCTCCAAAGCTGGCATCGGCCTTGTCGAACCACTTGCCGGCCATCAGGAAGCGCCCCTTGAGCTCAGCCTCCACCACGAAGGTGACCTTCTCACCTCCGAAATCGAGCACCAGGCTGTAGGAGAGCTTTTTGCCATCAACCTTGACGTCCTTAAGCGGAAATTCTCCGCTGTCGCTGAAGCTCCGGCCACTGAGCTTGCCATCCTTGTCCGCGGTGATCTCGATCATCGACCGGACAGGCTCCCCATCCTTACTACCGGCGCTGGCCATCCAGCGCCCCACCACCGTCGGCCTGGTGCTGTCTTTTTTGATGACGATGCTGCCGCCATCGTTGCCGTCGACTGTGAGGGCGCCCTTGAAGGTGCCGTCGGCGCCAAGCTTCGCAAGAACCTCAAAGATCCTCACCGCATCGCCCAGGTTTCTCGGAACGACCAGCTTGAGAGCGCCCTCCTTGAGCGTGCCTTCCTTGATGGCGAAGGAGCCGCTGCGCGGGCTGATGAAGGCGCCGCTCACCTTGGAGCCATCCTGCTTGAGCTCGAGATAGTAGTCGCGCTGCCCCCCGCGCGCATCGACGGTGAGAACCCAGGTGCCGGCGAGCTTGAGCTCTTCGGCCGATACCGGAGCCGGCACTGCAAGAGCAGAAAAAAGGAACACGGCGGACATTAAAAATCTCATTGGGAACCCCTTACTGGTTGTGGTGCTTTGCCCGAGCATTCAAAGATCGAGCGAGTCCTCTATTTTTCCCTTCCTGGAAATGAAGTCACGCATTTTCTTCCCGGCAGCCCGGCGGGCTTCACTTCACAAGCCGTCATTGGTAACCTGAGATCTCAACCAGCCAACACAATGCCCGGGATACGACCCATGAGCCTGCGAGACCGACTTTACCTGATACTGGCCGGGATCTTCATCGCCGCCCTGGTCTCCTGTAACCTCATCTTCCAGAAATTCTTCAGCTGGACACCCCTTGGCCTCTACACCTTCGAGATCTCGGTTGGGATCCTGCCTTATCCCATCACCTTCCTGGTGACAGATATTATCTCCGAGCTCTACGGCAAGCGTAAAGCTGACCAGGTTGTCATCTCCGGCCTCATTGCATCGGTTTTCGTCAGTCTCCTGGTTATGGTGGCAACTGCCGTTCCCCAAACAGACTGGTCTCCTGTCAGCAGCGAAACTTTCGCGAAGGTGTTCGGGCTCAACGGACCCGCCGTCTTCGCCTCGATGGTTGCCTATCTCTCTGCCCAGTTCATCGATATCCGAATCTTCCACTTCTGGAAGAAACTGACAAAGGGGAAGCACCTGTGGCTTCGCAACAACGGCTCGACCGTCGTCAGCCAGCTGGTCGACACCGGTGCCGTTTTGCTGCTTTTGTGTTCTTTCGAGGTTATCGCATGGGAACGTTTTGGAGGACTCCTGCTGAACGGCTTCCTCTTCAAGATGCTTTGCGCGCTCATCGACACCCCCCTGTTTTACGCCGCGGTCTGGTATCTCAAGCCCCGCATCGGCGATGAAAACAGCCCTGCGGGCTCGACGGAAGAATGCACCGATAAACAGGAAGCTCCAGGGGAGTCCAGCCCGGGCGAATAGCGTTGAAATCGGACCTGCGACAACGCTATAAAGGCAGGTTGGAACTTGGTTCCAGGGCAGTGAAGAGTTCGGAAAAACCCGCGGAGTACATCGACATGAAATTGTGGACCGGACTTCTTGTTCTTCTGCTGGCGGTGGCCGGCTGCAGCTACCAGGGCGAAGACAGCTCAGTCGACGCGCCGAGCGACGATCCCGCCAAGGCCACGCCTGCCGAGCCCTATTCGCCCGACAAAGACCCGCTGGTCAATCCCGACTCGCTCTTTGAAAAGGCGCCCGCGGAAGCGGACAAGATCGCGCGCGACGAGACCCTCGTCCGCTACCTGAAATCCGACCCCGGCACCCTCAACCCGCTCTTCACATCGAGCGTCTACGAGACCTACGTCGAAGACACCCTCTTTGACGGTCTCTTCACCTTCAACTCCGACTTCGAATGGATCATCAACGAGTCGATGGTCGAGTCCTGGGAGAAAACCGAGGACCACAAGACCTGGACCGTCAAGCTGCGCGCCGGACTCAAGTGGCACGATGGGCACCCCCTGACGGCCCATGATGTCGCCTTCACCTGGGAGGCCATCATGGACGACGCCGTACCGACCAAGACGCTCCGCAGCGGCCGAGACCAGCTCGAGTCCGTCACCGCCCTCGATGACCTGACCGTCCGCTTCGTCCACAAGGAGGCGCTGCCCACCGGCAAGTGGAACATGCTCTACTCCATCCTGCCGAAACACATCATCGGCGACAAGGACGATGAAAACCGGAAAAAGGATCCCTCGCTCAAGAAGGATCCGTACTACCTGGAGTACGCCCAGGCCCCCATCGGCTGCGGACCCTACAAATTCGTACGCTGGGAGCGCAACCGAGAGATCATTGTCGAGCGCTGGGACGACTACCACGGCAAGAAACCGCACTTCAAACGCCAGATCTTCAAGGTCGTCAAGGACCCCAACCAGGCCCTCAATCTCTTCAAGAAGGGCGAGCTGGATGAGATCGAGATCACCCCCCTGCAGTTTGCCACCCAGACCAACGATGCGGATTTCGCCAAGGTGGGCGTCAAGGCCTTTCATCCCCTCTGGAGCTACTCTTGCGTCGGCTGGAACGGGGTCAAGGCTTCCGCCAAGGGCAATCCGTTTTTCACCGATCGCCTCGTCCGGCGCGCCATGGCGCACGCCGCCAACATCCCGCTCGTGCTCAAGAACCTGACCTACGGGCTCTCCAAGCAGGCCAGCGGCATCTTCCAGCCCGGCGCCTGGATGTACAACGAACAGGTCCAGCTGCTCTCCTACGATCTCGACAAGGCCCGGGCCCTGCTCGATAAGGCGGGCTGGAGAATCAACGAGAGCGATGGTGGGCGCTACAAGGAGATCGATGGCGAACGGGTCAAGTTCGAGTTCACCCTCCTTATTCCGCAGGGCTCCACCATCGGCCAGGCCTTCGCCGCCATCTTCATGGAAGATCTCGCCCAGATCGGCGTCACCCTCAAACAGCAGACCCTCGACTTCTCCGCCCTCCTCGACCGGCTCAGGGGCAAGAACTACGAGGCCTTCATGCTCGGCTGGAGCACCGGGATCGACCCCGACACCAACCGCAACATCTGGCACACCGATGAAGCCAAGAGCGGCCGCAACTTCGTCAGCTACTCGAACCCGAGAGTCGACGAACTCTTCGATCTCTCGCGCCGGGAGTTCGATACCGCCAAGCGCGCCGACCAGTTCAAGGAAATCCACAAGCTGATCTACGACGACCAGCCGTATATGTTCATCCTGTCGCGCGCGGCGACCTGGGCGTTTCACAAGCGGATCCGCGGCGTGACCTTCTCACCGCGCGGGGTCTTCAGCGTCTACCCATCTCACCTTGACTGGTGGGTGCGCAAGGAAGACAAGCTCCGTTGAGGCGACGAGGGCTCGGGAGCACTGTCAATCGATGCTGAATTACATCATCCGCCGCCTGCTGATCGGTCTGGTGACACTCCTCGGAATCACCTTCGTCACCTTCCTGACCATCGAGAGCGCGCCCGGCGACATCGTCGAGCTGATGCTCTGGGAGAGGCCTGACGCGACCGAGCAGGACCGCCAGCGGCTGAGAGAAGCTCTCGGCCTCAACGACCCGATGGCCATTCGTTACGCCAAGTGGGTCGGAAAGCTGGTCACCCTCGATTTCGGCGAGTCCATCAAGACCGGGGAGCCGGTCACCACCATGATCAGGCGCCACATCTGGCCGACCGCGTCGGTAGGAATCATCTCCCTTGCACTGGCCTTCCTCCTGTCAATCCCGATCGGCCTCTACAGCGCCAAACACCAGGGAGGGTGGTTCGACCGAATCATGAGCACCAATCTCTACATGCTCTACTCGGTCCCGTCCTACGTCATCGGCATGGTGCTGATCCTCTACCTCGGAGTGAAGGTCGACTTATTTCCCATCCAGGGCATGTATTCCGACAACTACGATACCCTGAGCCTCTTCGGCAAGATCCTCGACCAGGCCCATCACTATGTGCTCATCACGATCTGCTTCACCGTCGGCAGCCTCGCCTACTACTCACGCTTCGTTCGCCAGAATCTCCTCGAGGTCATCCAGCAGGACTTCATCCGTACCGCCCGCGCCAAGGGGCTGTCGGAGAAGCGCGTGATCATCCATCACGCCTTCCGCAACACGCTGATACCCTTTGTCTCGCTCATGGGGCTCACCCTGCCCTTCATTCTCAGCGGCAGCGTCATCCTCGAGCACATGTTCAACTGGCCGGGAATCGGCTGGCTGTACATGGAATCCGTCATGAGCCGCGATGTGAACGCCATCATGGGCCTGAACTTCATGACCGCGGCGCTGGTTCTCTTCTGTACCCTGCTCGCCGATCTCGCCTACGGCCTTGTCGACCCGAGGATCTCCCATGACTGAAAAGGGCAACGAGAAATCCACCGGCTTCTGGCGTACCGCCTGGAAGCGCTACCGGAAGTCGCGCATGGGCATGCTCGCCCTCGCCTTCCTCGGCCTGCTGGCTGCCATCGCCTTCTTCGCTCCCATGATCGCCAATGACGAGCCGATTGTCTGCCGGATGGAATACACCAGCGCGGACGGCGCGACCACCAACGAGCTCTACTTTCCGGGCGTCCAGGAAACGCTGCGGCAGCTTCCCTGGATCGGCCCGGCGCTCTTCAGCGCGCCGCCTCCCTTCAGCCGCATGGACTTCAAGTTCAAGAAACACTTCAAGCCGGGACGCGACTGGGCCATCATGCCCCCGGTGCCCTTCAGCCCGCTCGAGACCTCCGAGGACCGGATCCAGGGCTACTCGGGCAGGCACTGGCTCGGAACCGACGAGCTGGGACGCGATGTCATGGCGAGGCTGATCTACGGCACCCAGGTCTCGATGAGGGTCGGCTTTATCTCGATGGGCATCGCCGCCCTGATCGGCCTCTGCCTCGGCGCCATCGCCGGCTACTTCGGCGGCTGGGTCGACATGATCATCTCCCGGGTCATCGAAATCTTCATGTGCTTCCCGGTCTTCTTTCTCATCCTCGCGGTCCTCGCCTGGTTCCCTCCGCGCATCGAGAACATCATGATCATCATCGGGCTGACGCGCTGGGTCGGCATCGCGCGGCTGACCCGCGGCGAGATCCTGCGCCTGCGCGAGCTTGAATACACCGCGGCGGCCAGGGCGCTCGGCGCCGGGCCCTTCCGAATCGTCTTCCGCCACCTGCTTCCCAACGCCCTCGCCCCGGCGATGGTCAGCATCACCTTCGGGATCGCCGGCGCGATCCTGGTCGAGTCGGGGCTGTCCTGGCTCGGCTTCGGAGTGCAGGCGCCCAATCCTTCCTGGGGCAATATCCTCCGCGATGGTTACGGCCTCATGGCCACCACGCCGCATATGATCCCGCCGGCCTGCGCCGCGATCTTCCTGGCGGTGCTGTGCTTCAACCTGGTCGGCGACACCCTGCGCGACGTCATCGATCCCAGGACAAGGGGGAGGGGAACATGACCCTGCTGGATATCAGGAATCTCAGCGTCGAGTTTCACACCGAGGAGGGCATCGTGCGCGCCGTCGACGAGGTCTCCTTCGACATCCCCAGGGGAAAAACCGTCTGCCTGGTCGGCGAGAGCGGCTGCGGGAAAAGTGTGAGCGCCTACTCCCTGCTCGGGCTGGTTTCCCCGCCGGGGCGAGTGGTCGGAGGCGAAGCCATCCTCCACGGAACACCCAGGCTGGATCTTCTGAAGCTCCCGGAAAAGGGGCTCCGCTCCATTCGCGGCAACCGGATCTCCATGATCTTCCAGGAGCCGATGACCTCGCTGAACCCGGTCTTCACCATCGGCGACCAGATTATCGAGGCGATCCTCTCGCACCAGGCCATGAACAAGTTCGAGGCGCGCGAAAAGACGATCTCGATGCTCGAGCAGGTCAAGATCCCGGCGCCGGAGCAGCGCGTCGACGAATACCCTCACCAGCTCTCCGGCGGGATGCGCCAGCGGGCGCTGATCGCCATGGCGCTGGCCACCGAGCCCGACCTCCTCATAGCCGATGAGCCGACCACCGCCCTCGACGTGACCATCCAGGCCCAGATCCTCGAGCTGCTCAAGGAGCTGCAGGCCGACACCGGCCTCTCGGTGCTCTTCATCACCCACGACCTCGGGGTCGTCGCCGAAATCGCCGACGAGGTGGTGGTGATGTACGCCTCGCGGGTCGTCGAGAAGGCCGCCGCGCGCGAGCTCTTCGCCAACCCGCTCCACCCCTACACCCGGGGACTCTTCGGCTCGCTGCCCAGCCTTGGCGGAAACGCCGATGGACGCCTGAAGACCATCGAAGGCTCCGTTCCCGACCCGCTCGCCTTTCCCACCGGCTGCAAGTTCTGGCCGCGCTGCGAGCTGGCCGTCGATGGGTGTCGTGAGATCGAGCCGGAGCTCAGAATCCTTGCGGCCGACCACCCTGTTGCCTGCGATGTCATCGAGGGAGGCGCCGATGACTGAGCTCATCCGGGTCGAGAACCTGAAGAAGCACTTTCCCATACGCAAGGGCATCCTGCGCAAGGTCAAGGCCCACGTGAAGGCCGTTGACGGAGTGAGCTTCTCCATCCACGAGAAAGAGACCATCGGCCTCGTTGGCGAGAGCGGCTGTGGGAAGACCACGGCTGGAAGATCCATCCTCAAGCTGCTTGAGCCCACCGAGGGGTCGATCGAGTACCGGGAAGAAGAGATTACCCATCTCAACAAGGACCAGATGCGCCCGCTGCGCAGGAAGCTCCAGATTATCTTCCAGGACCCCTACGCATCGCTGAACCCACGCATGACTGTCGGCAAGATCATCCGCGAGGGGCTCGACATACACAATATCGGCGAAAAGAAAGAACGTGACGGAATGGTCGCCGAGGTGCTCGAGCGCGTCGGGCTGCCGCGCAATATTCTCGACCGCTACCCGCACGAATTCTCCGGCGGGCAACGCCAACGCGTCGGCATCGCCCGCGCGCTTATCCTGGAACCGGAATTCATTGTCTGCGACGAGGCGATCTCCGCCCTCGACGTATCGATCCAGGCCCAGATCATCAACCTGCTGGCTGACCTCAAGGAAGAGTTCGGCATCGCCTACCTATTCATCGCCCACGACCTCTCGGTCGTCGAGCACATCAGCGACCGGGTAGCGGTCATGTACCTCGGTAAGATCGTCGAGCTGGCGGAGACAAAGGAGCTCTTTTCCAATCCGCTCCACCCCTATACCAGGGCGCTGCTCTCCTCGGTACCCAAGCCGGACCCCACTGTCGAGCGCGAGCGAATCGTCCTGCAGGGCGACGTACCCTCGCCGATCGCTCCCCCCAGCGGCTGCAGCTTCCACCCGCGCTGCCCCCTCGCCGTCGAAGGACTCTGCGACACAGAGGAACCGAAGGTCGTCGATTCAAACGGCCACCAGTTCGCTTGCCACGTGGTCGAAGAGGAGCTCAATGCTTCTCCACAAGCTCCCGCCTAGGCCTCCCGGCCCCTGGAGACTCCACAAAAGGAGGAAGCCGTTGCTCGCACCTTCCACCTGGCGGCCTTAAAATGGGGGACTCGCTTCTGAAACCAAACGAACCATCCCCCTGGAGTTACCATGAGCACCTTTCTGCGCGGAAAATACGCCTTCCTGTTGGCCCTCATCGTCGCGACCATCTCCCTCGGCAGCCTCGCCGCTGACGACAAGCCCGCTGTCGCAAAGCACCTCCTCAAGGTCAGCATCAAGGGCTCTGTTCCGGAGCAGGGCGGCTCGATGTCTCTCTTCGGCCCCCCGGCCGGCGCCTCGCTCAGGGAGCTCTGCGACTCGATCCGGAAGGCCGCGAAGGATGAGAAGGTCGGCGCGCTGATGCTCGACCTCGGCAACGCCGCCGTTGGCACCGCCCAGGGACAGGCTCTGCGCCGCGCGCTGATCGGCTTTCGCAAGAGCGGAAAGAAGTCCTACTGCCACCTGGCTACCGGCGGCACAGGAAGCTACCTGCTCGCCTCGGCCTGCTCCGATGTCTCGCTCCATCCGGCCGGCGGCCTCGAGCTGACCGGTCCCGGCGCCCAGTTCCTGCACTTTCACGGGCTGCTCAAGAAGGTCGGGGTCACCTTCCAGGAGCTGCGAATGGGGCGCTACAAGAGCGCCCTCGAATCCTATACCCGCGACGAGCCCAGCGAGCCCGTGCTCGAGGAGATGCATGCGATCCTCGATGACCTCTACGAGGACCAGGTCTCGGCGCTGGCGGAAAACCGCGGCATGAAACCCCTCGTCGTCCGAGGGCATATCGATCAGCGCATGTTCTCACCCGCCGATGCTAAAAAAGCCGGCCTCGTGGACCACGTCGAATTCGAAGACGAGTTCCTCGCTCGCGTTCGCGGCGCGGGAGACAAGGCCATGAAGGTTGTCGACTCAACAACGAAAAAAGAGGTCAAGCTCGAGGGCCTCACGGGTCTCATGACCCTCTTCAACGAGCTCTTCGGCTCGCCGAAGAAGAAGGCCGGCAGCAAGAAGGAAAAGATCGCCCTCATCTACGCCCTCGGAGCCATCAGCACCGGGGCCGAAGGGCAGAGCCTCTTGAGTTTCGGCGGCATGACCTCCGAAACCATGGTCAAGGCGATCCGCAAGGCCCGTGAAGACAAGACGGTCAAGGCTGTCGTCCTGCGCGTCGACTCTCCCGGCGGCTCGGCTCTCGCCAGCGACTTCATCTGGCGCGAGATCGTGCTGACCAGGGAGGTCAAGCCCGTCGTCGTCTCGATGGGAAACGTGGCGGCCTCCGGGGGCTACTACATCGCCTGCCCGGCGAACTGGATTGTCGCTGAGAGCGGCACCATCACCGGCTCGATCGGGGTTATCGGCGCCATCACCTCGATGAAGGGACTCTTCGACAAGGCCGGCCTTAAGGTGACGACCATCACGCGCGGCAAGCGCGGTGATCTCATCGATGGTTACGGCAAGATCAGCCCCGAAGGTCGCAGGCTCATCATGAAGGAGATGCAGCGCATCTACGATGACTTCCTCACCCACGTGGCGAAGGGGCGCAAGCTGCCGAAAAAGGCGGTCGCCTCGATCGCCGAGGGAAGGGTCTGGACCGGCAAGCAGGCCCACAAGCTGGGCCTCGTCGATGAGCTCGGCGGCCTCGACAAGGCGCTCGCCAAGGCGCGGGAACTGAGCAAGACGCCCGAGGCGGCGGAGCTCATGATCCTGCCGGAACCATCCGGGGGCCTGTTCAGCTTCCTCCCCGGCGTACGCTCCGCCGGCCTCCTGGAGCAGGCGCTGCTGGAGCTTCCGGCCGAAGCCCGGCAGGTGCTCAGGAGCGTCAGCTGGGTCGGCTCGGCGCTCGGCCGCGAGCGGGTACTCGCCG
>CBFHWB010000077.1:0-18501 GCA_965659285.1 Planctomycetota bacterium | reverse complement strand
GCGAAGCACCTCGTACTGGGCCAGCCAGAGACCGTAGATCGCGCCCATGAGAACACCCCGCTCGCCGGTCAGATCGCTGTAGACCTCCTTCTTGAAGGTGGTCTCGAACAGGAAACCGCTACCGATGGCGATCCCGAGCGCGATGCAGCGCTCCCGGGCGCGCCCGGTGAAGTCCTGGTCGATGGCAAAGCTCGAGTTGATGCCGCGCCCCTCGAGAAAGAGCCTCCGCACCGTGGTGCCGGAGCCCTTTGGAGCCACGAGGATCACATCGACGTTGTCTGGAGCGATCACGCCGGTGATGTCTGAATAGGTCACACTGAATCCATGCGAGAAATAGAGGGCCGAACCCTCCTGCAGGTTGTCGCGAATGACCGGCCACTGGTCCTTCTGCCCGGCATCGCTGAGCAGGTACTGGACCACCGTTCCGCGCCGGACCGCCTCGGGAATATCAAAGAGAGTCTTGCCCGGCTTCAGGCCATCCTTCTTGGCCAGCTTCCAACTGGGACCGTTCTTGCGAACGCCCACGATGACCTTGACGCCGTTGTCGCGCATATTGTGCGACTGACCGCGTCCCTGGACCCCGTAGCCGATCACCGCGACCGTCTCCTTGCCGAGAATCTTGCGCAACTTGGCCGGCGGGAAATCCGTCCGCTCAACAATCTTTTCCTTCACTCCGCCGATGGATAAGGTCTTCATCTGGGCTTGTCACTCCTGCGTTTTGTCTTTTCTTCTTCATGCGCCGTTCCACCGGTAGAACCTCTCGATGCGAACGGCATGCAAGCTGACTTTTATAGCTTATTGAGCCCCTGTGTGCAATGAAGTCGTCGTAAAGGGCCCGCAGCACGGCTCTGGGTTTCGGGTCCCGTATTTGTTATCCTTTTGCCTCATGAAACCAACGAGTCGGCTTCCTATCTGCCTCCTGGCCATTCTCTGCTGGCAGTTTATCAGCCCTGCCAGCACCCCCGGCGGTGAGCTGGAGGATGAGATCGCCGCCATCATGAAGCGCCCCCTGTTCAAAGGCAGCTCCTTCGGGATTCTCGTCACCGAGCTCAAAGGGGGACGAATCGTCTATTCTCATCGCCCCCTCGCCCTCCAGGCCCCGGCCTCCACCACCAAGCTGGTCAGTTGCGCCGGAGCCCTGGGCCTTCTCGGAAAGGACTTCCGCTTCCACACCCGGGTCATCAGGACAGGAGAGCTGGAGGACGGAGTGGTGAATGGAGACCTCGTGCTCATCGCCAGCGGCGACCCCAACCTCTCCCAGCGACCCGACAAGAACGATCGTCTGCGTTTCGTCGACCGAGACCACAGCTACGCCGGCTTCAGCGAGGCCGACCTGGTAGCCGGCGACCCCCTCCAGGTGCTGCGCAAGCTGGCGGAGGATGTCGCAGGGAAAGGAGTCACGGAAATCAAGGGTGACGTGGTCGTCGATGACGGCCTCTTCAAGGAGACCACGGACTCTTTCGTCGGCCGCTTCAGCGCCATCTGTATCAACGACAACCTCGTGGACTTCACCATCCGCCCCGGAGGCAAGCCCGGCGACAAGGCTGTTGCCTCCTGGCGGCCGAACCTCTCCCCGGTAAAGGTCCGAATCCAGGCCCGAACGGTAGAAGCAAAGGGTGCGCGGCGGCTGTGGGTCGAAACGACAGACGGGCCCGCCTCCTTCGTCGTCAAGGGCACGATCCCGATCGGCTCGAGCTCAACGGTCCGGGTCGGCCGGTTCGCCAACCCCGCCATCTCTGCGGCCCACCTCTTTGCCGCTCTCCTGGAAAACGAGGGAATCAAGATCAACGGCGGGCGCCAGCAAGCTGTGTTCGGCCCGACGGTCTACAAAGACTACGATGAGGTCGCCCGGCACATCTCCCCGCCCTTCTCCGAATCCGTCCGCGTTACGCTCAAGGTAAGTCACAACCTGCACGCCACGATGTACCCGGTGCTCGTCGGAGCCCTCAAGGGCAAACGCGGCAATCGGGCCGCCGGCTACGGAGCCATCAGCGACTTCTTTGCCGACGGAGGACTGGACGTAAACTCTGTGTTCCTCAACAGCGGCTCGGGAGGAGGAAGGTCCGACTCGCTCTCGGCGCGTTTCCTCGTGGACCTTCTCCACTTTATGGCGAAGCGAAAAGATTTCGCCCAATTCTTCGACGCCCTCCCCATCGGAGGAATCGATGGAACTATCTCGGCCCGGTTCAAGAACTCCCCGCTCCGGGGAAGGGTGCGAGCCAAGACAGGAACCCTGGTCTACAAGGGCTCCTTCAACAACCAGTGGATCTACCTGTCCAAAGCGCTCTCCGGCTACATGGACCTGCGCACCCCCGACAGTCCCGATGACATGCTCTGCTTCACCATCCTGATCGGCAACACCGTGACTCCAGACCGCGGCCGCGGCGTCAAGGAGCTCTTCGGAGCCCAGGAGGACATCCTCAAGGCCATCGAACGGCACTGGAACAAGCCGGGGCGCGCAAAGCGCTGAGCCTGATTTACGCCTCGGCACCAACCCGAAGCCTGTGGTAAGTTCTCTGGAAATGAGAGCGCATCGCATCTTCTCACTCCTGTTCCTCCTCATCGCCAGCTGGTCGCTGCCGCTCAGGGCGCAGGAGCCCGCGCCCAGGGCTCCATCGGAGACGGTGACCCGGCCGGCTGACTTCCGAACGACGTTCGACAGCGACCGCCCTCTTCTCCCCATCCGGGACAAGGACAACCGGATGCTCCCCCCCGGGCTGGCGACGGTCACGATCGAGGCTCTCGATGACTCCGGAAACCTGATGGAGGGATTTACCGGCAGCGCCCGGATCCAGGGCGCCTCGCGCGCCGGTAAGATAATTGAAACCGCCGGCCCTTTCTCCAAGGGGGTCTTCAGGCTCGAAAAATTCGAGATGGCCAACGGCAGCTTCTTCGTCGAAAACAAAAAGGGAAGTGCCTACAAGCCTGTGTTGCCCGGGTGGCTCACCCTGCTACCGCCGCTGGTGGCCATCATCCTGGCCTTCCTGACCCGGCAGGTGCTGGTGGCGCTCTTTTGCGGCGTCTGGGTGGGAGCCTGCTTCTCCTACAGCCTGCACCCGATAAGGTCGTTTCTCTACTCCATCGACACCTACATCGTCGGAGCGTTATCCGACACCGACCACGCCATCGTGATCCTGTTCAGCTTCGGCCTCGCGGGAACCATCGGCGTCATCACCTACATCGGAGGCATCCGGGGAATCGTCGAGATCGTTTCGACCTGGGCCAGGGGACCCAGGAGCGGCCAGGTCGCCACCTGGTTCCTCGGGCTCTTCATCTTCTTTGACGACTACGCCAACTCCCTGATCATCGGTAACACCATGCGGCCCTTTACCGACAAGGTGCGAGTCAGCCGCGAGAAGCTGGCGTTCATCGTCGACTCGACCGCCGCCCCGGTCGCCACGATCGGAATCATCTCCACCTGGACAGCCTTCCAGATCGGCCTGATCTCCCAGGAGGAGAGCCTCAAGGAGCAGATCCGCGACCCCTACCTCTTCTTCCTCGAATCGATCCCCTACAGCTTCTACAGCATCCTGACACTCTTCCTGGTTCTCATCTGCGGCCTGACGCTGCGGGACTTCGGCCCCATGCGCGTGGCGGAAGAGCGCTGCCGCAAAACCGGGAAGGTGCTTCGCGATGGCGCCAAGCCCCTCTTTGACGACACCATGGCCCAACTGGGCGATGCCGATGACCTCAAGCCGCGGTGGATCAACGCCGTCCTGCCGATCTCCTGTGTAATCGCCTTCACCCTCATCGGGCTATACACTACCGGGATCGAGGCGCTCGGAGCCGAGGCCGCCACTGCCGGGCTCGGCGAGGTCATCCAGAGCGGGAACTCCTTCAACGCCCTGCTCTGGGGCACCATGGGAGCCAGCATGGTCGCTATCCTGATGGCCCTCGGCCAGGGATTCCCGCTCGATGAGACCATCTCGAGCTGGATCAGTGGAGCCCGGTCCATCGTGCTGGCGCTCATCACCTTGCTGCTGGCCTGGTCGATCGGAGCTGTCTGCAAGGACATCCAGACAGGAGCCTACGTGGCGAGCATCTCCGGAGGCATCCTCACACCGCAGATCCTGCCCCTCGTGGCCTTCATCTCCGCCGCCATCATCGCCCTCGCCACCGGGACCTCCTATGGAACCATGGGCCTGCTGGTACCGATCTTCCTGGGCCAGCTCATCTTCCCCCTGGCTGAGACCGCTGGAATCGACCCGGAGACCACCCGCCACCTGGCCCTGGCCCTGCTCGCAGCCATACTCGGCGGAGCCGTGTTCGGCGACCACTGCTCACCCATTTCCGACACCACCGTCCTCAGCTCGATGGCCTCCGGGGCCGACCACATCGACCATGTCAAGACCCAGCTCCCCTACGCTATGCTGACCGCGGGAATCTGCGTTCCCATCTACCTGCTGGTCGGGTTTTTCGGCCTGGGTCCGGCCCTCGTCCTGCCGATCGGGCTGGCCGCCGTATTCTTCGCCTTCAGGGTTCTCTCGAAAGACACCGGAAGCGTCTCCGAAGACATCGAGGACACGCCCTCCGCTCAGGATCCTGAAGCCTGAGCGGCGACAAGCGTCTCCCTCACCTTGACCTCCAGCGCTCCGGGCTCGCCGGTGATCTCGAGCAGCGCGATATCGCCACGCGCCCCCGGAGCGAGGACACCTCGGTCCCCAACCCCGAGCAGCCTGGCGGGATTCTCTGAACACATCGACGAGGCGGCAGCGACTGAATCCGCGAGCGAAAGCGCCGGATGACTTCTTACGTGGACTCCCTCAAGCTCGACACTGAAGAGGTTGACCAGGTTCTCGAAGACCTCCCGCATCCCGATCGCCGCGCCGAAGAGCGCGCCGGCGTCGGAGGTTCTCTCAGCAAGCTCACGCTCCTCCGCAGAACGTACGACCCGAAGGTAACGCCCGTCATCGGCCGGCTCCCCCTGGATGCCGCAGAGCTCGAAAGGGGCAGTCGGCGCGCCGGTACCGAAGCCGGCGTCGCTGATGCCCACGCAACGCGAGACCTCCTTGCGTGAGATCCAGTCGCGCAACAGCTGCGGGTGAACGTGAAAGCCGTCGACGATAAAGGTAGCGACCAGGTCGTCGTTGCGGAGGGCTTCCTCCAGCAGGCCGCCATCGTTGAATACCTTCAGGCTGGTTCCCGTCGGGCCATTGCCCAGGTGGATCACGTAGGAGAGGCCCGCCGCGACCGCCTCCCGGACACATTCAGCATGGGGCTTGGCGTGCCCGCAGCCTACGACCACGCCCCGCCCGGCGGCCTCGGCAATCAGTGGAATCGCCCCTGGAGTGGTCTCGGGGGCTATGTTGATCATCGACACCGCGCCGGTCGAGAGCAACTGGTCGAGGACGCCAGGGTCAGGAGGCAGCACCCAATCGGGGTTGTGGGCTCCATGAAATTCAGGATTCATGAAGGTGCCCTCGACCAGGGAGCCGAGCAGGATACCGGAGAGCTCCCCGCCACCTTCGAGAACCTCCTTCATCCCCAGCAGGTAGGCGAGGATCTCATCGAGAGGGGCCGCCAGGGTGGCGAGAACACAGCCCGTCACACCGGTCCCGCCCTGGTAGTTAAGCACCTCGCCAATGCGCTCCGCGTGCTCACCGGGAGTTCTCAGGCCCCCGGAGAGCCAGCCAATATCGTTGACCTGCAGGTCGATCCAGCCGGGAACCGCCCAGAGGCCCGCGGCATCGATCTCCACCGCGCCTTCGGAGCCTCTCTCCTCAGCGCCGAGGCGGGTGATCAGCCCGTCTTCTACCAGGATGGATGCGTCTTCAATCCATCCTGCCTCACCGGAGAGAACCCGGGCATCTCGAACCAGGAAAGACGAGCCTGTTCGCATCATCCCAGGGCCTCCTCGAAGGCTTCCCGCAAAACGGCAAAGCCCTCTTCGAGCGCGTCCCGGGGAATACACAGGGGCGGAGCGATCTTGAGGCAACCACCGCCAAGTCCTACGGGAGAGAACATCAGCAGACCCTTTCGATAGGCTGATTCGGTGACCCGGTAGGCCAGGTCGGAATCCGGATCGAGGGTGCCAGGCTGAACCAGGCGAACGCCTCCGACAAGGCCTTTGCCACGGATGCAGCCGACATGGTCTCCCCAGGCGGCCTCCACCGACCGAAGCCCTTCGAGCAGGGGCTCCTCCAGCTCAACAGCTCTTTCTACCAGGCTACCAGATTCGAGAGCGTCGAGACTTCCCAGGCCCGCGGCCACCGCCAGCGGAGAGCCTGAGTGGGTGGAGGTCATCGATCCGGGAGGAAAGATATCCATTACCTCGTCCCTGCCTATTACCGCCGAGAGAGGAAGGGAACTCGAGATGCCCTTACCGCAGGCGATCAGGTCGGGAGCGATACCGTAGTGCTCAAAGCAGAAATGCCGTCCGGTACGCCCGAAGCCTGACTGAACCTCGTCAAAGCACAGCAGCGCCCCGTGACGATCGCACCATTCCCGCAGAGAACGCGCGTAATCAACCGGAAAGAAATCAGGACCAATTCCAAGATAGCTCTCCGAGAGGACCCCGGCGACCTGTGAAGGCGCGATCCCCGCCAGTTCAAGGCTCTTTTCAAAGACCTCAAAGCCAGGATCTTCGAGAAGGTAGCCATCGGGGAAAGGAACCTGCGCGAAGCTTCCATCCTCGACCCCGATCCACTCCTTCAGCGCGTCGATACCGCCCGCGTATTGCGAGCCCAGGGTCCTGCCATGGAACCCGCCACCGAAAGACACGATCACCTTGCGCGCCGGGTCGAGTCGTCTTCCGGCCGCTCTCATGATCTTGATGCAGCACTCGACAGCCTCGGAACCCGTGGTGAGCAGAAAGACCTTTCCGAGACCCTTGGGAGCCAGGGCAGCCAGCCGCTCGCAGAGCTCGGCGCGCCCCTCGTGGGCGAAGACAAAGGTCGACATCAGGGGCTTCTCGATCGCCTCGCGCACTCGGGCCTGCACGGCCGAGGGGGCGTGCCCGGCGTTGGCAACAAGGACGCAGGAACTCCAGTCAATCCAGCGATTACCAAAGCGATCCTCTACGCTGTGCCCCTCAGCCCGGTCCCAGAGCACCGGCGGCTGACAGGACATCCAGGCCGGCTCCGAGGCATTGAGCCGCTCAAGCACCTCGACGGCTCCCGGGGCCGGCTGGGCGGTGACAATCTTCCTGTGCGCCGTCTCCACCCGCGGCACCTCCAGGGGTTCGAGACTGTAGTGACCATAGCTCGGGCCTCGATCAGTCATCACGCAGGCTCTCTCCCGCCGGACGATTCTCAACAATGGATTCACGCATCAACGCGGCATCTCCCGGATGATGAATCAACAGCGAGCTTCGGAAATACCAGCGCCTGTCGCTGTCCGCGGCGAGCTCGTAGATCCGGCTGTCAACGGATGTTGTCACCGGCACGATCTCTCCATCTATCTCGAGCGAGGCCTCGAAGCCGAGCCGCAGCAGGATCGGCAACGCGCCCGCGGCGTCCCAGAGCTTGACCGAGCCAAGGTAGGCAAGACAGCGGCCCTGCAGGAGCCCGAGCAGGGGAACCACGGCAGCGCCCAGGGCCATGACCGGGTTTGGCAGGAGGCACTGGCCGCGCTTGGCGAGAGCCTGGGTGATGGCGATCAGCCCGCGCCCGTCCGAAGGACGCGGGGGAAAGACCAACTCCTTCCAGGTCCATTCGCCATCCTCGAGCTTCCCCTCGGTCACTGCAAATTCATCTTCACCTGAGCTGATGATCAGCTCTCCGTAATCCGGCAGGTAGACCCCTCCGTGAAGAAGCCGGCCATCTTTCATGTAGCCGACCGAGACTCCCCAGTTGGGAAGAAAGTGGGCGAAGGGCGCCGTTCCATCGATCGGGTCCACGACCCAGGCCTCCCCCGCCAGGGCCGCCTGGACATAGTCCTCTCCCTTGCGGCTGATGGTCTCCTCGCCAATGAGGTAGCGTCCGGAATCGACATCCTCCAGAGCCTCTGTAAAGAGCGCCTCGATCTCGGTATCGGCTTGCGTCACGAGCGAGTGATCGCTCTTGACCTCGAGACTCAGCTTCTTCCGCGCCTCGCGGGCCATATCGCCCGCCTCGAGGAGCAGTTCGACAATTCTTTCCTTGTCCCAACTCATCCAACAACCTTCCTGCGATTCTTCATTTCAGTCGCCGACATCCGCGTAGAGATCACCATACTGTTCCTCAATCCGTCTCCTGACAAGCTTGCCGGAGGGACCAATCCCCCCGGACTCCTTCAGCCCATGGACGCTTACAGTCCAGGGGCCGAGCTGTTGGTCAACAGGCCGGCTGGCGTTAAATTCCCGAACCAGTCCCCCAAGATACTCCTCCCTTGAGGCTGTTTTCTCAACACCCTCGCGGAGAAAATAAATGCAGCCCAGCCTCGGCCTCGCATCTCCAATAACGACCACCTCCTCCAGAATATTCAGCTTCTTCAGATCAGCCGATTTCAGATCGTCCTCAATCGGCAATGGCAGGTAGTTCAATCCATTCGACGTGGTGATCCGGTCGGAAACCTTCCCGAAGACCTTCAGTCTTTCCCTGCTGTCAAAAGCCGCCCGGTCGCCGGTACGAATGACGCCGTCAAAAGGCAGCAAAGAGCCATCCGGCTCAACATATCCCCTGGCGATCTGTGTCCCCTCGACCACCAGTTCCTCGCCATCAATTCGGGCCCTGGTTCCAGGAAACAACTGCCCACAGGTTCCGAGCGCCCCGCCGCGACGGTCAGCGAGCGTCGACACGGAGACCGGCCCGGTCGTCTCCGTCATCCCCCATCCCTGCAGAACCCTGATCCCCATGACCTCGAAGAACGCCATCGAGTGCAGGTTCGGGCGTGCCCCTCCAAGGACCATGAATCCCGGTGAACCAAGCCGCCTGCGAACCATCTTCCCGAAAAGCGC
Organism: Planctomycetota bacterium; assembly: GCA_965659285.1. Taxonomy (GTDB): domain Bacteria; phylum Planctomycetota; class UBA8108; order UBA8108; family UBA8108; genus UBA8108. The sequence continues at coordinate 9,626 of CBFHWB010000077.1, read as the reverse complement.
CCTCGCCAGGAAGATCGTCGGAAGCCCGAGCCAACCCAGCAGGCTGCCGGACTCGATGCGAAGGATGCTCCCCTCGGCTCTGCGACAGATGGTCTTCAGGAACATCCGCAGACCGAGCGGCAGACGGGCCAGCTTTTTCAGCTCCGGGGGTATGTTCCCAACGCTGAAATCAGTACAAAGGCGCTCGTAAAAGACACCGCGCATCCGGTCGATCACGATCGGGACCAGCACGATGGCATCGATCTTGCCTGTCTTCTCCTGGGGCAAGCGCGCAAGGTACTGGACATCAGAGAGCAGCACCCTGCGCGGTTTCAGCGAGACAAAGGCGGTCATCACAACGAAGGCGAAAATGTGGCTCGCCGAAAGTGGGCAGTGGGCCACCATACCCTCGACCAGGAAATCGAGATCGCGAATGTTTTCAATAGCGGCATCCATGTTGGAAAGACTGATCTCCGTGCATTTAGCCAGGTCGCCGGAAGTGCCGGAGGTGAAGATCCAGGCCACCGGGTGGTCTCCATCAAGCCCCGCGGAAAAGAGATCTCCGCCTGTCTCGGCAGGCACATCGGGCAGCTTCTCCCCATCGAGTGAGATATTGATCACCGTCTCAACCTCGTCACCCCAGTCCTCCGCCCTGCGCAGAAAACCATCGCCAACGGCCACCACGCCAATCCGGTAGCGCCGCAGGTAGCGCAACTGCGTCTCTGCATCCCAGTTGGGGTAAAGAGGGACAACGGTCAGGCCCTTCGAGATGGCGGCGAACATCGCGACCAGGAACTCGATGGTCTCCTCGCTGCGAAAAACCAGGCCGACTCTCGGATGGACCCCCCTCGAGGGCAGGAGCTCACGATAGGCGAGCGCGGCCTCAAAGACATCTTTTCCGGTCGCCTCGGTGACCACACTCCCTCTTCGACCATAGGATTCAAGCTTCAGCTCAAACCCCGGAAGGCTCTCGAAAAGGGTCTTCAGGGTACTCAAGGGGCAAGTCTCCCGACGTCATCCCGAACACAGATCCGGCTCAAAAGGTAGATCTTAGCCGAACCCCCGGATGGAGCAAGGATATTGAACCGTGGCGGAACTCAGTGGTCTACATCGTCGGCCTCGTCGGCCTTCTCCATGACAAACTTGTAGCGCGCGCTGGCGTCCTTTCCCATAAGATCGCTCACCACCTGTTCGGTCTCCAGCGGATCGTCGATAAAGACCCGCTGCAGGCTACGGCTCTCGGGTTCCATCGCCGTCTCCTTGAGCTGGTGAGGACTCATCTCTCCAAGCCCCTTGAAGCGCGTGACGGCATCCTCGCTGACCTTGCCACCGAATTTTTCTATGACCGCCTCCTTCTCCTCATCGGACCAGGCCCAGTACTTCTTTCCCCGGTGATCAATCCTGTAGAGAGGGGGCATTCCCAGGTAGATAAAGCCCTCCTTGATCAGCTCGGGAAGGTACCGGTAGAAGAAGGTCAGCAGGAGGGTCATGATGTGATGACCATCGGAGTCGGCATCCGTAAGGATGATGATCTTGTGGTAGCGCAGCTGGGCGATATTGAAGCTCTCCCCCATCCCACAGCCCAGGGCGGAGAGCATGTCGGAGAGCTCCTTGTTACCCATCACCTTCGACAGGCTCGCCTGCTCTGTGTTCAGCACCTTTCCGCGCAACGGGAGGATCGCCTGGGTCTTCCTCGCCCTCGCCTGCTTAGCCGAACCGCCGGCAGAATCTCCCTCCACGATGAAGAGCTCGCTCAGAGCCGGCCGGGTGCTCTCGCAATCGGCCAGCTTGCCCGGAAGGTTGAGCCGGTGGGAGACGGCTGTCTTTCGCTTAACCTGCAGCACGGCATCGCGCGATGCCCGGCGCGCCTTGGAAGCGAGAATCGCGCGCGCCACGACCGCCTTGGCCGTGGTCGGATTGGAGTTAAAGTAGAGCTCGAGGTTGCCGCCGACCGCGCTGGCAACATGGGAGTTGATCTCAGGGTTGTTGAGCTTCTCCTTGGTCTGACCCTGGAACTGGGGGTCAAGGTGATAGACCGACAGGACCGCGCTGAGCCCCTCCCGCAGATCATCCGGGCTCAGGCTGACACCCCGCGGCTGGAGATCATGAATGTCGATATAGTTCCTGACAGCCCGCACCACGCCGGTGCGCAGACCCTGCTCGTGGGTCCCCCCGTCACGCGTATAGACACCATTGACGTAGGATCTTATATATTCAGCAGGCTCATCCGTCCACTGGAGAGCGACCTCCATCCGGGGCTCATCCGTGCTCTCCTGGTAGAACATAAAATCGTGCGTCGGCTTGAAGCCTCTCTCCTTAACCAGCTTATCGAGATAGGCCTTGATCCCGTCATCGAACTGGAAGGTGTCGGTGGCGCCCTTGGCCCGATCGCGATAGACGATCTTGAGCCCCCTGTGCAGGTAGGCGCGCGCCTCGAGGGTTTCCCTGATCCTCTTGCTGTCAAACCTGGTGGCGCGAAAGATATCCGGGTCGGGCTTGAAATGGATCGTCGTCCCGCGACCTTTAACCTTCCTGACGAGCTTCATGTCCGCCTTGGGCTTGCCGCGAACATAGCGCTGCTCATACTCCTTTCCGCCGCGCTTGACACGGGCGGTCATCTCCTTACTGAGAGCGTTAACAACCGATGATCCCACACCGTGCAAGCCACCTGAGTGGATGTAGTTTCCGGAGTCGAACTTGCCGCCGGCATGAAGAGTTGTGAGGATCGTCTCAATCGCGGGGCGCTTGGTCTCGGGGTGCTTGTCGATGGGAATACCACGGCCATTGTCGCTGACCTCGATACCCGAGGAGTCCTTGTCCAGTGTGACCTCGACCGTAGTCGCGTGTCCGTTGATCACCTCATCGATCGCGTTGTCGACAATCTCCCACACCAGGTGATGGAGACCGTTCTTGTCGACGCCGCCGATATACATGGCCGGACGCATGCGCACTGGCTCGAGACCCTTGAGTACGCTGATGTCCTTGGCGTTGTAGGCGCCCTTCTTCCGAGACTTCTTCGCGGTCTTCTTCTTCGCCGCAGGCTTCTTCGCGGCTTTCTTTTTCGCCCTGCCGGGAGCCTTCTTTCCGCGGGTTTTCTTCCTGGTCCTGGTTGCCATTTTCTTCAGCTGGTCTTACGGAAGCCGACCGCCTGGCGGTTCGGCCCGCGTCCGCTTCTCCCTATTTCTTTCGCGTCTTGCGACTGGTTTTCTTTGACGCCCTGGCGCCCTTCTTCGCTTTTTTCTTCGCCCGGGTCTTTGCCGGAACCTTCTTTTTCGTCCTGGTTCCGGCGGCCTGGCCTTCATCGAAGATGGGGATCTCGTGGTCTCCAATAGCGAAGCCCGAGAGCCCGCCACGCTTGATCACCTCGATACCCTTGCCTCCTCGACCGGAGACCCGGTACTTCCTGGTCGAAATGTCAATCTTCGCCCCCTTGGTCGTGAAGACCCGGAGCCGGTCACGTGGCCCGAGGCTCGCGGCACTCGCGATCACTCGATCATTAGCCCCCAGCTTGAGCCCGAGCACCCCCCTGCCAGGCCCGGTCAGGAACTTCACATCTTTCGACCTGAACAGCGTCACCCTCCCCTCTCGGCTAGCCAGCATCACGACCTCTTTCTTTCCCTGCACGACATGAGCCCCTACGACCTCCTCCCCCTCCTTGACACGCATGAATTTCCTGCCTGTACGAGTGGATGGCTCCGTGAAGCCGCCAAGGGAACAACGGAGCGCGTAACCAGCGGAGCTGACAGCGAGGAGGTGGTTCCGGGGAGGCTTGCCTGAGGTGTCGTCGACAGAGCCTACATCTGTCAGGAATCGCGAATCGAGAGAAATCGCGCCAATCACCTTCTCTCCATCGCGAAACTTGAAGATCCCCTGTACCGGATCTCCATAGCCAGTCGATGCCGGCAGGTCATTGATTCGGATCGTATAGGCGGAGCCGAGGTTGCTGAAGAAAACGACCAGATCCCTGGTGTTCCCTCCAACTACGGACAGCAGCTCATCGCCCTGGCGAAGCCTCACCTTCTCCAGGTCGGTGATGCGCCCCATACGCTTCACCCAACCATCCCGGGAGAGCAAAACGATGGTGTCCTCGTTCACGATGAAGGCCTCTTCGCTGTACTCCGTCTCGCGCGCGCCGCGACCGCCTATTTTTGAGCGCCTGGCATCAGCGAAAGCTTCCCGCGCAGCGGCGATTTCCTTCCGCACGATGGTCCACAGGCGGTTGTCACTCTTGAGAATTTTCTCAATCTCTCGAGCTTTCTTCTTCTTGTCCCGCAGTTCATCCAGGATCGCCTTGATCTCGAGCTTGGCGAGCTTGTAGAGCCGCAGATCAAGGATCGCGTTGACCTGGATATCATCCAGTTTGAAACGTTTCTTCAGCTTCTTCCCGGCGTCCTCCCGCCCATCAGACTTCCGGATGATCTTGATGGCGGTATCGAGAGCGTTAAAAATCTTGCGGAAGCCCTCCAGGATATGAATCCGCTCCTTGAGCAGCCGCAGTTCGTGCTCGAGGCGACGCACAACAACCTTGTAGCGAAACCGGATGAAGTGAAGCAGGATCTGCCGTAGATCAAGCTGGGCTGGCTTGCAGCGGTCCGGGTCGTCATCCGATGAGGGGATCAGGCAGGTCAGGTTGACGTTGAAGTTGTTCTGCAGGTTGGTGTTCTTGAACAGGTAGGCCATCACCACGTCGGGATCGGCTCCCTGCTTCAGCTCGAGCACGATACGGATATCGGTGGTCGACTCGTCCCGGATATCATTGATCTGGGGGATCTTCCTCGACCCGACCAGGTCGCCAATCGTCCGCACCAGGACATCCTTCTGCACCATGTACGGTATCGAGGTGATGACGATCTTGGGCTTGCGCGCCCCGCCCTCGAGCTTGTATTCGCCCCGGACCTTTACCGCGCCGCTTCCCTCTCGATAGATCTTCCCGAGCTCTCGGCGCGTATTGAGAATCTGGCCCCCGGTGGGGAAATCAGGCCCCTTGATAAACTTCATCAGGTCCGTAACCTTCAGGCGTCTCTTGCGCACCAGGGCCTCGCACGCCGCGGCCACCTCGCCAAGATTGTGCGGCGGGATGTTGGTGGCCATCCCAACCGCGATCCCCGTCGCCCCGTTCACCAGCAGGTTGGGGATCCTCGAAGGCAACACGATCGGCTCGCGTGTCTTGCCATCGTAGTTGGGCCTGAAATCGACCGTCTCCTTGGAGAGCTCATCAAGCATCTCGACGGTGACCTTCTGGAGCCTGGCCTCCGTGTAACGGTAGGCAGCCGCGGAGTCTCCATCTATCGAACCGAAGTTGCCGTGCCCATCAACGAGGGGATAGCGCAAGCTGAAGTCCTGGGCCATGCGCACCAGGGCCTCGTACACGGAGCTGTCTCCATGCGGATGGAACTTGCCCAACACATCGCCGACAATCCTGGCGCACTTCAGCGGCTTGGTCGATGGACCCAGCCGAAGCTCGTTGCGCATGGTGTAGAGGATCCTTCGCTGGACCGGCTTGAGTCCATCACGAACATCAGGCAGAGCTCTCGAGGTAATCACGCTCATGGCGTAATTGAGATACCGACGACGCGTGGTTACGTGAAGCGGCACATCCTCAATAGAGATCTGCGGGTCGGCCTTTGAACGAGCCGGGGCTCTCTTCTTCCTCTTTTTCTTCGCCATTTCCGACAAGCACGAACTTCATCCAATTACCCGGCCCGCTCCAAGCATCTGAAAAACCGCCACGCGAAAATCACCCGGTGGTATCCGATACGGGCCCACAGTCACGATCTTCCCGGCCATGAAGGCTCCTCTGGAACCGGGCAGATGTGAATCAATTGCTGATTTATATAGTACCCACCCACCCAAAAGCAACTTCAGGCGGGGAAATTGGGGCGTACAGTAGCCCGCCCCGGCTGAAACCTGCGTTATTCCGTGTTCTTTAGCTGAGCCGTAGCGATTGAAAATCCCATCTCAAAAGAAAACGCCCCGGCGATCCACTCGGGTCGCCGGGGCGTTCTTCAGACGTGATCAAAGGCGATCAGTTGACGGCGCAGAAAGCACTGCTCTCTTCGCAGCCAAGTTCGTCGTCCGTGGGGTCGGCACCACAACCCAGGAAGGGGGCGGGGAGCCTCGCGCCACGCTGGAAGACCCAGCGAAGGACGGGGACCGCGTCGGAGATGTTGTTACGTCCATCATCATTGGCATCCAGGGCATCCGGGCAGTTGTAGCGGGAGCCGAGGTTTCCAACAGCGATCTGGATGATCAGGACAGCATCATTGACGTTGATACGGCCATTGCCATCAGCGTCACCACGGAAGAAATCCTCAACCGGAGGAGGAGGAGCTTCGGCGGTGATTGTCAGGATCTCATTCGAGGCGCCATCGGCGGCCGCGGGGATCTGGTTGGCATCGTCATCAAGGTCGGAGACATAACCGACATAGAAGCCGGGGCCGCCGACACCGGGGTCGATGTCGAAAGCGAGGAAGTCTCCGCCTTCGAATCCGGCGAGAGCCGCTCCGCGAACAACACCCTGGATCTCTCCAGGAGCGGCGGCGTCGGCGCCGACGGTGAGGCCGTTGCCGGTGGTGTGCGAGTTACCACGGTTGTCCGTGATGAGAAGCTCGACAACACGGTCGGCATCATTTCCAAGGTCGCCGGAGAAGGACACCGTGTCCGCACCGACTGAGACACCAAGCTGGAAGGCCATGGCAGGCAAAGCGTTGGTCATATTGATCGTAGTCTGACCATCGGCATTGGCGCCAAAGCTGAATCCGTAGTCGCCGGCGGGGACGACTTCGCAATTGGCCGCATTGGCGCAATCGTCGTCGTCACAGTCCACAGCTCCGTCACCATCATCGTCGACGCCATTGGCGCAATCTTCGACGGCGGGAGCGCCGGGAGGATTGATCTGCCCGTGGGTCAGGGTCGTGGGGAGCTTCGCTTCGCCAGCGACCGTGATGTTCAGCGCGACGGTCGGACCGTTGTTGCTGAGTTCATCGTCGGCAAGCCTGGAAAAGGTACTGTCGGCAGGCATGGCGTCGACGTTGTAGGTCAACTTCGCGAGCGAGTTGGGCTGGCCGGCGGTAAGGGTCGCCGGAGCGATAAAGGAAAGAACCACCGCGGAGATGAATCCGGGAGGTGAGTTCTGGGCGGGACCGACTGCGGTCGACACATTGAAAAACGGGTTGACCAGCGCGGCCTGGGCGTCGGTACCACAAAGGTAATCGAGTCCGGCGCCGTCACAGGCGCTGTCAGCGATGGAGAACGAATCGCCATCGTGCGCGAGACCATAGGACCAACCCTGAACACCATCGGACGCGGTGGTCGTCTGGACGGTCACATCGATCGTGGCCTGACCCTCGTCGAGGGTAATAAGGGAATTGCCAGTCGCATCGAAGATGACTTCCATGGTGTCCGCAATACAGTTCGGCTCACCATCACAAAAATTCTGGACTTCCTGAGCAGGAAGAACTGCGCAGCAAAGCAGAAATACAGATACCCATCCAAATAAGCGTTTCATCAACATTTCTCCTGTAAACGTTTCCTCGTCCGGTACATCTCAAAGTACCGCACTGATACAACTTAAAATCATTTCCTACGTCAATAATCCGTTTTCACCAGCCAGGCTGCCGGACAATTTCGTCCGCGCCATCGGCGCGAAACCAATTCCTCTCCGACAAGGCCAGTCGACTCCAACTGATTCGCTGAAGTTTCAGTAGCGCTATTTGCCTTGGCCAGAGCCCTCCTTTCTTTAAATTTGGACTCACAAGCGAAACGAAAGATTTCCCTTCAGCAGAGCCCGCCCCCAACAGCCCGTGTATTATTTCTTTTTTTCTCCGCAGCCGGATTGCCCCAGCCGCTACTCATTAAGCTCCCACACCACGCCCCATATCAGCTTCAGACCCGATCAAGTTGCCGTTCTCGCAGTATCAACAAGTCTTGATCAAAACCTATTAGAACCGTGTCAGGGCACCATCAAAAGAAAAGAATCGGAACAAGCCGACACCAGATTCACTCAGTTCCACACCACAATCCACACTGCATAAAATAAGCAACGAACCCAATGTTACCGGTGCCTATATTGAGGGTCAACGGGAAAAGCAAACTGGGGATGTTTTTGCCCCTGGCCCCCCTGGAACCGAAACCCAATCCGGCCCGGCCCTCCATCCTAACAAAGGCCTGACCTTTCCCTTACAGGATATAAGAGGTCCTCAGACCCATATGGGAAAGCCCTCGCCTGCCGGGCAATGTCCTTCGGAAAGACAGCCGGAAGCTATCGGCGTTTGAGAAGATCCCCGGAAAAATGACCGCTTATTCCTCGGCAGCCTCGGTGGGCTCGGCACCCTCAGCACCCTCAGCACCCTCTTCGAGTTCGACGCCTTCACCCTCAAGGCCCTCCTCCTCTTCCTTCTTCTTCTTGACGCGCTTCTTGATCTTCATCACCTTGACCTTGGGAAGGCCGTAAGGACACTCATCTTCTTCGTCCCAGGTACCGAGCTTGCGCATCTCGAGAATCCGCTCATAACGCGTCAGCACATTTCGCGAACGGCCAAGACCGCTCTTGCTGACAAGACTTCTATGGATACTCATGAGTGACTCTCCGAGCTGGTAATCAAAAGCAATGAAGCGAGGAGTTTATCACCGCTGCGGGCTGTGCTCAAGAAGGAGTTTCAGAAGAATTTCGGCGGAAAGAACCTCTGCCGCTAATTGCGCTCGACAACACAATCCCCTGGGGACACCCCCAATTCCCCGGCAATAACTGCACATTTCGCCCTCAGAAGGAAGAAAACAGCCTTCTTCTCCTTTGAGGAGTCGCCCGAAGCTTCTTCCAGGGTCTCAAAAGCGGCCTGCCCCTTCGCAATAACCAGGTCGGCAACCTCGTACTCTTCGATGAATTTATCAGAACTCGAACCAAGCAGGAGTCCCCTGCAATCAACGCCTGGGTCGGTCAGCGTGGCCACCTTATCAAGTCCGATATCGAGGGCATCAGCCTCCAACGCACCGCCCAGGCTGGGAGCCGAGCGAAGGACTGAAGTGACGGACCCCGCTGACTTGCCAAGAGTCTCTATCAGAAGCCTGTCAAAGAGAAGCTCCCCCGCGGTCTCGTGGACAAAGAGAATCCGTGAAGCAGCCGCGGCGGCCTGGCGCAAGCTCTCAGACTGATCAATCGCCAGTTCAAGCCCCGGCCCCTCCTCCAGGAGAGTTTTCAAAGAAAAACCGGGCTGGAGCCTCTCACGAAACTCGCAATCGATCAGGTTGGCGGCGACCGACAACTTGAGCGCGACAAGAAACGGATCTCCCGAGTCCTCGATAGCCGCTCGAATAGAGTCCTCAGCGCCCTTGATCTTTTCAACCCACCTCTTCTGATCAGCCTCGTAGGGACTTGCGACCCCGAGCGCCCTGCCGGCCTGGTGAAAAACCTGGTGAACCACCTCCGCAGGCGAAGCGAGGTCATCCACCCCACACAGGTCCTGCATCGAATCCGACAAGATCTTGCGATGGAGCCACTCATCCTCGGTAACGAGATTCGCCGCATGAAGAACACGCTGCAGACAGCAGGGAATACACTCGGGCCGATGTTTCATGCTGGAAATTATACCCGAGAGACGCTCACTACATGCAACAACGCAAGACGCTTAATTGACTCCCTGCCGACCGCC
>CBFHWB010000076.1:0-18537 GCA_965659285.1 Planctomycetota bacterium | reverse complement strand
CGGAGGGCTGGCGCTCTCGGGCTTCCCCCTGACCGCCGGCTTCTTCTCAAAGGATGAGATTCTCCACGTCGCCCATTCGGGCCTCGGCAACATCGGCCCCCGGGGCGTGCTCTGGGCCATCGGCCTCCTGACCGCGCTCCTGACGGCCTTCTATACCTTCCGCCAGATAGCCCTCGTCTTCTTCGGAAGCTACCGCGGAGCCTCCGAACCCCAGGCTTCTGAAGAGTCGGCGGCCCACGGCCTCGAGCTCGGCAAGGTCAAGGAATCCCCCTTGTCCATGCGTATTCCTCTCATCGTGCTGGCCGCGCTCTCGCTGACGGGAGGGTTTCTCGCCATACCGCATTTCCTCCAGCCCGGCATCGAGATCCCGGAGGACGGCAAGCTCTCCGGGCTGGTCATCGGCGGAATCGTCTCGATCGCCGGGATCGCGGCGGCCCTGACCATCTACCTGCGCTTTCCGCAAGCGCTCAAGAGCTTCCTCTCAAGCGCCCCCGGAAAACTCGCGCACAGACTCTCTTCAAGAAAGTTCTACGTCGACGAAATCTACCAGAAGCTCATTATCAGGCCGATTGGGATCATGGCGGAAATCTGCTTCTACGTGGTCGACCGGCTCATCATTGACATTCTCCTGGTGCACGGTTCGGGCTTTGGCGCCAGCGCCCTCGGTCACCTCCTCCGGCGCCTGCAGGATGGCCGCACCCCGACCTACGCGGCCTGGTTCCTCGCCGGCGCCATCCTGGTACTCGCCGTGACACTCTGGGCGGCGGGGGGATAGGTAAGAGTATGAGCATCACCCTCACCCTGCTGGTACCTGTCGCCACAGCCATCCTGCTGCTCTTTATCCCGAGAGACAAGACCGCCAAGCTCAGGATGACCGCGCTCTTCGGCTCCCTGGCGACCCTCGCCTTCAGCCTCGCTCTGCTGGGAGGCTTTGACGCTCAGACCGCCGGCTTCCAATTCACCGAGAAGCACGAATGGGTGCCGAGCCTCCAAATCCACTATCACGTGGGAATCGACGGCATCAGTCTTTTCCTCGTGGTGCTCTCCGCCCTGCTCACCCCGATAGCGATCCTCTGCTCCTGGAAATCTGTCGAAAAACGGGTCCGCGAGTTTCACATAGCCCTCCTGCTGCTGACATCCGGTGTCATCGGGGTCTTCGTAGCGCTCGACCTGATGCTCTTCTACGTGTTCTGGGAGGTCATGCTGATCCCGATGTACCTGCTGGTCGGAATCTGGGGCGGCACCGAGCGGATCCGGGCAGCGGTGAAATTCTTCATCTACACCATGGCCGGCAGCCTGCTGATGTTCCTCGCCATTCTCTACCTCTACCAGCAGACAGGAACCTTCAGCGTCGAAGAACTCTACGACAAGCCTCTCTCAGGAACAGGAACGGCCAGCATATTGTGCTTCCTTGCCTTCGCCCTGAGCTTCGCCATCAAGGTTCCCATCTTCCCGGTCCATACCTGGCTTCCAGATGCCCACACCGAGGCTCCCACGGCCGGTAGCGTCATCCTCGCCGGGGTGCTCCTCAAGCTCGGCATCTACGGTTTCATCCGCTTCGCCATCCCGTTCTTCCCGGACGTGGCGGAGGCGGCGGCTCCATGGATCTCCATCCTGGCGATCATCGGGATCATCTTCGGTGCGCTGATGTGCTTCGTACAGGAGGACATGAAGAGGCTCATCGCCTACTCGAGCGTCTCGCATATGGGATTCGTCGTACTCGGCCTCTTCGCCTTCAACGAACAGGGCGTCCAGGGCTGTGTCCTGCAGATGGTCAACCACGGAATCTCTACCGGCGCTCTCTTCCTGCTCATCGGCGCTATCTACGAACGCCGGCACACCCGGCGCATCATCGATTTTGGCGGCCTGGCGCCGGTGGCACCTAAGCTGGCCATCATCTTCTTCATCACCACCCTCTCATCGATCGGGCTTCCGTTCCTCAACGGGTTCGTCGGCGAATTCCTGATCCTCCAGGGAGCCTACAGTCGGAACGTCTTTTACGCGGCCTTCGCCGGCCTGGGAATCATCCTCGGGGCGGTCTACATGCTGACGCTCTACCGGCGGATCTTCTTTGGTGAAACCGACCGGGAGGAGAACGCCGAGATGAAGGACCTGGAGGGCCGGGAGCTGGCCTTCCTCCTGCCGCTGGTAGGCCTGATGGTCTTCCTGGGTCTCTTCAGCCCCTGGTTTACCTCGAAGATCCAGCCCAGCATCGAGCAGTGGCTGAAGCTGGTCCAGGTGGGTGGAGGTTAGGAGAGCGAGATGGACCACGTAACCACATTCCTGCAGTCAAAGCTGCCCCTCGCTGCCGAGATCTCCTCCGGGCTGATTTCCACCAGCGATTTCCAGGCGATTCTCCCCGCCCTCATCTTCATCGCGACGGGCACGCTCCTGTTGATGCTCGACTGCTTCAGCCGCGGACTCTCACATACGGATAAAACGAAAAAAGACCGCTCCTCGCTGAGCACTGCGATCAACTTCCTCGGCCTGCTGGGAACCGTGATCGCCGGCGCCTTCGCCTGCGCCTCGATGGAGCAGGCGGAACCCTCCTTCGCCTTCCAGAACTACATCCGGGTCGACTCCTTTTCGAGCGCCGTCAGCCTCATCATCATTCTCGGCACCTTCTTCTCCCTGCTGGGCGCCATCGATTACCTCCGGCGCTTCGATGCCGAGCATGGGGAGTTCCACTGCCTGGTGCACTACGCCGCCGCCTCGATGCTCCTCTTCGTACAGGCCAACAATCTCATCATGCTCTTCCTGGCCGTGGAGACCCTGTCGATGGCGGCCTACCTGCTGACAAGCTACCTGAGAGATTCCCGCCGAAGCGTGGAGGGAGGCCTCAAATACTTTATCCTCGGCTCGTTCTCGAGCGGCTTCCTGCTCTTCGGACTCACCCTCGTCTTCGGAGCGACGGGAGAGCTCGAGCTCCAGGAGATCGCGAAGAGCATCGCCGGGGGAGAAGCCGACCGCTCTCTCCTGCTGGCCGGAATGGCCCTCACCGTTGTCGGTATGGGCTTCAAGGTCGGAGCCTTCCCCTTCCACAGCTGGCTTCCGGACGCCTACGAGGCCGCCCCTTCGGTCGTAACCGGGTTCATGTCAGTGACCGTGAAGAGCGCGGCGATCGCGGTGCTGCTGAGGTTCTTGATGCTGGCCGCGGGATCCGCGGGCGAAGCCGGGACAGCCTCGGTCACAGAGATTCTCAGCACCGTGTTGAGCCTGCTGGCGATCGCTACCATGCTCTTCGGCAACCTGGTCGCTCTCATGCAGAACAGCGTCAAGAGAATGCTCGCCTATTCCGCCATCGGCCATACCGGCTACCTGCTGGTGGGAATCGTAGCGGCGCTCGGGCCTGGAGGCGAACTCGCTCCCGATGCGGTCATCTTCTACCTCCTGCCCTACACGCTCATGTCGATTGCCGTCTTTACCCTGCTGGGGTATATGGGACGGGATGGAAAGGACCGGGAGCTCTTCGAGGACTACAGGGGGCTCTCTACCAGCCGCCCCGCCCTGGCCCTCTGCCTCCTGGTTGTCCTGGTCTCCTTTGCCGGAATCCCCCCGACCGCGGGTTTCTGGGCCAAGCTGTACATCTTCCGCGCCGCGATTGCCGGCGGGCATACCTGGCTCGCGCTCACAGGCATCCTGGCCTCGATCGTTTCGCTGTACTTCTACCTGAGGCTCGTGGTGAATATTTACATGCGCCCGGCGGAAGAAGAGCTCGATGCTGACCCCGACTCCAACCTCGCCAGCGGACTGGTGATCGCCACCGCGGCCGCGGCCCTTGTCATCCTGGGCCTCTTCCCCGACCTCGAATTCGGATCACTCATCAAGGCGCTTGGAAAATAGAACGGGACGGATCGCGCTGCTCTCAGAGGACCCCGAGAACCCGGTCCCAGTCTCCGAGGGCATCGAGAGCCTGCGCCGGTGAACCGACCGTGTCCGCTTCGAGAGAGCTGAGCGCCTTGACCACAACCGAGATGGCCTTCCAATAGTCGAGGTCTTCATCCAGGGCGGCCGTAAAAGCCGCATCGGTGTCCGTAATCCAGCCCGCCACGGAAGCCTCCGGATCCCCGGTGTCATCGGAGACCTGGCCGCTCAGGTGATCGCGGAAACCGAGGATGACATTGACTGCCTCGCTGGCCTTGTCGAGGGCTGCCTCGCCGAAATCGAGATTGTCACGGTAATGTTCCGAGAGCAGGGCCGCGCGTACCACCCTCCCCCTGATTCCCGACTCCAGCAGTTCCCTCACCGGCACGATATTACCATTGGACTTGCTCATGGCCTGCCCCTCAACGCTGACGGATCCGCTGTGGAGCCAGTAGTGGGCCAGCGGCTCGCGTTCGTCGTCTTCCCCCGCGAGAACGGCGGCCTGGGCCATCTCGAACTCATGATGGGGATTGAGGTTATCCTCCGCCCCGGTGTGAATATCGAAATGCTCTCCGAGGTATTTCCTGCTCATCGCCACGCACTCGACATGCCAGCCCGGAAAGCCGCTGCCCCAGGGACTTTCCCAGCGCATCTGGTGCAGCTCATCGGTGCGCCAGAGATCGATGTCGAGAGGGTTCCGCTTCTGAGCTCCCTCGGTAGTCTTCGAGCCATCCTGGAGCTCGGCGAGCTCCGCGGGGGTGCTGCCGCAGAGGCAACCCAGCTTCTCGTAGCGGGTGATGTCCAGGTAGAGATTTCCACCCTCGACGTAGGTGGCGCCAGCCTCCTCAAGCAGGCGAATCGTTTCAATCATCTCTTCGACATGTTCTCGGGCCTTGGGGTACTCGTGCGCTCCGCGAATTCCAAGCGCCCGGCGATCGGCATGAAAGAGCCTCATCTCATTTTCCGCCAGTTCCCATGCGTAGCCGCCAGCCCGCCCGGCGGCGATCTCGACGACATCTTCCTCAAACTCGTTGAGGTGGCCGACATCCGTCAGGTTCATCACCTGCAGAACCTCGTAGCCGGAACGCTCGAGGTGGCGGCGCAGAACATCAGCCAGCAGGTAGGAGCGGAACTTGCCGATGTGAATCGGCTGGTTGACGGTCGGACCGCAGTGGTACATGCGCACCTTCCTGGGTTTCAGCGAGAGAAACTCTTCCAGGTCTCCGCCGAGAGAATTCTTCAATTTCAACGTCATGAGGACACCTCGATTCGCCTGTGTTTCTTCTTACCCGCCCGTAGCATGATACAGCCATCAACGAGATCGGAGGAAGTCAGCACCCTGTCTTCTTCAACTTTTTCATCATTGACGTAGAGCCCCCCCTGTCGCGCCAGCCGCCTTGCGGCTCCCTTGGAATCACAAAGCCCGCAATCGTTGAACAACTGGACTACGGGGACTCCCGCCTCGAGGTCGGCGGCCGCCACTTCGCAGGTCGGAACCGAGTCTCCTCCCCCGCCCTTGTTGGAGAAGAGGGCCCTGGCGGCCTCCGCCGCCTGCTCCGCGGCCTCCCGGCCATGGTTCAGGGCAGTCGCCTCGAGAGCCAGGGTCTGCTTGGCCTGGCGGATGTCTGCCCCCTCGAGAGCCTCCAGGGCCGCGACCTCCTCCACGGGAAGAAGCGTAAAAAGCCTCAGGAATCGACCGACATCGCGGTCGTCCGTATTGATCCAGAACTGGTAATAGTCGTAGGAACTGGTGCGCTCGGCATCGAGCCAGACCGCGCCGGCCTCGGTCTTCCCCATCTTCGCGCCGCTGGCCGTGGTGATGAGGGGAAAGGTGATCCCGTAGGCCTGGTTCCCATCAACCCGCCGAATGAGGTCGATACCGGCTACGATATTTCCCCATTGGTCGCTGCCGCCCATCTGTACCTGGCAGCCATGACGCTGGTTCAGAACGAGGAAGTCGTAGGCCTGGAGAATGCTGTAGTTGAACTCGAGAAAGGACAGTCCGCTTTCTGAATCAATCCTCAGCTTGACGCTCTCGGCGCTGAGCATCCGGTTGACGCTGAAATGGCGCCCGATATCCCGAAGAAAATCGACATAGTTGAGCTCGAGGAGCCAGTCAGCGTTGTCCACCACGAAACCGGCGCTGCCGCCGGCCTGCTCGTCTCCGGGCTCGCACAATTCCAGGAAGCGGGAGAGCTGGTTGCGAATTCCAAGCAGATTCTCATCGACGCTGTCCTCGCCGAGCATCTTCCGCATCTCGGTCTTGCCGCTGGGATCGCCGACCCGGCCGGTCCCTCCGCCCACCAGCGCGATGGGACGATGCCCGGCACGCTGCAGGTGTACGAGCGCCATGATGGGAACAAGGCTCCCGACATGCAGACTGCTCGAGGATGGATCGAAGCCGATGTAGGCGGGTACGGTATTCCCTCCCTCACCGAAGAGCTTCTCCAGCGCGGCTTCATCCGTTGTCTGTTCTATGAAACCCCGCTCCCGCAGGGTGTCGAGAAAACCGCTCACACACGTCCCCTTTTCATATTGAACCTTTTACGCCCGTCACCTGTGACTGATCACCAATTACCGTCGAGCTGCTTCAGGGCATCCACCGCCAGCACGATGGCATGTTCTTTATCATCAGGCAGTCCGCCGATCATTTCTTCGATTTTTTCCCGGCCCAGTCCCCGGACCTCTTCCCGGCTTTTTCCGGAGACCACCTCGGTCAACAACGAACCGACACCGATGGCCGCCGGGCAACCGTAGACCTGGAACCTCGCATCCCTGACAAGCCCCTCCTCATCCCGCGCGATAAAGAGCCGCAGAAGATCTCCGCACACTGGGTTTTCAACCTCCACGCGCAGATCGGCATCTTCAAGGATCCCTGCATTCGAAGGATTGCGGAAGTGCTCATCCAGGATGCTCATAGCAGGCCGTCGATCTTCTCCTGGTAGACCGACTTCGGATTCAGACCGATGTCCTGGTCAACCTTCTCGCCTCCCTTGAAATAAAGGACACAGGGGACCGACATGATGCCGTAGGTGGCGGCGGTGGACTGGGCGTTGTCGATATCCACCTTGCCAATCTTGACCCGACCTTCATAGTCTCCAGCCAGCTCGTCGATAATCGGGGCAAGCTGTTGGCAGGGGCCACACCAGGTCGCGCTGAAGTCAACCACCACCGGGGTCTCTGAATTCAGGACTTCCGCTTCAAAATTACTGTCATCAAATTCAAGGGCCACGGCACTCTCCTTTCAATTGGAATCTGTTCTGTATCAGGACTCCCGGAAACCAACCGAGCCACCCTGGCTCAAGCCGGCCGGCAAAGGCGCTCACCGCCTCCGCTTCGGACTTCACGGGGTGCGTATTATAGACGAAGCGGCCCTGAGTGAGGGAGATTCTGGACCGCAATTTTACACTTCGTTAAGACTCTCCACGCCTGGCAAGAGAGGTTTTTACCTGATCTGAATGGACAGCTACCGTATGGGCCCTAAAATAATTTTCTGCGGGATCACTACAATCCCGCGGACCTGCAAACGTGTCAGAGACAAATCGGGATAAGCTTTATGAAACACAGGCGGCTGATGCTTGCGGCTGTTCTTCTTCCCCTTTTCATGGCCATACCGGCCATCGCCGAAGCCCAATTCGACCTGGTGCCGGG
The DNA here is from genome assembly GCA_965659285.1 of Planctomycetota bacterium. Classification (GTDB taxonomy): domain Bacteria; phylum Planctomycetota; class UBA8108; order UBA8108; family UBA8108; genus UBA8108. The sequence continues at coordinate 11,022 of CBFHWB010000076.1, read as the reverse complement.
CCAGGGAGGCGACAAGGAACACGCAAGCTGGAAGATCTCCCTCAAGCCGGCGAAGCTCGCCCCGGGAGCGCGTGGCGAGATCGTCGCCTCCTACCAGACCACGAAGGGATGGTATATCTACGCACCCGGCCATACCGCCAGCACGGGTCTGCCGACCTCTATCAAGGTCAGCTTCACGGGAAGCGGAGCCGCTGGAGCGAAACTCGATAAAAAGCTCATCTTCCCAGCACCGAAAAAGAAGGTGCTCGAACTCTTTGACGAACCGGAGACCCACCTGACGCTTGAGGGCAAGGGGCAGATCCGCCAGGGCTTCGTGGTGCCGAAGGACGCGCCGGCGGGAAAGCTTGAGGTCAAGGTCGCCCTGAGCTACATGGCCTGCAGCGACCTCCTCTGCGACCCCAAGGCGACCTTGAACAAAAACCTTGTCGCCATGATCGACGGTTCCGGCGCGGCTACGGAAGAAGCGGCTCCCGTCAAGCCGGAAGTCCCTGCCGCCCAGGAGAAGAAGCCTGCAGTGGGCATCGACCTCGGAGGGCTGCTGGGCACTGCGCCCGAGGGTTCCGGCGGCGGAGGCAAACATGCCGACTTCAAGCTGGAACTCTCACCGACGGAGGTGAAACGCGGCGGCACCGCCGAGTTGGTGGTGCGCTACGAGATGACCGGGAGTTGGTACATCTACGCCCCGGATCACATCAGCCCTTCGGACCCGCCGCTTGGAAGACCCTTCGAGCTGAAGATTTCCCCCGGACAGGCGGTCGCCGGCGAAGGAGAGCTCATCTTCCCTCCCTCGCAGAAGAAGAACATGGGTGACTTTGGAGCCGGCCCCGAAATCCACAGCATACTCAAGAACACCGGAGAGATCCGGCAAATCCTCCGCGTGGATAAAGACGCTGCACCGGGGCAGAAGACCCTGGCGATCGAGCTGTCGTTCATGGCCTGCGATGAGAAAACCGGCATCTGTGACCCACCGACTACGACGACCCACACTGTCGAATTCACGGTTTCGGAGGAAACAGCGGCCGTCACAGCACCTCCCTCACCTGCTGGGCCAGAGAATGAAGGCCTGCTGGCCTTCATTCTCGCGATGATTGGCGGAGGGCTCTTCGCCCTGGTCATGCCCTGCACCTATCCCATGATCCCGATCACCATCTCCTTCTTCACCAAGCAGGCCGAGGCCAGGGAGGGCAAGGTTCTGCCGCTGGCGCTGTGTTACGGACTGGGAATCATCGTCTGTTTCAATGTGGTTGGACTCCTCGTTGGAGAAATCATCATCCGCTTCGCACAGGACTGGCCGCTGAATCTCGTCTTCGGCGTGGTTTTCCTGGTCTTCGCCCTGAGCTTCTTCAATCTCTTCACCATTCGCCTCCCCTCGGGTCTCAACAATCTCGCCTCAAAGGCCAGTGGCGGTACCGGGCTGCTGGGAGTCTTCCTCCTGGGCGCGACGGTCGTGATTACCTCATTCACCTGCACAGCGCCGGTAATGGGGGGATTGCTCGCCTTCACCGCCACAGAAGGCGGCAGCACCGGCAAGATCCTGCTGGGCATGAGCGTATTCGGCCTGACCATGGCAACTCCCTTCGTCCTCCTGGCGCTCTTTCCCGCCTGGACCAAATCGATGCCTCGCTCAGGAGAATGGATGCATACGGTGAAGGTGTTCCTGGGCTTTATAGAGCTGGCCGCCGCGCTCAAGTTCTTCTCCAATGCGGACCTCGCCCTTTTCGGGGAAAAATTCATCATCAGCCGCCAGATGTTCCTCCTGGCCTGGGCGGTTATTTTTCTTCTTTCCGGCGCCTACCTGGTAAACATGCACCGCGGCTTCAAAGGTATCTCGATGATGCGAATCCTTTCGGGCATCACTGTGATCACCCTGGGTGTCTACTTTTTCCGCTGCGGCAACGGAGCGAAGCTCGACTTCATCACAGCCGCCCTGGCGCCCCCTCCCGCGACGAAGGAATCCGGGGAAAACGTCAAATGGACCCTGGTGAAAGACAACTTTGAGAAAGGAATACAAAAGGCGAAAACTGAGGGGAAGCTCGCCCTCATCAACTTCACTGGGTTTACCTGAGTGAACTGTCGAATGATGGAGGTCTCCATCTTCCCGAAGCATGAGAAGCTGTTAAAGAAGACCGTCGAGGTTCGCCTGCATACCGATCACACCGATGAGAAGCTGAAAACCGCCTTTACAGCGCTACAGAAACAAATGGCCGGTAAACTTGCCCTGCCGATCTATGTCCTGGTTCATCCGGACCGTCCCAAGACAATCATATCAAAATTTGAAGGCGCCGATCCGCCCAGCGGGAGCAAATTCTCCAAGTGGCTGGAGGATGCAGTTGAAAGCGCCGACGAGTCGTAAAATAAAGCTCCAGCCACTGCACACAAGCCTCGTTGCCTGATCCGACCATAGAGTTTAAACTTATGTGAATAAGCCTTTTACGCCCCGAAAGGTGACGAGAGTCGTATCAGTTCCCGTTACCCGCGATTTTCACGATGCATACCCGACACCCCCCGCTCTTCCTACTTGGCCTCGCGGCTATTCTCGCTTGCCTGCTGATGCAGGCCTACGGACAGGATGAATCGCCGCCTGGCGATGACCTCGTCCGCTGTCGCCAATGCGATGACAAGGGGAAGATGGCCTGCCGAAGCTGCGAGGGAAAAGGAAAACTCTACAAGACCTGCACCCAATGTAACGGCGGAGGGCGGCGGCCCTGCCGCCAGTGCAATAAGCCGAATGCCGAAGAGCCCAACGAAGCCGGGCCGGGAAAAATCTCCTGTGGATATTGCGGCGGTGACGGAAAATTCGGCGTCCGGGACAAGAGATGCCCGAAATGCGGAGGAGGCGGCTCCTATCCCTGCCCCAGTTGCCGCGGCAAGGGCGACCATAAATGCAAAACCGAGCTGCCGGCGGGTATTTGCCCAAGCTGTCGTTTCACCGGTAAGGAAACCTGCAATATCTGCTATGGAAAGCGCTGGGTTCGTCGTGAGCCAGTCCCCTCGAGAACAAAGCCGGGAGAGGAAAACAGCAAGAGCCCCGGGAATGGACAGGGGAACGAAGACGAGATCGACCCCGGTACGCTGGTGGACGATATCCAGAAACGCTTTGATTCGCTGACCGCCATCCGGGCGAGAGAAACAGAGATCGATACCGGTGAGCTGAGGAGGAGCTGCGAGAAGGGAATGATCTCGAGCAAGGGCTTCCTCGAGCGGCTCGAGCGTTTTAAGGACAACCCTGGAAGCCCGGAAGCATCGAGGGCTCTCTATGACGAGATCCTGCAGACCCAGAAAGATCTGAGAGCTCTCAAGGGGGATCTGTTTGAGCTCGACACCCTGCTTCTTGAATTCGAGAAGGCCTACCGCCGCTGCGAAGCCCGGCTGGAGAGTCGTCCGAAGAGCCCCTTCAATACGACCAAGAAGAAGAAGGAGCTGAAGCTCTGGTCTGAGAATATCGCCTTCTCACTCAAAGCCGCCGAGAAGCTTACGAGTGACCTGGGGAAGGGCGAGGTCTTCCTTGCCGGTAAAACGAGCGGAAAAATCGAAGAAGATCTGAATCTCTTCGACAGTCGGATCCAATCAGAGGAAGCCGCCGCCGCGGCCGCCGTTGTCAATCCCTCGGAAGATGCGACGGAGATAAAGACCGCCCCACCAGAGACCTCTCCGGATACGGAGACCGGAACAACCCCCGCTGAAAAAGAAACGCCTGCTGACAAACCGGAGCCCGGCCCTGGAGAGACGAAAAAGGAATCCGGAAAGAAGCCGGGCGCCAAGGCCTCCTCAAAAAGCGGCGAGGGAACTGATGTTCTTCTGGGCGTCCTCTGCGGACTGGGCGGAGCTCTGGCCGGGGCGGGGATACTGCTGCTCTACCTCAGAAAGAAACACTACTTCTGAGCCGGGGCAACCTGATATCCACGCCTCCGCCAGCCGCCGCCTGGTGGGCAGCACAGGCGATTCAATGGCTCTCGTTAGAGAAAGGCCCGTTTAGACTCCGTCGCGCCGACCACGATCTCCGTCACGCGAGCCCTCCCTACTCTTTAGCGGGAGTTGGAGGAGAATCGCCGCCGCCATCTCCGTCCTCAAGACCCTTCTTTGACAGCTTGATGCGTCCCTGGTTGTCGGTGCCGAGGCACTTGACCTTGATGATGTCTCCAATCGAGACCAGGTCACCGACCTTGTCGACAAAACCGTCCGCAAGCTCGCTGACGTGAACAAGACCTTCCTGGCCGGGAAGAACCTCGACAAAGCAGCCGAAGTCCTTGATCGAAACGACCTTGCCCTCGTAGATCCTGTTGGCCTGGACCTCCTCGGTCAGAGCCTCGATCTTTGCCTGGGCTCCCTCAGCGCCTTCCATGTCGGTACTCCAGATCGTCACGACTCCATCGTTCTCGATCTCGATGGTCGTCCCGGTCTCTTCCTGGATGCTCTTGATCATCTTGCCTCCAGGTCCAATGATCAGGCCGATCTTCTCAGGATCGATACGGATCTGGATAATCCTCGGGGCATAGGGAGAAATATCGGCGCGCGGCTTATTGAGAGCCTTGAGCATCTCCTTGAGGATGTGAATCCTTCCCGCCTTCGCCTGCTCCAGGGCCTGGCCCAGGAGCTCCTGGCTGACCCCGGTGATCTTGATATCCATCTGAAGGGCCGTAATCCCGAACTGGGTTCCAGCAACCTTGAAATCCATGTCACCGTTGTGATCCTCGCTGCCGAGGATGTCGCTGAGAATCGCGATGTTGTCGCCATCCTTGACCAGCCCCATCGCAATACCCGCAACCGGCTGGCGAATCTTGACTCCAGCGTCCATGAGCCCAAGAATGCCGCCGCAAACAGATGCCATTGAGGAGGAGCCGTTGGACTCGGTGATATCCGAAACAATTCGGACGGTATAGGGGAAGTCCTCTTCCTCGGGAATGACCGCGGCCAGGGCCCTCTGGGCGAGGTTGCCGTGACCGATCTCCCGCCGCTTCGGCCCGCGATTGGGCCAGGACTCACCGACGCAGAAGGCCGGGAAGTTATAGTGAAGCGTGAAACGCTCACGGTACTCTTCACCAAGCCCATCAACGATCTGCTGGTCCTTGCCCGTTCCAAGCGCCACCGAGACAAGAGACTGGGTCTCGCCGCGGGTAAAGAGCGCGGAACCGTGGACCTGTCTGGGAAGGACTCCGACCTCTCCCTTGATGTCCCTGATATCGGTAGTGGAACGCCCATCTGTTCTCGTTCCCGAGAGAATAAGTTCGCGTTCAGCCTCCTCGGAGAGCCCGCGCAGGAGCCCCTTGACGAGATCGCGTTCGGGAAGCGAAGGATCCGGCTCAGCGCCTTCCTCAGGCTCGGGACTGACCTCATCCAGGCAGGCCGAGATATATTCGGACACCGCGCCGCTGCGGGCGTGCTTACCTTCGGTCAGCAGCTTTTCGCGGAAACCATCAAAATACTTCGATTTGAGCTCAGCTGTCTGCTCGGAGTGGTCCGGAAGATCATCCAACTCCATTTTGGGCTTGCCGCCCTGGGCGACGAGCTCGTTCTGCATCTCAACGATCTCGCAGATGACCTCATGGGCCTTCGCGATAGCCTCGATCATCTTCTCTTCGGAGACTTCCTTCGCACCGCACTCGACCATCGTGACGGCTTCCATCGTTCCGGCAACGACGAGGTCAAGCTTGCTCTCCTTGAGCTGCTCGTGGGTGGGGAAGACAATCAGCTCATCCTCGATCAACCCGATTCGCACCGTCCCCAGGGGGCCGAGGAAAGGGATGTCGGAAACACTGAGGGCCGCTGAAGCCGCGATGCCGGCCAGCACATCAGGATCATTCTCCTGGTCTACCGAGAAGACCTGCGCCGCTACAGACGTATCCGCCACCGCGGAGTTCTTGCTGTAGTTGTCCGGAAACATAGGACGGATCGGCCTGTCGATCAGGCGACAGGTCAGGATTTCTTTCGTGGTCGGACGGCCTTCTCTCTTGATGAAGCCGCCGGGGAATTTACCCGCGGCCGTCGTCTTTTCCCTGTAATCGACCGTGAGGGGAAAGAAGCTCATGCCGAACCTTGCCGAGGAGGAGGTGACCGCGGTAAAGACCTGCGTATCTCCATAACGGACCATCGTGGCCCCATTCGCCTGGCGGGCGATTTTCCCGGTCTCGATAATTAATGTTCTACCTGCTATTTCTTTTTCTACTCTTACTGTCATCGTCTTCTTTTTTCTTCTGAACTAATACTGAATGATTCTTACCTTCTACCTCGAGAAGCCTCGGCTCTCCGAGACCCCGTTCTTCAAATTTTCTTTGCTTCCAGCCTCCTTAAAGCTCTCCGGGCAATTTATTCTCAGTCGGCCCTGCCGACTGGCCGCTACGGACAGCCTGTTTTTATTCGGCCCCTCATGGGGCGCTGATTTGTTATTAGATGATGCCTTCGGTATCGAAGCAGGAGCCAGCGAGGAGGTCGATCTACAGGGTTGCAATCGACCAGGATACGCGGAAACCATGCGCCGAACGGATCAGCGTCGAATCCCCAATTCGCCAATCAACGTGCGATAGCGCTCGAAATCCTCACGCGCAAGATAGCGAAGCAATTTAGCTCTCTGCCCCACAAGCATGAGAAGTCCACGCCGAGTCGCATGGTCCTTCTTGTGCTCCTTGAGATGCTCGGTGAGACCTTTGATGCGCTGACTGAGAAGAGCTATCTGCACCTCCGGGCTGCCCGTATCGCCTTTGCTGCGGGCAAATCGTTCGACAACGGCCGAACGGGTCATTTCGGTTATTTCCATTCTTCGTAAACCGACCTTCTATCTGGTACCTATTCTTAATTTCAAGCCTGCTATCCTAACACAGAGCCCTATTCGGGCAAGCTAAAGATGACTTCCAGCGGTCTATATCAAAAGAAAAAATGGCTGCTGGAGCCTCATCCATCGGTTACCGGAGGTTCCTTGTTCAGATGGTCCAGATAACCCTGCAGGATGATCTGGGCCGCAACCATATCGACCCTTTCCTTTCGTCTGTCGCCATGTATGCCGGCCTCCGTAAGAGCGCTCTCCGCCTCGAAGCTGCTCAGGCGTTCATCCCAGGCATTTACCGGCAAACCGGTCCTCTTCTCGACCTCCCGTGAAAACTCGATCACCTTCCTGGCACGCGGCCCTTCACTCCCATCCATATTCAGGGGAAGGCCGACGACGACAGCCTCGATATCTTCTTCTTTGACGAGCGTCCCGAGCGCCTCCCAGAGAGCCTCTTCTCCGGCAGCAACCTGGCGGGGAGTCGCTATGAGCTGACCCGCATCGCTCAGGGCGATTCCGAAGCGCTTGTCTCCATGATCGATTCCAAGGATTTTTCCCATTTCGTTACACCTGTCTTCTCCAGGTCGGCTTCCAGGCTCCATCAACTCGATGGAGGCTCGGAACGAGCGGCCTGCTCCACCTCATGGGCGAGGTCTTTCACCCGCTCAACGGAATCACGATGACAGACCAGTATGGCATCTTCAGTCTCGACAATGACGAGATTCTTCACCCCGACCGTACCTATGATCCTTCGATCTGACAGAACGATGCAATCCTCGGTGTCCAGGCCGACAAAATTCCCCCGGATACGATTGCCTCCCTCTGATGCCATCAGCTGAGCGCCGTAACGCTCCCATGTCCCGATATCCGCCCAGGAAAAAGAACTCCTGAGCACGACAACGCTCTCAGCCTTTTCAAGAATTCCGTGATCAACAGATACCTTCTGCGCCGGAGCCTCATGCGCTGAGTCATCGAGAAGTCCGCAGACCTCCGGCAGGTAGCTCTCCAGCAAACGGAGATACCCCGCGGCGCTCCAGAGAAAGATCCCGGTGCTCCACAGCGCTCCCCCTCCTTCAACCAGGCCTCTGGCGATCTCCCGGGAAGGTTTCTCCACGTAGCGCGAGACATGGTGACACTGCAGGCCAGCGAGTTCCGCAAGCTCCTCTCCACACACAATATAGCCGAAGCCCGCATCAGGCGAGCCGGCATCCACGCCAAGGACAACCGTCGCCGGATCGGTTTCAGCGGGCAGGTCTCCATAGCAGTCCACCGCGAATCGAACTGTACGAGCAAACTCCTCAGGCTCGGAGATGAGATGATCGGAGGGACAGGCCAGCAGCAATCCCTCGGGATCCAGCCGCAGAACCGCTTGCGCCGCCAGCGCGATCGCCGCGGCAGTCCCCCGATTTTCCGGCTCGGCCAGGAAGTTCTCCGGAGCGAGACCTGGCAGTTCCTGCTGGATGAGGCGGGCGTGGTCGGCCCGCCCCACAACAAAGAGCCGGTCTTCTCCGTCGAGAAGCCCAGCCAGCCTCCTGCAGGTCAGCGACAGCAGTGAAGAACCATCTCCGCCAAGAGGAAGAAAAGGTTTCGGCCTGTCTTCCCGGCTCAACGGCCAGAATCTTCCTCCGCGCCCGCCGGCAAGTACTACCGCATAGAGCCTTCTCAAAGGCCTTCCCTCACCCGCCTGGCTCCGGGGCGCCTGCTATGATTCTTTCCAGCGCGCGCGTGCCCCCGCAGGCTCGCCAGGCGGACCTGCAGTTCAACCAGTTCTGTGGAATCAGGGGCGAGTCGGCCGCAGTTCTCAAGCGCTCGATGAGCGATCGTCAGGTTTCCGCTTTCCAGCGCCGCATCCGCAAGCAGATGCAGACGCAAGATCTCATCAGGCTGCTTGAGGTTGAATTCGGCCGCCTCGCTAAGGTAGGAGGTTAGTAGAAGCGGGGCGAGCGTCCCGGGCAGCTTTCGCAGATAGAGATTTCTGAGGTGGCCGATCACCTGGTCGTAATAATGCCGCGGACATGGCGACCGGCACTCATGATGGTAAAAAGCGCGAAGCCTCTCAGCCGCTCCGAGATAATTCTTTTTCGCGATGTAATGCTCCGCCAGCAGGAAGAGACTGTCGAGGTAGTCCTCGCGGCAGAGATACTCTTTGAGGTATCCACTGCCAAATTCTTCCTCCATCTCAGCGAGCATCTCGGCGCCCTGATCCTCCTGCTTATTGGTCATGTAAAAGAGAATCAACAGGGCTCTCGCGCCAGGCGTCTTTCTCGTGAAATAGAAAGGCTCCTTCTCGCCTCGAACCTTCAACGCCGCCTTGCGATGGATGTCAAAGACCCGGCGGTTCTCATCGTTTCCAAGGATCTCGTAGGCCTCGATAAGAAGCCGGATCCTGTGCTCCGCCCATTCGCGCCTCTGGGGATTCTTGTCGGGGTGCGCGTCGAGTACCAACCGCCTGTAGGAGCTACGGATCTCATCCCGAGTAGAGGTCTCGCTCACTCCCAGGATGGTGTAGTAATCAAGCTCCTGCCGGAATTCCTTGCGGTTGGTGTCGTACATTCAATCGCTCCCGCCAGAGCGGGAAAGCGACCCGCTGTCCAGAAGAATAGTCACCGGGCCGTCGTTATCGAGCCGAATGTTCATATGAGCTCCAAACACTCCCTCCCCGACCTCGATCCCGCTGGACCGAAGGTTCTCACCAAAGCCCCTGTACAATTCCTCCGCCCGCGCTGGATCTTCCGCGTCGACAAAGGATGGCCTGCGCCCACGGCGGCAGTCGGCCTGGAGGGTGAACTGGGAAACCAGCAGGAGTTCCCCCCCGATATCTTTCAGGGAACGGTTCATGGAGTGCTTTTCATCCGGAAAAATTCTCAACTCGACAATCTTCTCAGCCAGCTTTCTTCCGGCTTCCTCGCTATCACCTTTTCCTATGCCAAGGAAAACCAGCATCCCGGCTCTGATCGAGCTGACGACCTCCCCATCGACCTCAACCGAGGCATTCCTGACTCTCTGGAGTAACGCCTTCATCTCCTGTCCCGCGGCTTCAGTGAAGGCCGCGGTCCGAAACGACCAACCGGATACGGCCTATTCTCGTAGCTAATGACCACGGGTTCCATCTCCCCATCAAAATAATCTCCGGTCAGTTTATTCATCATCCGGCCCATCCTCGCCCGATCCAGCCTCCTCCCAGGAGATGGAGGCGCCATCCTCTCCGGCAATGCCGGCCTCCTCGCAGAGAACCTCGATCTTCTTCCTGGCCTTCTCGAGCAAATCCTGGCAATGGCGCCATGATTTAAAGCCGCTCTCAAACTGGGCAATGGCCTCATCGAGGGTCAGGCTGCCATCTTCAAGCCTGGCGACCGCCTCTTCGAGCTTCTCCAGTTCACCCTCAAAATCCGGATTCTTGTCTTTGTCTTTCTTCGCCGTTTTTTTTGCCACTCTCGCGTCCTCCGTAAATTCGATCTTCTTCAGTTCTGCTGTCCTGCATCCTCAACCCGGACCTTCGCCTCGCCCCGCTCAAACCGCAGGCGAAGGAGATCTCCCTCACTCAACTCATCCGCCCCGGTCACCGTCTTCCCATCAGTATCGAGCACCACGGAATAGCCGCGTTTCAGGACTCCGTAGGGATTCAGGGTCTCGAGCCTCGAGCCAAGAAGAGCCAGCGTGTTCTCCAGCTGGTCCAGCCGCCCGCGGGTCAGTGACTCGAGCTCTCCCAGCCCCCTGTCGAGATGTTCGAATCTCTCTTCGACCACCAACTGCGGATTCAACATATACCGTGTGGACATCTTCTGCGCGAGTTCCGCCTCTCCCCGCTGAGACCATGACCTCAACCCCATGGCCAGGCGCCGGCGAAGACCATCCATACGCTGGACGATCTCCCGCAAATCAGGAGTCACAGCGGAGGCGGCCGCTGTCGGAGTCGCCGCGCGATAATCCGCCACAAAATCAGCTATTGTGTAATCAACCTCATGCCCAATCGCTGAGACAATTGGAATCGCGCTTTCGGCAATCGCTCGGACTACCACCTCCTCATTAAATGCCCAGAGGTCTTCGAGACTCCCGCCTCCACGGGTCAGCACAATTACATCCACCCCCGCAGCGCTTCCCTGGAGCAGTTCCAGGGCCCGCGCAACCTCAGCGGCCGAGCCTTCGCCCTGGACGCGAACTGGAACGAGTCGAACCCGGGCTCGCGGATTGCGATCGTCAAGGGTTTCGAGGAAATCACGCACCGCGGCGCCCGTCCGCGAGGTGACCAGTCCAATCCTGGCCGG
>CBFHWB010000075.1:0-18802 GCA_965659285.1 Planctomycetota bacterium | reverse complement strand
GCGCGCGAGAACGGGTCCGCCTCGAGAGTCGCGGCGGAGTGGAGGAGAAGCTCGATATTCGGGGCAGGTCTGCCATCGGGGAAGATGGTCGTTCCGCGAAGCGTCAACTCCTCCTCCAGCAGGATGGCCAGCCCGTGGGTACCGCCGGGAACTTGCGGCCGCGTGGTGACTCCGTAGCCCCCTGGGGCGCGGACGAGCAGGTCGTTAGCCTGGCGAGCTACCGGGACCAGGCGGAAGGAACCGTCTTTCGCCGTAATCGCTTTCGTGCCGGGTTCGTTGAGCAGGGTGATGACGGCGCTGGCGACAGGTTGCCGGTTCTCTTTCGCCAATACGTGGCCGGTGATAGTGTCCCTGGGGACCGTCTTCACCGGCTCTGGCAAGGTTCCAGCCTTCACCGGTTCACTCGTTTCAGCTCTCGGCCTCTCCTCTTCTTCACGGACCTGGTTTTCGAGTCGGAGGTCGTCTCCAGGGTTCTCTCCACCAGCTGGAGATTCACGCAGGAGCTGGTAGGCCAGGTAGCCGCAAATGATCAGCAGTATCGTTGTCAGGGCCTGTTTTTTTTTCATCCTGGTGATCCGACTCTGTCGCTCAGCAGTCGAGGGCTGATTGACAGCAGAGATGCTGTCGATCAGACCCGCCAACACATCGATTATTGGGGCTCATCGATGTATTATCACCTAGCCTGTCTCAATCTCTACCAACTACAAAACAGGATCACCGGATGAGACGCCGAAACATACTGACCATAGTCTTTCTTTCGCTTGTTTTTCCATGTTTACAGCCGACCTCCCGGGCTTTTCCGGATGAGCTGAAGCCTGTTGAGGGAATCGAGCCACAGCCCCTTGTGGCGCAGGTCCGGAGGGTGAAAGAAGCCCTGGAGTATATCGGCCGACCTCTCTCGGCAAAGGAGACGACAGCGCTGGATGCCGCGATGGGCAAGGGGGGGGCGGAGGCCGCGAAGGGAATCCAGGCCATCTTCGCTCCGCATGTTCTCTTCTCGGTTCATATCAATCCCGAGAGCCGGGTGAAGGTCGCGCGTGGACCGGCCGCGCCCGAATGTATCCAGCAGGGCTGGAGGGCCTTCCTGGTACGGGTTCACAACGAGGCGGGAGTCACGGCGCAGCTGGAGGCGAAAAGTCCCAACGCGAAACCGGTCTATAAACGCTCGAGTGGCTCAGCCGATCCGAAGGTGAGCGTCACGCCGGCCCAGGTGGGTGATCGCTGGATGGATGTCCAGACCTTTGATTCCCGTCCTCTCAACAAGACCCTTTCCGGGCTCGCGCTCGAGTACAGGATTGTCGAGATCTATTCCAGGGATGCGGGCAAGCGAGAGGCCAAGATCGAGTTCAACGTCGGACAGGGAACCCAGGACCTCGGCTTCAGGAACGAGGCGAATGTTCTCTTCAATTGCATCCCCTCGACCGAGGTCGTTCTCGGGGTCATCGATTACGATGGCAAGCCCGCGAGCGCCTCGTTTGTCATTCGCGACACCCGCGGCAGGATCTATCCCCATCGATCGCGTCGTCTCGAACCGGATTTCTTTTTTCATTCACAGATCTACCGCCATCACGGCGAGTCCATCTCCCTGCCGCCCGGGAAATATTCGTTCGAATACGGACGCGGGCCCGAGTATTTCCGCGACAGGATGGATGTGGTGGTGCCCAGCGGGCAGAAGACCAGTCGGGCGAATTTCAAGCTCAGGAGATGGTTTCACGCCAAGAAGCTCGGCTGGTACAGCGGCGACCATCATGTTCACGCCGCCGGCTGCTCTCATTACGAGAGCCCCAACCAGGGTGTGACTCCGAAGTCGATGATGCGCCATATTCTCGGGGAGGACCTCAACGTCGGCTGCGTCCTGAGCTGGGGGCCCTGCTGGTATTTCCAGAAGCAGTTCTTCGATGGCAGGGTCTCTGACCTCAGCAAACCGGACTACCTGATGCGCTACGATGTCGAGGTCTCCGGCTTTCCTTCTTCGCACGCGGGGCATCTGTGTCTGCTTCGGTTGAAGGAGGATGATTACCCCGGGACCACGAAGATCGAGGAGTGGCCCAGCTGGGATCTGCCGGTTCTGGCCTGGGGGAAGAAGCAGGGCGGGGTGGTCGGCTTTTCTCACAGTGGCTGGGGCCTCGATGTGAAAACGGCTGACCTTCCGAACTATGTCATCCCTCCCTTTAACAGTATCGGAGCGAACGAATACATAGTGGACGTGGTTCACGGTGTTGTAGATTTCATCTCGACTGTCGATACACCCTACGTATGGGAGCTGAACATCTGGTACCACACGTTGAACTGCGGCTTCCGTACCATGATCAGCGGAGAGACCGATTTTCCGTGTATCTACGGTGAACGGGTTGGACTCGGCCGGGTCTATTGCAAGCTCGATGGGAAGCTTGATTTTGATCGCTTCTGCGAGGAGCTCAAGAATGGGCGGTCCTATGTCGGAGATGGTCGCAGCCACCTGGTCGATTTCACGGTCAATGACCTGGAGGTGGGCACCAAGGGAAGCGAGGTGCGTCTCGACAAGCCCGGCAAGGTCAAAATCACCGCCCGGGTGGCGGCTATGCTCGATGAGAAGCCGAATCCTGATCTCAGGGGTCGTCCCTACCAGCAGAAACCCTACTGGCATATTGAAAGAGCCCGCCTGGCTGAAACTCGTAAGGTGCCCGTAGAGATTGTCGTCAATGGTGAGCCGGTTCTTCGCAAAGAGATCGCCGCTGATGGGAAACTCCAGGATTTCTCGGCTGAATTGGAGCTGAGCAAATCCAGCTGGGTCGCTCTTAGAATCCTTCCGAGCTGTCATACCAACCCGGTCTTCGTGCTTGTCGGCGACAAGCCGATTCGCGCATCGAAGAAGAGCGCCCAGTGGTGCCTGGAATCGGTTGATCAGTGCTGGAAGCAGAAGAAGGGCCGTATCCGGGATTCTGAGCTGGCCGCAGCCGCGAAGGCTTATGAAGATGCCCGGCAAGCCTACCGCAAGATTCTCTCCGAAAGCGCCGATTGAGGTAGATCGATGATCGAGGTCGCGCAATTGGATACCGAGCCTGAGCCATGTCCCTATCTTCCCGGGCGGGAAGCCAGGACGAGGTACCAGCTTGTTGCCGACCTGCTGCCAAGCGAATACGACGAGAAGCTCGAGAAGGGTTGGCGGCGTTTTGGCAGCATTCTCTTCAGTCCTCTCTGCAGCGGCTGTTCCGAGTGCCTCTCCATCAGGGTGCCGGTCGATCGCTTCGAGCTTTCAAGAAGCCAGCGCAGAGTGTTGCGGAAAAACTCGGATCTGCGGGTCGAGGTCGGAGAACCCAGGATTGACGAGGAACGGCTGGATCTCTACAGGGGTCATCATGCTGACCGCGAGGCTCGCAGAGACTGGCCTTCAGCCACGATGAGCCCGGAGGAGTACTATGAGACCTTCTGCTTTAACGCGGTCTCAACCCTTGAGTTCTGCTACCGTCTCGATGAGCGCCTGGTCGCTGTTGCCTATGTCGGTGAGGCGGAACGATCACTGAATTCCATCTACGCCTTCATCGATCCCGACTTTCCCAGGCGAAGCCTGGGTGTTTTTGATGTTCTCTGCGAGATTGAAGAAGCTCGGCGGCTGGGCAAGCGGTATCTCTATCTGGGCTATTACGTTAACGGCTGCAAGTCCATGGAGTACAAGGCCGCCTACAGGCCGCATGAGCTCCTGGCTCCTGAAGGTTGGCAGGCCACCTGAATCCAATCCTGCCGGGCTGCTGCCGCCGCTCGTTTCAGGTTCCTGGGGATTCCTGCTCGAGTTTCATCGTGGCCTCCTCGATGCTGTTCTCGAGGAGCTCCTGGAAGGCTCTTCTCTCCAGGCCGGTCTCGATGGCCGGCAGGAACTCGATGATGATCCGCCCCGGCGGCTTGAGCAGGGTGCGGCGTGCCCAGAAGGAGCCCGAGTTCAGGGCTACGGGTGTCACCGGGACGTCGCAGCGTGAATAGAGGGCCGCCACGCCAGGGTTGTATTTTCCCCTGGTGCGGGGCGGCGTGCGGGTTCCTTCCGGGAAGATCAGCAGCTGCTTACCTTCCTTGAAGGCTTCCTTCGCGCGGCGAATCAGCATTCTCAAGGAGGAGGCACCGCCGCTTCTCTTGATAGGTATCGCGCCGGATCTGCGGATCGAATATCCCAGCAGGGGTATCCGGGTAAGCTCCTCCTTCATGGAAAAGATCGGGTCGGAGAGAAAATCGGCAAAGAGCACGGCCTCGAGGGTGGATTGATGCTTGGAGGCAACGATAGCCGCCCCTTCAGGGATATGTTCCCGCCCGCGAACTTCTATGGTGATTCCACAGAGCAGGCGCAGCAGCAGGGTGGTCGCTCTTCCCCAGACCCGGCCGGTGGCTATGATGATTCGCCTGTTGAATAAACCGAGAATACAGTTCACCAGGGCAAGGCAGAAGGTCAGGAAGACGAAGGCGCATTCGAATAAGATGGATCGCAGGTAGATCATTCTGTTTTTCGGCACCAGCGAGCGGGGACGCCGCGCTTCTTTATTTCCGGAAAATCGAGATCGTTATTTCCGGTGGTTAAAATCCGGAGAAGAGGCGGGTGATGTCATTCCAGGTGACATAGAGAGCCATCGACAGGAAGAGAACCATGGCGATCTGCATCGAGGCGAACTGGATACGTGTGCTCACTGGGGAGCCCTTGAGCTTTTCAATCAACAGGAAGAAGAGATGCCCTCCATCCAGGATCGGGATCGGAAGGAGATTGAGCACGGCGAGGTTCATGCTGACCATTCCCATCCAGAACAGCAGTTGGATCAGGCTTCCAGCCGCCACTCGAGAAAAGATGTGAATGATACCGACCGGTCCGGCGAGGTTCTTGGCTTCGACATCTCTTCGGATCAGGCTTCGAAGGGTGAGAAAAACCTGGTCGACGGTAATGATGCTGCGTTCGATACCAAGCTTGAAGGATTCTCCGATTCCGGCACGAACCACCACGGTGGCGCTCTTGAGCACGAAGCCCCAGTTGGCAGGCGCGGGCGAAGCGGCCGCCAGGCTTCCCTCCTGTTTGTCTCCCTTGGCGTCGATCCATCCGATCTTCAGCTTTCCGGCGGCCTCGGAATCCTTGTTTTCGGCGGCGTAGGCCGTGATGCCGGCCGACAACTCGGCAAAGCTGAAGATCTCCTTGCCGTTGATTTCGTGGATCTTTGAGCCGGCGGTAATTCCCGCGTTGGCCGCGGGACCGTTCGGAGTGACCATAGAGATCGTCGGAAAGGTTCTCCAGGTGATTCCGGCATCTTCTCCCAAGGCGCCAGCGGAAAGGGTCAGCTTCTTCTCTTCGCTTTTCCTGCTGACTACGAGTTCGTGGTTCTCCTGGGTGTTTTCAGCCAGGTAAGCCGAGAGGTCGTCGATGGAGTAAACCTCTCTATCGTCAATCCGAAGAACCTGGTCGTTTTTTCTCAAGCCGCCCTTGTAGGCGGCGTTGCTTTCAGGCAGGGCTCCGACCTCCAGGTCTCTCCCGGTCCACTGGACCTCGTCAGTGAGCAGCAACCGCAGGAGCTTATTTCCGCTGAGAACGGATTCGTTTTCTTTTCCAGCCCTGAGAAGCTTGAGGGCGAGGGAGTCCTTCGCATAGTGTTTCGACAATTGCTCCCATTGCATACTGTGCACCGTCTCCCCATCGATGGAGAGAAGCCGGTCACCCGGCTTGAAGATGCTCTCAGCGCCGGAGCCTCCGGCTATGTTCTTGACGAACGTGCCCCCTCCCGCAGCTACACCAATCCTTGGCACGACTGGAGCCTTGGGATCCTGGGGAGCTTCAAGCCTGATCTTGAGGGGAGACGGTTGCCCGTCTCTTGCCACCGTCAGGTCAACGGCTTCATCTGGAAACAACCGTATGTGATGAAGGAGGACACGCATGAGCTGCTGGCTGGGCAGGGGAGGGAGCTCTACCTCGCCCAGGGTCGCGCCGACGATGCGGTCGCCCTTCTTCAATCCTGCCTTGTGGGCAGCGGAATCGTTCGGCGGCTCTCCAGCCAGGGTCGCCTCGGCGGAAACCTGCTGGAGGCCGATGGAACTCATGCCCCGGGCGGGGTTCCAGGCTCTTGGAACCGAGAAGTCCAGGGTCGCGGGGCTGCCGCCGGGCTTTGAGGCGGGGCGCTCAACCTTGATATCCACCTTGGTGCCCCTCTCTCCAAGAGCTATGCCGAGCAGCACCTCCGTATATTCTTTGACGGGTTTTCCATCGACCTCGACGATTCGATCGCCGGTCCGCAGTCCGGCTTCCCAGGCCGGCATTCCCTGGATCGTTCCACCGACCGTTGCCGCCGGAAATTCGACGCCGGCGGAGAATGCCAGAATGAAAAAGAAGAAGCCGGAGATGATGTTCATCACGACCCCCGCGACGAATACGAGGGCTCGTGCGCCGGCTGATTTGTTCTGCAGTCCGTCAGGGCAGCTTCCTTCTTCTTCTTCTTCGGGGTTTTCGCCGGTCATTTTGACGTAACCGCCGAAGGGCACGAGGCCGATGAGGTACTCGGTCTGTACGTTTTCTTCCGGGCTGGAGGCGGCGGGGGATGTGGTTCCATTTGCCGACTGGCCGGTATCCCGGCTGTCGCCTCCGGCAGCCTTCGAGGCGCCAAGTGAGATTTGAAATCTGCCAAGGAATTCGATATATTCGCCCGGCTTGAAAGAGAACAGGCGCAGCTTATAGGGATCGAACCCGAGGGCGAATCGTTCGACGGGAACTCCAACGAACTTCGCGGCCATGAAGTGCCCGAGCTCATGCAGGAAGATGATGATTCCGATTGCGAGGAATGCGTAGATTACGGTCATAGGTTAATGAGGGGTCTTTATTGCCATTTGTCGTTTGAGGTTCCGGTACTTTCCGGCCGGGTCAGTTTGTGACTCTACTTCTCTTCTTCGCCAGTTTCAGGAGCTTTCTTTGCAGTCAAGTTCGAGTATTTTTTCTGTTTCCAGTCTGGCCCATTTATCTGCGGCGAATATGTTTTCAAGATCGGGATTCTCCACGACATTGTGCTGTTTCAGGCAGGTCTCTACCACCTTGAGGATGCCCAGAAAAGGTATTTCTTCCTTAAGAAACGCCGCCACCGCGACCTCGTTGGCAGCGTTAAAGACCGTAGCGGCGGTTCCTCCCTGTTCAAGAACTTCGTAGGCCAGCCGTAAGGCCGGGAAACGCTCGGTGTCAGGGGACTCGAAGGTGAGCTGTCCGAGTTCGGCCAGGCTGAGTTGCTCCGTTGGCAGCGGCAGCCTGCGAGGATAGGTCAGGGCGTATTGGATCGGAACCCGCATGTCCGGAGGACCCAACTGGCAGATGGTGGATCCGTCCCTGTATTCGACAAGTGAATGGATGATCGATTGGGGATGCACGACCACCTCGATCTGTTCCGGCGGAAGGTCGAATAGCCAGCGGGCTTCGATAATCTCCAGAGCCTTGTTCATCAGGGTGGCCGAGTCGATGGTGATTTTTTCTCCCATCTCCCAGGTAGGATGGTTGAGAGCATCCCGGCGTGTCACCTTTTGCAGCTCTTCTACGCTCGTCTGGCGAAAGGGACCTCCCGAGGCGGTCAGGATGACACGTCCCACCTCTTCGCGGCTACCGGCTTCGAGTGACTGGAAGATGGCCGAGTGCTCGCTGTCGACAGGTAGGATCCGGCGCCCTTTTTCCCGTGCCAGGCGGGTGAGTATGGAGCCTGACATGACGAGCGATTCTTTGTTAGCGAGGGCCAGGTCTTTACCGGTATCGAGGGCCGCAATGTTGGCGGGCAGCCCGGCGGCTCCGGAGATGGCGGCGACAAGGACATCGGCCTCCGTCTCCCGCACGAGCTCGACGAGCCCTTCCTCTCCTTCGTAGATCCGGGGGAGATCGTCGGCTTTCTCAAGCGCTGCGCGAAGCTTGCCGGCAGCCTTCGGGTCTACCAGTGCAACCGCTTCGGGTTGGTGCGCTGCTATCTGCTCAAGCAGGCGCTCCCAACTGGAGTGAGCCGCGAGCCCAACAAGCTCGAGCTCTTCGGCCAGATTCTGAACCACCCTGTCGGTGTTCTCTCCGATAGATCCTGTCGAACCCAGGAGCAGAACTCTCTTCTTGGCCATTTAGTGGTTCTCGCTGTCTAAAAAGGAGGTCAGGGTCGAAGCCGGTCCGAAGGATAGCTGTCCCGGACATCTTTTTCCACAAAGATGCTTCCCGCCTCCAGCGGCTTTGACCTTGGATTGGGTTCGCTATAGTATTCCGAGGTAGAAAACCAGGGGAACCCTATACATGCGACCTGTCATTTTTGAACTCTTTGGCCTGCCGATCCACGGCTACGGTCTGATGATCGTTCTGGGCTACCTGCTGACGGTCTATATGGCCACTCGCATTGTTCGCAAGTGGGAGTTGGAGGATGTCTTCTACGACCTGAGCATGGTCATGTTGCTGAGCGGCATCCTTGGCGGACGCACCATGTTTTACATTCTGAACTATTCCGCCGAGTTCCAGGACCGATCCCCTTTCGCTTTTTTCAAGATCTGGGAGGGTGGGCTCGTACTTTACGGGGGAGTAACGGGCGGCTGTCTTGGCGGGTTGATCTACATGAGTTGGAAGAAGCTCTCGGTCCTGGATTATATGGATGTGTCTGGCATCGTTGCGCCGATCGGTCTGGCCTTTGGTCGGTTGGGTTGTTTCATGAATGGATGCTGCTACGGCAGGGTCTGCAGCGAAAGCTATGCGATCGGCGTCCATTTTCCTGAGGGCTCTCCTCCCTGGTCCCATCAATTCAATATGGGCCTGCTCCAGCGGGGTGAAATCATGGAAGCCGTACATCCCGCTCAGCTCTACCAGGCCGGGCATGATTTCCTGCTCTTTTTTCTCCTATTGTATTATGTAGGAAGAGGTTACGCGCCGCGTGGGGCGGGGATGCCTCTCCTCTGGTTCCTCTACGGCATTGGCAGGTTTTTTATAGAGGGATTGAGGAACGACACTCCTTTGACCCTTACCGGCTTAACCGTCTCACAAAACTACTCCCTGGCGGTTGTTTTGCTCTTCGGAGTTCTGCTTGCGTGGATCTATTCCAGACCGTCTGATAATCGGGCTGCCATAGTGCCGATAAGATCAGATATTCGAGAAAAGAAAGAAAAGAGCTGAAAACACCGTTGACTGTCGAATTGCTTAAGCTATCATTCGGGGTTTGCGGCTTTTCGCGATGTAGAGTGCATTCCCGATAGGGAAGGTGGTCGGTGGCAGCGCGAAACAGGCCAGTAAAATACCAGGGGGTCGTTGTCCCTATAAGGTGACGGCTTTCTGTGCTCTTTGACAATTTGAATTCCTGTGAGGATCGAGCGTGAGTATTGCCAACGAGCTGGTCGGCTTGTCTGACCGGTTCATGTGTTGGCAAACCTGTTTTTTTCCTTCAAATACATTCCCGGTAATGGGGGGCAGGATGTCGTTAAGGGCGAAAGCTTTTGCTTTCATCGCCTGACATTCAGTCTGTCTTGCCGGGTAGGTGAATATTTAACTGAAGGGTTTGATCCTGGCTCAGAATGAACGTTGGCGGCGTGGATTAGGCATGCAAGTCGAACGAGAACGGTTCCTTCGGGAACCAAGTAAAGTGGCGGACGGGTGAGTAATACATAGACAACTTACCCCCGAGACGGGGACAACCACTCGAAAGGGTGGCTAATACCCGATACTGCCTGGAGTCGGTGGATTCCAGGTGAAAGATGGCCTCTGTTTCAAGCTTTCACTCGGGGAGGGGTTTATGTCCTATTAGCTAGTTGGTGAGGTAACGGCTCACCAAGGCGACGATGGGTAGCCGGCCTGAGAGGGTGACCGGTCACACTGGGACTGAGACACTGCCCAGACTCCTACGGGAGGCTGCAGTCGAGAATCTTCCGCAATGCGCGCAAGCGTGACGGAGCGACGCCGCGTGGGTGATGAAGGCCTTCGGGTTGTAAAACCCTGTTACCTACTATGAACAATTGGTGGTGAATAGCCAGCCAAACTGACGTAAGTAGGAGAGGAAGCACCGGCTAAATACGTGCCAGCAGCCGCGGTAATACGTATGGTGCGAACGTTATTCGGAATTACTGGGCATAAAGGGCGCGTAGGCGGTTTGGTAAGTCTGCATGTGAAATCCCTCGGCTTAACCGAGGAACTGCATCGGATACTGCCAGACTAGAGTGCAGGAGGGGAGAGCGGAATTCCTGGTGGAGCGGTGAAATGCGTAGATATCAGGAGGAACGCCAGTGGCGAAAGCGGCTCTCTGGTCTGCAACTGACGCTGAGGCGCGAAAGCTAGGGGAGCGAACGGGATTAGATACCCCGGTAGTCCTAGCCCTAAACGATGGGCACTAGGTAGAGGAAGTTTTAGAGCTTTCTCTGCTGTAGCTAATGTATTAAGTGCCCCGCCTGGGGAGTATGGTCGCAAGGCTAAAACTCAAAGGAATTGACGGGGGCTCACACAAGCGGTGGAGCATGTTGTTTAATTCGAAGCAACGCGAAGAACCTTACCTGGGTTTGACATGCTTGGGCCAACCTGCGAAAGCAGGTCTTATCTTCGGATACCCTTGCACAGGTGTTGCATGGCTGTCGTCAGCTCGTGTCGTGAGATGTCGGGTTAAGTCCCATAACGAGCGAAACCCTTGTCCTTAGTTGCCAGCGGGTTATGCCGGGCACTTTAGGGAGACTGCCGGTGTTAAACCGGAGGAAGGTGGGGACGACGTCAAGTCATCATGGCCTTTATGCCCAGGGCTACAAACGTGCTACAATGGTCGGTACAGAGGGATGCGAACCTGCAAAGCGGAGCAAACCCCTTAAAGCCGATCCCAGTCCGGATTGGGGGCTGCAACTCGCCCCCATGAAGTTGGAATCGCTAGTAATCGCGGATCAGCCATGCCGCGGTGAATGTGTTCCTGAGCCTTGTACACACCGCCCGTCAAGCCACCCAAGCAGGGCGCACCCGTAATCGCTGACCCAACCCCTTCGGGGGAGGGAGGCGCTGAAGGTGAGTTCTGTGAGGGGGACTAAGTCGTAACAAGGTAGCCGTAGGGGAACCTGCGGCTGGATCACCTCCTTTCTAAGGGATTACTTAGACTTCATTCCGGTTTTCCGGAGTGATGAAAATCTCTAAACACGTTTGGTTTCTCACAGGAATTCTTTTCTTGGATTTCGATGCGCGTTCATCGCGCATCTCCAGGTTGCGGTGCACCGCCAGCCTTTATTCACTTGGAGCAGGCCAGTAGGCTTTTCTTTTGGGAATGATAAGTGGGCTTATAGCTCAGTTGGTTAGAGCGCATCCCTGATAAGGATGAGGTCGCTAGTTCGACTCTAGCTAAGCCCACCATTTTTTTCTGGGGGGAGCTCCTCCCGGGTATGGGACAGGAACTTCAGCGCCGGTACCGTAATCACGCAGCCCTGGACGTTTAAGGTCGTTGGGGATGTAGCTCAATTTGGGAGAGCGCCGCCTTTGCACGGCGGAGGTTGTCGGTTCGAGCCCGATCATCTCCACCAAATTACCGGCAGTGAGAACCTGGTTTCCTGGAAAGATCTTTAAGAATTCTTTCAGCCCTGTCTGCGGCCTTGAGTCGCCGGGGGTGGAAGCGGGTGACTCGAGAGAGTCCCCATTGCTCTTTGACAATTTGGTGTAGCTTGGTAGTGGTGTCTAGAATCAGAACGTTCACTCATTGTAGTGCTGTAGCGTTCTCGATACTGGTCCTGAACCTTTGAGCGGTGAACTCGAGGATCTTCGGATCTTCGCGATTGCCTGGTCGAGGGGGATTGACCGGCTGTTCGGGAATGATGGCAGTTAAGCTACAAAGGGTATACGGTGGATGTTTTGGCGTCAAGAAGCGATGAAAGACGTGGCATGGCTGCGATAAGCTCCGGGGAGTTGCTAAGCAAGCTTTGATCCGGAGATTTCTGAATTGGGAAACCTGACCTGCTAAAGCTGGTCACTCTTGCCTGAATACATAGGGCAAGGGAGTGAACGGGGTGAACTGAAACATCTAAGTAACCCCAGGAAAGGAAAGAAACCTCGACTTCCTGAGTAGCGGCGAGCGAAACGGAAAGAGCCCAAACCGAGTTCATGTAAGCCAGCATGCGTTGTGAACTCGGGGTCGTGGGAGATATCAGGCCGCGGTGCTGTGCGGCCAGAGAGTTACAAAGATCGTACCTAGTTGAACCTGGCAGGAAAGCCGGACCATAGAAGGTGATAGTCCTGTAAACGAAAGGTTCGATCCTCTCGATATTATCCCAAGTAGTGCCGGCCTCGTGAAATCCGGTGTGAATTAGGGGGGTCCACCCCCCAAGGCTAAGTATTCCTTGACGACCGATAGCGTACCAGTAGGGCGACTGAAAAATGAAAAGAACCCCTGTTAGGGGAGTGAAATAGAACCTGAAACCGTGTACCTACAAGCTGTGGAAGCCCTATGCCCGCAAGGGAATGGGTGACCGCGTGCCTTTTGCATAATGATCCGGCGAGTTACTTTGCAGTGCGAGGTTAAGCTCTTCAGGAGCGGAGCCGTAGCGAAAGCGAGTGTGAATAGCGCGTTTGAGTACTGTTGAGTAGACCCGAAAGCGAGTGATCTAACCATGGCCAGGGTGAAGCGGATGTAAGAGTCCGTGGAGGCCCGAACGGTTTTAGGTTGAAAACTGATCCGATGAGCTGTGGTTAGGAGTAAAAGGCTAATCAAACTCGCAAATATCTGGTTCTCCTCGAAATAGTTTTTGGACTAGCCTCGTGTAAATTAGTCAATGGGGGTAGAGATACTGAATGGGTTTAGGGGGCTTCCCGCCTACCTTACCCAACCAAACTCCGAATACCATTGACCGTACCACGGGAGTCAGACCCTGGGGGACAATCTTCAGGGTCGAAAGGGAAACAGCCCACATCGCCAGTTAAGGTCCCAAAGCTAACCTAAGTCATAAAGGAAGTGGAGATGCTATAACAGCTAGGATGTTGGCTTAGAAGCAGCCATCATTTAAAAAGTGCGTAATAGCTTACTAGTCGAGCATCTCTGCGTCGAAAATTAGCGGGAGTTAAGGTTAGCACCGAGACTGCGGGGCAAGTCGTTTAGTTCGATTTGTCGGTAGGGGAGCGTTCCACTGTAGGTTGAAGGAGTACCGTAAGGAGCTCTGGACGAAGTGGAAGTGATTATGCCGGAATGAGTAGCGATAAAATGAGTGAGAATCTCATTCGCCGAAAGCCTAAGGTTTCCTGGGGAAGGCAATTCCGCCCAGGGTTAGTCGGTACCTAAGGCGAGGCCGAAAGGCGTAGTCGATGGATAGCACGTTAATATTCGTGCACCACTTCTGGTGAGTTTGATGGACAGGGGTGACGGAGGCTGGAAGGTCATCGGGGCGTTGATTGTCCCCGTCGCTGGCCCGAGGTGCGCGGTAGGTAAATCCGCCGCGACAATCCGGAGGTCGGCGCAGGACCATTTGAGTCTGAAGTGATCGGAAGGTCTTCCAAGAAAAACCTCGGTTCTATTGCCAGGAGTGACCGTACTAAAACTGACACAGGTAGGCGAGGTGAGTATCCTAAGGCGCTCGAGAGAACCTTCGTTAAGGAACTAGGCAAAATGACTCCGTAACTTCGGGAGAAGGAGTGCCACGGTAGAGTGATCCAGTTTCCTGGAGAGCTCGAAGTGGTCGCAGCGAAAAGGGTCTAGCGACTGTTTACTAAAAACACAGGACTGTGCTAAGACGCAAGTCGATGTATACAGTCTGACGCCTGCTCGGTGCCGGAAGGTTAAGGGGACGGGTTATCCCTTCGGGGAGAAGCTCAGAACTGAAGCCCCGGTTAACGGCGGCCGTAACTATGACGGTCCTAAGGTAGCGAAGTTCCTTGTCGGGTAAGTTCCGACCCGCACGAATGGCGTAACGACTGGACCGGTGTCTCAACGAAGGACTCGGCGAAATTGTAGTTGTGGTGCAGATGCCACATACCCGCGGCTAGACGGAAAGACCCCGTGAACCTTTACTATAGCCTATTATTGGGTTTGGGTAATGCATGTGTAGGATAGGTGGGAGGCGTTGAAGCGAGATCGCCAGATCTTGTGGAGCCATCCTTGAAATACCACCCTTGTATTATTTAAATTCTAACCAGGTTCCGTGAATCCGGGCTTGGAACAGTGGTAGGTGGGTAGTTTGGCTGGGGCGGTCTCCTCCCAAAGAGTAACGGAGGAGCCCAAAGGCTTCCTCAATGCGGTTGGCAATCGCATGTAGAGCGCAAGGGTAAAAGGAAGCTTAACTGCGAGACCCATAAGTCGAGCAGATGTGAAAGCAGGGCCTAATGATCCGGCGTATTCCGGGTGGAAGGGACGTCGCTCATCAGATAAAAGGTACTCCGGGGATAACAGGCTGATCTCTCCCAAGAGTTCATATCGACGGGGAGGTTTGGCACCTCGATGTCGGCTCATCGCATCCTGGGGCTGTAGGAGGTCCCAAGGGTTTGGCTGTTCGCCAATGAAAGCGGTACGCGAGCTGGGTTTAGACCGGCGTGAGCCAGGTCGGTCCCTATCTACCGTGGGTGTAGGATATTTGAGCGGATTTGATCCTAGTACGAGAGGATTGGATCGGACGAACCTCTGGTGTTCCAGTTGTCCTGTCAAGGGCATCGCTGGGTAGCTACGTTCGGAAAGGATAAACGCTGAAAGCATATAAGCGTGAAGCCTCCCGCAAAACTAGATATCCCATGAGGTACCTCGAAGACTACGAGGTTGATAGGCCGGAAGTGTAAGTACAGTGATGTATTCAGCTGACCGGTACTAATTTACCGATTGGCTTGACTGCCATCTTTTCCGCACAGGAGTGTTACGCGGCATTCTCCGCCGCATGCGCCTGTCGGAACGTCAGCGCTACGAGTGAGCGCCTGGTCGGACCCCTACCAAGCTACGCCAATTAAAATTTGCGGGTGCCTAAAAGTAAAGAGGCCACACCCGTTCCCATTCCGAACACGGTAGTTAAGCTCTTTGCGCCGATGGTATTGGTTAACGCTGAGAGAGTAGGTAGCGCCCGCTTTATTTAAATTACAGCCCGCCAGGATGCGGGGTCTTCAACCTGAGAACAGGTTCCGGAGACCTCTGAGTCCTGGCGGGTTTTTTCGTGGCGGGCGTTTCGAATTGACTGAGGCTACAGGGTCCATCTATAATCCGGGTCGGCA
The DNA here is from genome assembly GCA_965659285.1 of Planctomycetota bacterium. GTDB lineage: Bacteria > Planctomycetota > UBA8108 > UBA8108 > UBA8108 > UBA8108. The sequence goes on along the minus strand of CBFHWB010000075.1, from coordinate 3,687 downwards.
GTATGTTCGCTGCCACAACAACCTTTTGGACTATTTCAATGATGGGTACGGTAAATATCAGAGTGGAAGGACTGCTTGCCGGGTGTGTTCGCGCATCCGCCTGCATTGTCCTGCTGGTATTGTTGGCCGTTACTCTTTGGTTGCCGACAACTTCCCTGGCCGCGGACTGTGCTGGATCAGGAAAGTTTGGCGTCAACTCTGCCGATCAGGCAAATAAAGTGGGATACCCCGAAAACGATTCGAGCCCAGTCGGCTTGGTCCAGGGGGCTGTTGGTGTTTATTCAGTAAATTACATTAACAATATTAACTATTGCATAACCCCTGGAGCAGATTTCGGGGAGTGGTGCCGGTTGGTACAGTGGACTGTGTGTTCACCGTTTCATAGCAGAACAGGAGCGATTTGTTTGGATCGAATCAGTCATCGAGGTGAGGGAATACCGAGTTATTTCGGCATTTTATCTCCTTGGAAAAAGATGGGGGCTTTCGTCTCCCAGCATCGAAACGTCGATGCGTCTCATCTTGATTTATCTAGTGGCGGAATCCTGGTCGTCCCGCGTTGCCGGGCAGGATTGGGTTTTCCTAACCACCTATTGACGCTGAATTTCGGTCTGAAGTTATAGTAGTCATGACGGTCTTCGGTTGGAAGCCGAGACCGGCTTTTCGGCTCTGGTGCGCCAGGCGCGCTCCTCGCATTTTCTTCTTCCGCTATTGGTGATTTTTCCTGCTGTACCCTTCGGTGTCCGCTCGAATCTGTTCAGGTTTGAGAGGATTGAAGCATGGATACTCCACAATTCTTGCTCATCGGGATTGGAGCCGTTGTTGGCTTGCTGGTCGCCTTCGCCTATTACAAGACGAAGCTTGTAGGAGCCGGCAAGACCTCGAGCGCCATTCTCGCTGATGCGGAAAAAGAGAGCGGCAGGATAAAGGAAGATTTCCTCGCCAAGGCCAGGAAGGAATCAGACAAACGTCGGGAACATCTCGAGGGAGAGATTGACTCGAAACGTAAAGATCTCGAGTCCGTAGAGTCCAGGCTGGCGAAGAAGGAAGACAATCTCGACAGGAAGTTTGACCTTCTTAATAAGAAGGAGAGCTACCTTGAGAACAAGGACAAGAGCCTCGACAAGCGCACTTCGATGATGGAGCAGCGTGAGCAGGAACTCGAACAGGTTATCGAAGAAGAGAAGCAGAACCTCTTTCGCGTAACCAACCTGAGCCCGGAGGAGGGCAAGAAACTCCTTCTGCAAAAGCTCGAGCAGGAATTCGGCCACGAGCAGGAAACGATGCTCAATAACATGCTCGACAGGGTCAAAGAATCCGCAGAGACCAAGGGGCGGGAGATCCTGGCAAGCTGCATTCAGCGGTTAGCCTCGAGCTATTGTCGGGATATCACAACCAGCACCATCGAGATTCCCAACGATGAGATGAAAGGGCGTGTCATTGGCCGTGAAGGGCGTAATATTCGCGCCTTTGAAAAGGCCACGGGCGTTGACGTCATCGTCGACGATACGCCGGGAGTCATTATCGTTTCCTGTTTCGACAGCATCCGCAGGGAGATGGCTCGACAGTCCATGGGCCAACTCATCACCGATGGTCGTATTCACCCGGCCCGGATCGAAGAGATTGTCGCCCAGGTGAAGCGTGAGATGAACGATATCATCCAGGAGGAAGGAAAGAAGGCCGTCTTTGACCTGAACCTTCCAGGGGTACATTCCAAGATGGTGACCTTGCTGGGGAGGCTGAAGTTCCGCTCCAGCTATGGGCAGAATGTTCTGGAGCATGTGAAAGAATGCGCGCATCTCGCCGGAATGTTAGCTTCGGAACTGGGAGTCGATCCGGTTCTCGCAAAGCGCTGCGCTCTTTTCCATGATGTGGGAAAGGCGGTTGACCATGAGATTGAGGGAGGCCATCCCGAGATCGGAGCCAATATCGCCAGGCGGTATGACGAGCCGCCGGAGGTTGTCAATTCGATCGCCTCTCACCATAACGACGTGCCGATGGAATCGATCTACGCGGTCATTACCCAGATATCAGATTCGATTTCCGGGTCGAGACCGGGTGCTCGTGGAGAAACGTTGGAGCGCTATATCAAGAAACTCGAGAATCTCGAGGCTGTGGCGCTCACCTTTTCGGGTGTCAAGGCCGCCAATGCGATCCAGGCTGGACGTGAGATCAGGGTTTTCGTCAACTCACAGAAGGTGGGTGACAAGAATGCCATCAAGCTCTGCAGGGATATCGCCAAGGAGATCGAGAATACTTTGCAGTACCCCGGTGAGATCAAGGTGACTCTTCTCAGGGAAACCCGGGTCGTTGAATACGCCAGGTAAGCGAGGGAATCGTGGAGATCAAGGTCCTACTCATAGGTGATATCGTAGGCAAGCCCGGAAGGTCTGCTGTCAAAGAACTGTTAGGGGACTATGTCGCCAGCAATGGGATCGAGTTCGTTATCGCCAATGGTGAAAACGCAGCCCAGGGTTCAGGGATTACCGAGAATCTCTTCAAGGAGATTGTTTCCGCCGGGGTAGATGTCGTCACCAGCGGCGACCATACCTGGCGACGCAAGGAGGTGATTCCCGTCCTCGAGAGGGACAAGCGCCTCCTGAGGCCGCACAACTATCCCATCACCTGTCCGGGAAAAGGGCGAAGGGTTTTCGAGACTCCCCAGGGCTTTCGTATCGGGGTGGTGACGGTTCTCGGCAGGGTCTTCATGGGCGGCGTCGACTGCCCGTTCAAGACCGTGGCCAGGGCTGTGGAAGAGATGAAGGTTTCGACGCCCATGTGCATTGTCGAGATTCACGCCGAGGCCACGAGCGAAAAGATTGCCATGGGGTGGCGCTTTGCCGGTGAGGTTTCCTGCCTGTTCGGAACCCATACCCACATACCGACAGCCGATGACAGAATCCTTCCGGGGGGAACGGCCTACATCACGGACCTGGGAATGACAGGCCCCTATGATTCGGTGATCGGTCGCAAGAAAGAAAGCGTCATCTTCAAGTTCGAGACAACCATGCACGCTCCCTTCGATGTCGCCACAGGCGATGTCCGCCTGTGCGGGGCGGTGGTCACCCTCGACACCGAGACGGGGAAGGCTGTGCATTTTGAGAGGGTGATGTTGCGGGCCGGGCAGGGTTGAGATGGTAGAGACGCAGGGCGAATTTGATTTCGCTGCGGAGCAGATGACCTGGTCCGTGGGGGAGTTTACCAGGCAGATTCGCGACATCCTGGAGACGACCTTCGCTACACTGCGCGTCAGGGGACAGATCGGCAATTTTACCCGTGCCCAGTCCGGGCATATCTACATGACCCTGGTGGATGACGAGGATGGCGGGAAGTCGCGGATTTCCAGTTCTCAACTGAAGGTGGTTATGTGGAAGGGGCAGGCGGCGAGGCTTCGTTTTGAGCCTGAGACAGGAATGAAGGTCGTGGTGACGGGCAAGGTGACGGTCTACGAAGCCAGGGGTGAATACCAGGTGGTCGCTGATCGTCTCGAACCGGAGGGAGTGGGCGAGCTCCAGCTCGCCTTCGAACAATTGAAGCATAAGCTCGAGACGGAGGGGCTCTTTGACTCCGACAGGAAGATGGAACTGCCCTTCTTCCCGGCCAGGATTGGACTGGTCACCTCGCGGACGGGCGCCGCGGTGCGTGATTTTCTCGAAACCCTTGACGATCGCAATCCGCGAGCCCGGGTTC
>CBFHWB010000074.1:0-19068 GCA_965659285.1 Planctomycetota bacterium | reverse complement strand
CCATGACGAAACCTTTCACCTTTGAGCTCTCGCCGATGATGAAGCGTCCGTCCGGGGTGAAGGTAGGCCAGCCCTTGAAGACGCTGCGGACGCCCAGCTCGTTGACCTTCGGGATATGCGGAGAGAGCTCCTCGGCGAACTGGCCGAGCACGTCGTAGTCCTCTTCGATGAGGGGCTGCTCGTCGAAGAGGGAGATCTTGCGGGGATCGTTGGATAGCGACCGGGGCTCCCAGCCGCCGCAGAGCAGGGAGTTCACCTCGCCGCGCAGGTAGAGGGTGGCATCGGGAATCCGCATCACCGGCAGCGTCGGGGCCATGCCCTCGCATTCAACGGTGACGAAGAACTCGTGGCGTACCGGGATGATCGGCAGCTCGATGCCGATGCTCGACGCCAGCTGGCAGGCGTGGGCGCCGGCGGCGTTGATGACCATTTCGCATTCGATGTCGCCCCGGTCGGTTTCCACTGTCCGCACGCATCCATTCTCCGTCCTGATGCCGGTGACCCTCGTGTCGGTCTGGAAGCGAACTCCGAGCTCACGGGCGTGCTCCACGTAGCTCATGGTCAGGTCGTAGGGCTGCAGGTAGCCATCGCTCGGGCACCAGAGTACCGCCCTGGAATGACTGAAGTCCATCAGAGGCCAGAGTTCCTTCGCCCTGGCGTTGTCGATGAACTCGGTTTCTAATCCGGCCTCGTCGCAGACCGTCTTCATGTGACGAAACTCGGTGACTCTTTCGTCGTTGAGCGCCACGCGCAGCGAGCCCACCTGGCGCCACCCCGGGTTGCTTTTCTCGTTTTCCTGCAACCGGGAGAAGGTCTCTACCGACCACATTGCCAGCTGGACGCGTTCGGCTGTATTGCGCACCTGCCCGACCAGGCCCGCAGCCTGTGAACTGGTTGCCGCGGCTACGGTGGGCTCCTTCTCAAGGAGGAGAATATCCGTCTTGCCCGCCTCGGCGAGGCTGTAGGCCGCGCCGCAGCCGACCGCGCCTCCCCCGACGATAACGATCTCGGCTCTTTCAATGCTCATGGTTTCACGAATGGTACACGAGAGAGCGCCTGGGCGAAAAGCCCGGATGCCAATCTGATGTTTTCAGTGAGGGAGTCCGTAGTAGCTCTCGTACATGAGCTGGGCCTGGCGCCTGGCCTCGTTCCAGTCCCAGTTTCCATCGAAGCGGTCCGGGCTGAGGTTCTTTACGTAGGGGGATGGGTCGCTTTCGATGAGCGACTCGACGAGATGCCGGCCGATGCCGGCTGAGCCCGAGATCCCGTGGGCGTTGCAGCCGCCGGCCATGACGAAACCTTTCACCTTTGAGCTCTCGCCGATGATGAAGCGTCCGTCGGGGGTGAAGGTAGGCCAGCCCTTGGAGATGTGCCGGATTCCGAGCTCATTGATGGCGGGAACCTGCGGCAGGACGTTCTCTCCCAGGAATTCGAGCACTTCCCAGTCCTCCTCCACGAGCGGCTGTTCCCCGCTGAGGGGCACCGTGCGGGGGTCGGTTGAAAGCGAGCCGGTCTCCCAGCCTCCTACGAGGATCGAGTTGACCTCGCTGCGTACATAGATCGAGGAATCGGGTATACGTACAACCGGCAGGGTGGGTTCGATTCCCTCACAGTCGATAGTCACAAAGAACTCGTGGCGCACAGGGAAGATCGGCAATTCAATTCCCACCGAGCCGGCCAGTTGGTAGGCGAACGCGCCGGCGGCGTTGATGACCATCTCGCATTCGATATCGCCCTGGTCTGTTTCGACTCCGGTGACGCGGCCGCCGTCGAGCTTTACCTCCGAGACCCTGACGCCGGTCCTGAATTCCACGCCGAGCTTTCGGCCCTCGGCGGCGTAGCTCATGGTCAGATCGTAGGGCTGGACATAGCCATCTGATGGGCACCAGAGCACCGCCTTGACACCCTCAAAGGTCATCAGGGGCCAGAGCTCGCGGGCTCTGTCGTTGTCGATGAACTCGGTCTCGAGCCCGGCTTCATCCGCGACGGTCTTCAGGTTTTTCAGCTCATCGATGCGCTCATCGCAATGCGCCACCCGCAGCGAGCCGACCTGCCGCCAGGCCGGGCTCTCGGGGCTGTCGGCCTGCAGGCGCTCAAAGGTTTCCGCCGACCACATCAGGAGTTTGACCTCCTCGACGGTGCTCCTGACCTGGCCGACGAGCCCGGCCGCCTGGGATGTGGTCTGGGCGGCGAGGCTTTCCTCCTTCTCGAGGACGAGGACGTCCTTGCGCCCGGCCTCGGCGAGGCTGTAGGCGACGGCGCAGCCGACCGCGCCGCCTCCGACAATCACTGTTTGCGCTCTCTGGGGAGGTGTCATTTGACGGGTATCGAACAGGCCATGTGGATGAGCTTGTGAGCCTGGATGCTGAGATGCCAGAGGGGATTCTCAAGGCAGTATTCCAGGGTGAGGGAGGTGTTCTCATTGAGCTGCGGGCCATCCATCGGTTGCAGGAAGAAGTGGGTGTAATCGAGCCTCTCAAAGGTTTCCGGGCTCAGGCCCTCCTGGGGGTGGACCAGCTTGAGCTCGTCGCCGCTGTCGACGATCATCTCGGCTCCGGCCTTGGGGCTGACGCAGACCCAGTCGATTCCTTTCGGTGGTTGTTTTGTGCCGTTGGTTTCGATGGCGATCTCCAGACCCTCGGCATGAAGCGCTTCGACCGCAGCCTCGTCGAGTTGCAGGAGGGGCTCTCCGCCGGTACAGACCACCAGCGGGTTTCCATTATCCCGAGCGGCCGCGGGCCATTTTTCCGCGACAGCTCTGGCCAGCTCTCCGGCCTTCTCGAACTCTCCGCCGCCCGGTCCGTCGGTGCCGACGAACTCGGTGTCGCAGAAGTCACAGGTCGCATCGGCTCGATCTTCTTCGTGTCCTGACCAGAGATTGCAGCCCGCGAAACGGCAGAAGACCGCCGGCCTGCCGGCCTGGGCTCCTTCACCCTGGATCGTGTAGTAGATTTCCTTGACGCTGTAGCTCATGCGGGTTCACCGGCTCCCTGTCTTCGCTCGGGGGGCATCTCCTCTCCCGCGATCGTTTTTTCCCAGTCGATGGTGAATGTGCCGGACTCATCACGCATCAGGGCCGGGGCGAAGCTGTGATATTCGGTGGGATCATCGAGCCCAGCCAGTAGGAGAGCCTCCCGGCGCTCGATGCAGGTGCCGCAGGCGCCACAGTGGAGGGGGCCTTCCTGGTAGCAGCTCCAGGTGAGCTCGACAGGCACACCGAGCTCACCGGCAAGGCCCGCTATCTCCGTCTTGGTCTTGTCAACGAAGGGCCGCCGCAGCCTGACCTCGTGCCAGTCGGCCAGGGCGATGGCGCCTCCGAGGGCCTCGGCGAACTCGCTCCTGCAGTCGGGGTAGATCGCGTGGTCGCCGGCGTGGGCGGCATAGGCTACGGCATCGGCCTTTTCGGCGATGGCCCAGGCCGCCGCCAGCGAGAGCAGGATCATGTTGCGGTTGGGGACGACGGTCTGTTTCATGCTTTCGGCTTCGTAGTGGCCGAGGGGGACCTCGACGGCGGCATCCGTCTGGCTCGAGCCGCCGAGAAGCCTGGTGATGGAGCGGAGATCGGCTATCTCATGCCGGATCCCCAGGGGCTCGATGATCTTCGCGGCGCGCTCGAGCTCCACCCTGTGGCGCTGACCGTAATCGATGCTGAGCGCGAGGACCTCGCCATCATCCTGCAGCAGCTGGTACAGCAGGGTGGTCGAGTCAAGACCGCCTGAAAAGGTGATGACAGTTTTCACCGGATAAACGCTCCACGCAGGATGGGTTGTCTCGCGAGATTTCATCGCCGCTCGGGGCCGCGTCTGATGCCTTCGCGAGGTTCTCGTTGCAGCTCCATAATGTAACGATTGCTCAGGCTGGAAGCCAACAGCGGCTGGGTGGAAAAGTTCGCTTCAGTCGAAGATGGAGTCGAGGGGTACCCGGATGAAGCGTGGGCGATAGATGGATGCGTCGCCGACCATGTCCCAGAAATTGTGAGAGTTGATGACATAGGAAATCAGCAACTCGCCTGGAACTGAAAGATGCGCGTGTCCCTTGCCGGCGTAGGTGAAACGCTTGTGCTCACCCTTCTCCAGGTTCGTGACAAGGAAGACCTTCCTGAATTCGCTCCAGGGACCCTCGGGCTTTGCGGCCGTCCGCACGAGAACATGTCTGCCGAAGACCGGCTGGCTCTCTACCAGCACCAGGCGGCTCTTTCCCTTGTAGGAGATGTTCTCAACGGTGTGTTCGTTGACGGCCTGGTCGGTTATTTTTACCGCGTCGGAGCTTTTCTCGCTCCAGCTCTTGCCGTTGAAGAAACGCCAGGTGGAGAAATCATCCGCCCTGGCGGCGGGAGCCCTGGCGAGAACCACCTCCTTGTTGAGTCCCTTGACGTCGCGGATGCCGTAGATGTAGAGGATCCCAGGTTCTCCGGGGCCTTCTCCTTCCGAGTGGTAGAGCGCTGTGGCCCAGGAGATATCGTCGCTACCCTTTCTGCGCGAGTGGGGATTCACCGCCTGGGTGATTTTCCACTGCGAGGGGGCATCGAGAGGGTTGGAGATGACAGCCAGGGCACCCCCGAGCATCCTGAAGTTGAAGACGCCATCGCCGCCTTCTTTTTTTCTGCCCATGTGCATGAGGAATACCAGGAGCTTCTTACCGCCCCCGGGCGGGCTGATCATGCAGCCGTCCAGCAGCCAGTACCAGCTCTTGCCTGCTGCCTGCGGGTCATCGGCCTTGAGAGGGAGATCCGGCTCAATCCAGGCTCTCGGCTTGCCGTCCTTGCCGGGCTTTCCCCAGTGATATTCCAGGCTGTCGCGTTTCGGGGCTTTTCCATTTATGACGGCGGGCTGCAGACCGATGGAGTTGTTCACCAGGCGTGAGCCCTCCGCGTGCTTTCCTTGAGCTACCGTGCCGACCCAGGTGTCCGAGTAGAGCCAGAGGGTGCGGCCATCTCCTAATTCGACAGAGTAGCAGCCATCGGCGCCGGTCCAGCCCTCTTTGCGGGCGAAGATCGCGTCCCATTCCGGTGCCGGTTTCCCGGGGAGCTCCGCGGGCGCGGACTGCTTCTGCGCCTGCACGGAGCCTTGGCTCGCGATGGCAAGGAGGGCCGTGACCGCCAGCGCTGTCAGCGGTCGGCTCGAGTTCATTCGGGAACATCCAACCCGGCGGCCCAGCACAGGGCGTTTCGAAGCAGGATGTTCATGCCCGGCTGGGCGAAGTCATCAACGTGCCCGAGACTGGTGTAGAAAACCCGGCTGCCAGAGCTGGTCTTGTTGGTCCAGGCGATGGCCTCGGGAGCTTTTCCCGCGATGGCTCCGCGAACGAGCTCTGTCGCGCTCTTCGCCAGGGGGGTGGTCCTGTAGAGCGAGCCGCATCCTTTCAGCTTGCCGAGGTCGACACCTTTGAGGATGGGGTGTGCTTTTTCCGTCAGTCGTATGCCGGGGAGACTGAGCGCCACGCGCGGGCCGTTTCCGTGGTGTCCGGTATAGTTGCCGCCGATGATGTCGCGGTCGAACTGGGACCATTCGACGAGGTCATCTTTCCATTCCCCTTTTTTCCGCATCGCGAAGGCGTGGCTGGCGGTACGTATGGCGACGATCGGCTTGCCCCTGGCGGCGAAATCGATCAGCAGCTTCATCTTGGACGAGGGCAGCAGGCGGCGTCGAACACTGACCAGGATAATGTCGGCTTCCTTGATGGCTTCGATGCCAGGCAGATCGTTGCGTTCCTTCTCGCTGGCGTGGACATAGTCCACCTTGAAGAGGTGGCCGAGATGTTTTGCCGCGAAGGTTGGCAGGGTCTGGTTGGTCTTGTATTCCTGCTCGGCCATGATGATCAGCAGGTTGGGGCGTTTGTCGTTCTTGAAGCGGAAGGCGCCTCCGCCGAGAAAGCTGTCGCTGGTGATTGTCGGGCAGACGAACTTCTCGATATGCTCCACGATGAGGTCGTTGCCGGTGAAGTGGCTGACGAAGGGAGGCATGGCGGGGTTGTACATCGTGTCGGTCATGTCGCGCATGAGGACGACGTTCTTGCCGTTGCGGGCCATCTGGCGCAGGCCGAAGGGGCGTCCGAGGACACACATATTGGTGTGGACCCCCAGGAGGATGACGTTTTCTACCTTCCGGTCCTCCAGGACGCTCCAGACCTCTGAGCCGTTGTCGCTGATGTAGTCGATGTCGTGGATGTCGATCTTGTCGGTCTGTGATTTCCAGGGAGCGCGGGGGTTGCGGCCCCTGCTTTTGAGCTCTTCGGCCCATTTCCTGTGCGCCTCCGGATCGTCGTCCTCTCCTCCATCTGACTGGTCGATCGGGTATTTCCCGGCGTCTTCCTCGGGGATGCGGCTGCACCAGGCGTCGATGTCCTTGGGGAGATTTTTCGACCTGGGAGTCGAGAGCACCCGCTTGCGGGCCGGATGGTTCTTATAGGGTTCGATGCAACTGCTGGGGGCATGGATGATCGTGAAGCCCAGCTTCCGGGCCTTGTTGATCACCTGGTTCATGCGAGGGGCCATTTCACCACCCCTCAGGGTCGCGTTGAGGCAGTGGTGCAGATCCCACATATCGCAGACCACGACCGCCGAGTTCGCCGGTGACCAGTTCTCCTGGCGCTGAAGAGCGTGGTAGCGTCCGCTGCCCTTACCGGTTTCCTTGCGTTCGCGGACCTTCAGCTCGAGCTTTGTTTCTTTCCCGGTGTTCTGCGCCGGACAATCGTTTGTCACGGCCGGTAGCAGCGTCAATACACATCCGATGAATGTCGCGGGTTTGAGCATCATTCCAGTCATCCTCACAGCTTGCTGGTTTCAATAAGAACAGGAGCTTGAATTCTTTTTCTCCCGGGTGCTTTCCTGGCAAGGGCTCCCCGGAGGTGCAGGGGACATCTTGTCCCAGCGAGGCCTTCTTGGCAACAAGTCAAAACACATGAGAGAGCTTCTGTGGAGCCTGGCTTTCTGCTAAGTTTTCCTGTGGCAGAGAGACGAGGTGTTTTTTGCAGGCGGGAGATTACAATCCAGGCGATGTGTCCACGCTCGAGGGCGCTGCTGTAGCTGGTCGCTTCACCGAGCTCACAGGGTTTCTTACTTCCGCCATCGAGATCTGGCAGTCCCGGCCCTTCATCCTGGAGGAGCTTCCCTGGGAAGAGGAATTCGGCGGTCTCGCGTCCTGGCTCAGGCGCCTGGAGGAGGGCCAGGTCGATCAGCTGAACATCGAGATTATGAACGGCAGATCCCTGGCCGATTTCCCAGGAGCTCCACGGCAGTTGGTTCGCTTCCAGGATGAGGCTCGCAGCCTGACGGCGCTGGGAGCTGTGGAAGGGGCGGAGGTGAGCGCCGCGCTCCTGCCGAGACAAGGTGAACTGCGCCGGAGCGTTCCCGGACGGAAGTGGCGCCAGGTGGAATATTTCGCTGCGGCGGTGATGGAGCTTTTGCCTGGCGACGTCGTTCGGGTTATCGACTGGTGCGCCGGGAAGGGGTGCCTGGGGCGAACGGTCTCTTTCCTGAGCGGCCTTCCGGCCCTGCTGCTTGAGCGCAGTGAGGCCCTGCGCGAGCAGGCGCTCGAGGCGGCGACAAAATCCGGCGCGAACTGCTCCTTTACGCCGCTTGATGTTTTTGACGACCAGGCCGCGCTCCTGCTCGGAGAGGATACGGCGGTGGTCGGACTGCATGCCTGCGGAAGTCTTACCGATGAGCTGCTCGAGAAGTGCGTTTCTCGAAAGGTCCGGTCCCTGGCGGTCTCATCCTGCTGCTACAACAAGCTGCGGGAGGGTTCGAGCTACCGGCCTCTCTCGGCAAGGGGGCGGGAGGCCGGGCTGGAGATCGACCGGCACGGCCTGCGATTGGCGTGCCAGGACGAATGGGTTGCAAGTCCGCGTGAACGGGGATCGAGACGCCGGGAGCTGGCCTGGAGGCTGGGGCTCGATCTGCTGGTCCGCGGCGAGAAATCTACCCGGCGGTATACGACCCAGGGCGCGCTGCCGCGCCGTTATTTCGATTTATCCTTCGGCGATTTTTGCCGCCGCGTCAGCGCCGAAGCTTCCCTTGAGCTTCCCGCTTCCTGGGATGAGACCCTGGCTGAGAGGGCGGGCCGGGAGCGGGCTCTGCAGGCACGGAGCCTCGGAATTTTCAGATCGATTTTTCGCCGTCCCCTCGAGGTGTGGATCGCTCTTGACCGAGCGCTCTTTATCGAGGAGGCGGGCCGACCGGCCAGGGTAGGAACCTTCTGCCCGCCCTCGGTGACTCCCCGCAACCTGTTGATTTCATCGGTCAGCTGAGCCCCGTTCAGCCGGGTTCTCATCGACAGTGAGCCCTCCGTCGTCGGCTCTGGAGATGAGGAGCGCCCCTTCAAAGACCTCGCCCTTCCAGGGGGCGAGTTCCTCCGCAAGATCATCAGGAGAGATGCCCGCCAGGGGGTCGATCTCGAGCTCGCCCCGGGCGGTGATACCGGCCCTGGAGAGCCAGCGCCGATGTTCGTTCATCAGCAGGGTCCGGGAGGTTTCGACCGAGTCAACGCCCTCGAGATTCTTGGCAGGAGCGAATTCCCGCTCGCGCCTGGTCTCGATGTTGAGCTGCCGCCGGGTCAGAGGCAGGGCATCAAAGACGAAGGATTCGAATTGGGTGGCATCGAGTTCCAGTTCCCGGCCGTGTTCATCGATCCCCAGCACCCGTTTTTTTACCGGGTGCAGGGGCAGGGGGGAGGGAGCCGCGAGAAGTTCTTCGATGAAGCCTCTGCGCAGCAGGTGGATTCCGATGCTGCCGAGGGCGAAAATGAGCTCTCCCCCGGGCTCCGTAAGCTTCGCCTTGTCCGGCGGCAGGTTGGAGTATTCGATGACCTCCGGCCGGCCATCCCGAACCGCCACCACGCCGATCTTCTCTCCGGGCCCGGTTTTCTTCAGCACCTTCAGGCTCATGTCGCTTCTGGAGAGATCGTGGAGGCCGGCAAATACCGGGTCCGCCAGGTCGACGAGCGGGTTGTCTACCTGGAAGTAGAAGAGATGCTCTATTTTCCTGGCAAGCGCATCCGCGAGGGCTCCGGAATCCCGCAGCGCGCTGTAGCAGCCGCCATGCCCGTTGGGGCTGAGGAGGATGCTGCCGGGTGTCTTCAGGATGAGCTTGCCCCTTTCGTCGAGGACGGGCAGGGATTCCTGCCGCATGAAGATGATATCGCCGGGCGGGAGGCCGAAGTGGTCGTGCATCTCGAAGTAGTCACGGGTCGCTGCGTCCGTTGCCGAGCTGGTCATGATGTACCAGGGCAGGGGGGCGCCGTAGATCGAGCGGAGGCGGAGAATCTTCGCCGCATGGATCTCGAAGAGCGATTTACCTGAAAGGGGCGCGAGGGGAAAGCAGCCCTTGGGCCCATCCCAGCCCAGGCGGCTGCCCCTGCCTCCTGCGACCAGGAGCAGGGCGACCTTTCCATCTGCCAGCAGCTCTTCACCCCTCTCTCGCGCCTCGGCCCTGGTTCCATTTTCAGGTTCCGCTTCGAGTCGAAGGCAGGGAGCGGGATGCAACTCACCCATCCCGGCTGCTGCGCTGCGGGCGTCAAGGCCCGGGAGATTTTCCAGCATCTCGAGCTTGAGTTCTTCGCATTGATTCAGCAGGCGGCGGCGGGCCGGAGCCTCCAGATGGTCCCAAAAGGTGAAGACGTGTTCCTGCCCCGCGGTCCGGAAATGTTCCCGCGTTTCCCCGGCAATTCTGTCTATTTCCTGGTCGTCTCTCATCTGGACAGTTTCCGCATTGTGAGCGTTTCTGCGCAAAGGATACCAAGAAGGTCCAAGCAGGCACACCGGCGAGCCGGTGGCGACCGGTTTTTTCTGTCTGTGGGCCTCCGGGCGACTGTTTTAAGGGAACTTCAATCGACCGGGAATGATGTCAACCCACGGCGGTTCGACGCCCTCCTTTTCCTGCTGTATTCTTCATCGGGTACTGAAACGAGGAGAAATACCGTGAAAAGCAATCCGCAGGAACGTTGGGGGACGGACCAGCACGCCTCGGATGAATGTCATTCTCATACGGACGCAGTGGACTTCATGATCACCATGATCGGGGCCACGATCTGTTCGAGCGGACAGGACTACAATGGCGCTCTCGAGCGCATCTTTCCGCAGCTGCAGGCTCTTGGACAGATGATCGATGCAAGGGGTCTGGATGAAGTCAGCGACTGTCTGCGCGCGACCTGCATGCCCGGATAGACTGGTCCAGGTCGCCTTCAGGGACCGCCCCGCTCAAAGCAGCCGGCCGTACTCATCTTGCAGGCCAGTTGGCGGGTAGCCCTGGCGAGCTCGTCCTCGAGCAGTCCGGTTACACCCGGGGGGGCCAGAAGAATCATCTCATGGAAGGCTCTCGGCAGCACGATGTCGCTTCCTATGCGCCCGGCAGCGTAGCTGCTCCCCAGCTGTTCGAGCTGATCTCTGAACCTGTTGTAATCGCGTGTATGCTGGCCGCCTCGCGGGGCCCTGTTGTAGATGTAGACGAGCACGGTCGAGCTCTTCGCAAGCTCGCCGAGGAGCGGGAGGGTTTCCTCCCAGGAGGCCAGGAAATCATAGGGGTCGACGAGAACAAGCTCCGCCTCGGATTCCTTCAGCGCCTCTTCCCCGGATGAAATCGACAGAGCCTTCGCGCCGGGGACCGTGCTCCATCTGCCGAGCCTGTCGGGGTCGGAGTCGAAGACCCTGAGCTCAACCTGGAGCTTTCGTTCCAGCAGGCTCTGCCGGATAAGCGAGCCCGTGCTGGCGAGCCTTCCTTTTTCGAGCCAGTCGCGCTGAGAGTCAATGAAGCGGCAGCTTCCGAGTCCATCCAGCCTCCTGGCTGTGGTCTCAAGCAGCGGATAGTCGGGAGCTCCGCACCAGGGATCGATACAGGTCACACGTTGCTGTGATGCTTCCAGGGGCAACAGCGAGGTGATGATCCGGGCCCAGGTTCCCTTGAGGATGTCACCCCAGTTTCCCGGCTCATAGAGCAGCCCCAGCCCGGCGTTTTCTCCCGCCGCGGCGACACGCCAGGACCAGCTGTCTTCCTTGCCGCGATCAGGCGCCTGCTCATTGCTGTCGGCCAACTCCTCGTCTCCTTTCGAACATAGGGCGATTTGTTTTAACTCCCTGATGGGCTAAACTGCCATTTGAGGGGTCAGTTTCTATTGCTCAAGGGTGTCGGTAGAATGACAGCTTACTCTACAATAGCCGCGGGACGTCTGAATATTGTCCATCTCGGATGGACGGTCTTTCTCGTCGCGTTGCTGTCGGCGGCGGGGCTTCGCGGGGATCCCGGCAGCCCCGGGGAGCTTCGGGCCGGAGCCGCGGTTGTCGACATTACGCCGCCGCCCGGGCTGCCGCTCTGGGGTTATGGAGGGCGGCGGGATCTTCCCTGCAAGGAGGCTCGCGACAACCTGGAGGTCTCGGTTCTCGTGCTGGAATTCAATGGCGGCGGTTCGGTCCCCGACATTCGTCGTTCGAAGAACAGGCTGGCGCTCATCGGCATGGATATGGGCCGCGCTCCAGGTCGTTCCACGATGAAGAAGATTCGTCAGGCCTTGCTTGAAAAGGCAGGAATCGGAAACCTCTTCCTGGTCGCATCTCATACCCATCATGGTCCCTGCATGGAGCTCGAGAAGACCGGTTTGACGGCCGCCTACATCAAGACACTGGTCGACAGGATCACGGCCGCCTCCGCCTCGGCGGTTAAATCCTTGAGACCCGCGAAGATGGGTGTGGCCAGCCGACAGGTGGATCTCAACCGTAACCGCCATGACCGGCGCGTCGGCGCGCCGGTGGACAGGACTCTTTCGGTTGTCAGGGTCGTAGGCCTGGATGATTCCTCAATCGCCACCGTGGTGAATTACGCCGCCCATCCAACGACCTTGCCGGCCATCATGATGAAGTATTCCTCGGACTACCCCGGGATTTTAAAAGACCTGGTGGAGAAGGCGCTCGGCGGCGTCTGCGTTTTCCTCCAGGGAGCGGCCGGGGATCTCTCGGTGAAGCTGGATGGGAAGGGTACCAGGGCTTACGCGGCAGAGCTCGCAAAGCAGGTCGTTTCCCTCGCGAAAACCGTGAAGCCCGCGGCGCCCGCGCAGCCCGGTCTTTCGATACGCGCCGAGGAGCTGAGCTTTCCGAAGCTGCGTGTCGATTTTACCGACAGGCTGACCTACCTGAAGTATTGCGTAGCTTTTTTCAAGGACCTGGTGGATGCCTACATAGAGGAGTATTCGGAGGGGGTTCGCCCTGTGCTGACCGTGGCGGTTCTCAACAGCGATCTGGCGGTGGTCGGAGTATCGGGGGAGGTTTTTTGCGGCCACGCCCTGGATTTGAGGAAGCGCGCAGGTTTCAGTTCCTTGCTCTTCCTGGGTTACTGCAATGGTTACCACCAGTACTTTCCGACAAGAGAGGCCGTAAGGAAGGGCGGGTATGGCGCCGATCCGCTGGTTTCTCCGGTGGAGATCGGAGCCGGGGAGAGCATAATGGAGCGGGCGTTGTTTCATTTGCGTGAGTTGCGAGGAAAACGGAAGTAGATGATCGAAGAATTTTCCCTGGTCGATATTGCGGCGATTCACGAGCGGGAAGACGCGACCCTTGCGCCCTACGCTATGCGCAGCAGCCAGAGCCGCGGTCGACGGCACCCGGAGCCGGATTCTCCCTCCCGGACTGTTTTTCAGCGCGATCGGGACAGGATCATTCACTCGACGGCCTTTCGCCGGCTTGAATACAAGACCCAGGTCTTTGTCAACCATGAGGGCGATCACTACCGTACCCGTCTGACCCATACCCTCGAGGTCGCGCAGGTCGCGCGTTCGATCGCCCGTGCCCTGGGGCTGAATGAGGATCTCTGCGAGGCGATCTCGCTTTCTCACGATCTTGGCCATCCTCCCTTCGGTCACGCCGGCGAAGATGCTCTCGATGAGCTGATGGCTGATCACGGCGGGTTCAACCACAATGCTCACACGCTGCGGGTTGTCGATGTGCTGGAGAAACGCTACAGCGAATTCGAGGGCCTCAATCTGTGTTGGGAGATTCGGGAAGCGATCATCAAGCACGGCGACCATTTTTCCGAGACCCTTGCCGAGGCGTTTGAGCCCGACCTGCAGCCGCCGCTCGAGGCTCAGCTTTCCGACCTGGCGGACTCGCTGGCCTATTCCAGTCACGATATAGATGACGGCCTGCGCGCGAAGTTCATCACTTTTGAAGACCTGAGACAGACCAGCCTCTGGGGCGAGGCGGAGGAGGAGGTGCTGGGACAGCTCGGAACCAACCTCGATGAGAAGACCCTGGCCGCGCGAACGGTCTCCTGCCTGATCGATCTGCAGATCCAGGATCTTGTCGAGACGACTCTCCAGCGTTTGAAGGAGAACGGTATCTCGTCTGTGGAAGATGTACGGTCTCACCAGGGGCTGCTTGCGGGGCTCTCTCCGGAAATGGCCGCAAGGCGGGCGGAGCTCAAAGAGTTTCTCTACAGCAAGGTCTATCGGCACTACCGGACGATGAAGATGCAGGAAAAGGCGAAGCGCTTTATCCGCGACATTTTTACTGAATACGCCAGGGATCCAAGGCAACTCCCTCCGGATTACGCCAGGCAGGCGGGGGATGATGACCTGCACCAGGTGATCACCGACTATATTGCCGGCATGACAGATCGTTTCTGCCAGGACGAATACAGGCGATTGTTTCATCCCTACGAGAGAATCTGAGAAATGACGGAAACAGGCGCCAGCTCAGGCGGTTTCGCGGTCGTGCTGGCCGCCGCCGGTTCCGGTACCCGTTTTGGATCCGGAGAGAATTCCGGACGTAAGCAGTTCATGGAACTGGGAGGCCGCCCGCTGGTCACCTGGTCCCTTGAGGCCTTCGCTTCCATTTCCGAGGTTCGAGTGGTCTGTGTCGTTGCGCCGGCCGAGGAACTGGAGACTGTTGGGGAGTTGGTGAAGAGCTGGAGCAAGGGATGCCCGCGCGCGGCTGGACAGGATCTGGCGATATCCCTTGTGTCCGGGGGGCAGAGTCGGCAGGAATCGGTGAGGCTGGGGGTCGAGGCGATCGGTGAGACCTGCGAGTGGATCCTCGTTCACGATGCAGCTCGTCCGCTGATCGAGCCCGGGGATGTCAGGCGGCTCATGGCCGCTGTCAGCGAGCATGGAGCGGCCGCCCTGGGCTATCCCGCTACAGACAGCGTCAAGCGGGAGGAGGCAGGAATGAGCGAGCAAGGTCTTGACCGCTCTCGCACATGGTCTGTCCAGACTCCGCAGGGGGCGACCGCCGAGAATTTCAGGAAGGCCTATTCGCTGGCGGCTGAGGGGGAGAAGTACACCGATGAACTGGCTCTGCTGGAGGCCGCCGGTATCCCGGCAAGGCTGGTGGAGGGTAGCCGTGAGAACATCAAGGTCACGCTTCCGGGAGATGAAGAACTCGCCCGCTTTTTTCTCTCGCGCCGGGATGGGGCTGGCGGGGATGATTGAGTCGGAGCGGAGGCGATCTCAAATTGTCGCGCCCGATGGAGTATAATTCCGCGCTATGTTTCGAATAGGTTCAGGTTTCGACAACCATCGGCTGGTGCCCGGTCAACCTCTCTGGCTTGGCGGAGTCGAGCTCGACTCCGAGCTCGGCTGCGAGGCGCACAGCGATGGTGATGTTCTTCTGCATGCCCTGACCGACGCGCTGCTCGGCGCGGTCGGGGGTGGAGATATCGGGGAGCTTTTTCCAGATAGTGATCCCCAGTGGAAGGACCAGGCGAGCTCCCTCTTTGTCGAGGCTGCCCTCGAACGTGTTCGTGAGGCGGGGTTTGTCGTGGTCAATGTCGATGCGACGATTTTTCTCGAGGCACTCAAGCTCTCTCCCTACAAACAGGCGATCGCTGCTCGAATTCATGAGTTGCTTCAGCCTTTTGGGAAACTGGCTGAAAACGCAGTTAATGTGAAGGCCAAGACTATGGAGGGCTGCGATGCGGTCGGTGAACTGAGAGCTGTGGCGGCCCAGGTGGCCGTGCTGGTCGAGAGTCGGGCCTGAAGGTTGCCTGAAACGGAAATGACTGTGAAACCCCTTTTCCAGAGGGTTTTTTCCATCTGGAGGCCGTAATTTCCGGCTTTTTCAGGCTTCTTGAAAGGCGGTTGTGGCGAAAGAAGCTTTCAAACGGATAGCTTTTTACTAAGTCCTTTAAAAATAAGAGTTTGTAAATAGTTTTTTTGTCTTGAAAGGAAGAAGACCCTCTGTATAATCTCGCTCCCTTATTGTAAAGTTAAGCCGAAAAATAGGCTAGCGTAGCTCAACGGTAGAGTTCCGGTTTTGTAAACCGGGGGTTGTGGGTTCGATTCCCACCGCTAGCTCATGAAACGGTTGACCGCTTTCAGGTTTGTCTTCCAGGAAATATGGGATATTCTCCCGGTCCTGGGGGGCTATTGCTGGTGTGAGGGCAGGTGCCCGAGTGGCCAAAGGGAACGGACTGTAACTCCGTCGGCATACGCCTTCAGTGGTTCGAATCCACTCCTGCCCACCATATTTATTCTCCGCTGGGGGGGAACCGGTAATCGTGAGAGCGGAGTTTAAAAAGTTTTGTTTTAGATGGATCCTAGGGAGCTTGAGCGGGTGTAGCTTAGTGGTAAAGCTCCAGCCTTCCAAGCTGATTACGAGGGTTCGATTCCCTTCACCCGCTCCATTTTTTGCTTCTAACGCCCGTTCCTGTCGATTTTGGAGGATTTTGGTTTTAAAGGAGTTGTGCCGATATAAACAGGAATGAACCAGGCTCTGATCTAGTTCTAAGAAGAGTTTAGGATGCCGCTGTAGCTCAGTCGGTAGAGCGCTTCCTTGGTAAGGAAGAGGTTCACGGGTTCGATTCCCGTCAGCGGCTCCATTTTTGATAGAAGACAAAAAGGCCTGGGATAAATAGAATTTTGAGTCGGGAGTTTCGCTCCCTTTGATGAGTGAATGTCGTTCTGAGGCAAGGTGCTTCGGAACTTAGTAATTTGAATTTGAACTGCAGGATAAAAGTTAACGGAGATGACGGCCGGAGTGAGGTCGCCTGAACCGTCAGCAGGATTGAAGGAGCCTATAGAGATGGCGAAAGACGTATTTGAAAGGACAAAGCCCCACGTTAATGTTGGAACGATCGGCCACGTTGACCACGGCAAGACAACTTTAACCGCGGCGATCACCCAGACCCTTGCCGGCAAGGGCCTGGCTTCTGAGCGTTCTTTTGATTCCATCGATAACGCTCCGGAAGAGCGTGAGCGTGGAATTACGATCAACACGGCGCATGTCGAGTACGAGACGGAAAATCGTCACTACGCTCATGTCGATTGCCCCGGTCACGCCGACTATGTGAAGAACATGGTTACCGGTGCCGCCCAGATGGATGGAGCCATCCTGGTGGTGAGCGCTTCCGATGGTCCCATGCCCCAGACTCGCGAGCATATCCTGCTTGCGCGCCAGGTGCAGGTGCCCAGCATCGTGGTGTTCATGAACAAGGTTGACCAGGTCGACGACGATGAGCTTCTCGAACTCGTCGAGATGGAGATTCGTGAACTGCTCAACGAATACGATTTCCCCGGCGATGACACTCCTATCATCAAGGGTTCTGCTCTCAAGGCTCTTGAGAGTCCCGAGGATGAAGTCGCCACGGCGTGCATTCTCGAACTGATGGAGCATGTCGACAGCTATATTCCCGAGCCTGAGCGGGATGTCGACCAGCCCTTCCTGATGCCGGTTGAAGACGTCTTCAGCATCAAGGGCCGTGGTACTGTCGGTACCGGGAAGATTGAAACCGGAAAGGTCCACACTGGCGATGAGATTGAGATCGTCGGGCTGAAAGAGACCTCCAAGACGACCGTGACTGGAGTCGAGATGTTCAACAAGACCCTCGATGATGGTCAGGCCGGCGATAACGTGGGTTGCCTGCTGCGTGGTGTCGACAAGGAAGAGCTCGTTCGCGGGCAGGTGCTCGCGGCTCCCGGCAGCATCCATCCTCACAAGAAGTTTGTTGGTGAGGTCTACGTCCTTAAGAAGGACGAAGGCGGCCGCCACACGCCCTTCTTCACCGGTTATCGTCCCCAGTTCTACTTCAGGACCACGGATGTGACCGGTACCGCGACCTTGCAGGGTGCGGAGATGTGCATGCCTGGCGACAATATCACGATGGACATCGAACTGATTCAGCCGATTGCCATGAAGGAAGGTCTTCGGTTCGCTATCCGCGAGGGTGGAAGAACGGTAGGCTCAGGTGTTGTTGCGGCTATTTCTGAGGAGTAATCAACGTATTTTTGCAGGAGAGTTCAGGCGGGAAGCCGCCTTTCTCTCCTGAGTCAGTAATCTTGCAGGCCAGTAGTTCAATTGGCAGAGCGTCGGATTCCAAATCCGAAAGTTGGGGGTTCGAGTCCCTCCTGGCCTGCCAGATCCTGGCTTGAATAAATGATGGTCTGATTTTTTTCGGACCGGGTTTGCTAACCAGGCAAGTTGAAAGCGCGCTATGGGAGCTATCTACAAGGAAGACCAGGGAAAGGTCGCCAGGATTATCCTGGTTACCGTGATCATGCTGGGAGCGGTATTCGCCCTCCAGCAACTGCACGGCTATATGCCGAAGATTCCTGACTGGAAACTGTTTGGCCTGATCGATGAAAACGGGCTGGCCTTGCAGATCCTGGACTGGCGCTACATGGTACATGGGCCGCTGATCGTTCTGGCGATCATGTTCGCCTATAGCCAATTCAACAGACCAAAGACAGCCGACTTCCTCATTGAGACTGAAAATGAGTTGAAGAATAAGGTGACCTGGCCTTCCCGTAAGGAAGAGGTCAGCGCCTCGGTCGTGGTTGTTGTGACAGTTCTTATCCTGAGTGTTTTTATTTTCGGGGTCGACTACCTCATGAAGCTGTTCAGCGAGGGGCTCTTTTACCCGAACTGATAGCTGCAAATCGGTTTTTGAGCTTCAAGGATGCATCGAGGGCAAAGGGCTTTTCGGTCTCTTTGAGACGCGCACAATTTAGAGAGGGAAGCCTAGATGGCTAAAGAATGGTACGTGCTCCGAGTTGCCAGCGGGCGAGAGTCGACTCTCCGCGATGGTCTTATGAAGAAGATCCAACTGGCGGGACTCGAGGAGCAGATTCCCACCGTGCTCGTCCCCACCGAGAGAGTCTCGGAGATCAAGGGCGGTAAAAAGCGCTTCAAGGAGAAGAAGCTGTATCCCGGCTATATCATTGTCGAGATGGAACTCAGCGATGAGGTCTGGTATCTCATCAAGGACACGCACGGCATTGGCGATTTTGTAGGTTCCTACGAAAATCCCCAGCCGCTGTCGGCTGATGAGGTCGAGAAGATACTGAATACCGTTCAGGGCAAAGAGGAAACGCCCGAGGTTAAGATCGATCTCGCTGCCGGTGATGGTGTGAAGATCAAGGAAGGTCCATTCGAGAATTTCGATGGTACCGTCGACGAGGTCTTCCCGGCCAAGGGACAGGTGCGGGTCATTGTTACTATCTTCGGGAGACCGACTCCCTGTGACCTGGAATACTGGCAGGTCGAGAAAATTTGAATCGATGCCCGCAGGGCGCGGGCCGCAATAGAAAGAGTTTGAGACATGCCTCCCAAGAAGGAATACAAAGCCAAGGTGAAGCTCCAGATCGCAGGCGGCCAGGCCACTCCCGCGCCGCCGGTGGGGCCGGCCCTGGGCCAGCATGGCGTGCCGATCGGTGAGTTCGTGCAGAGGTTTAACGATGCGACCAAGGAGCAGGCCGGGACGATCGTCCCTGTCGAGCTCTATGTCTATGCCGACCGCAGCTTTGACTTTATCGTCAAGTCGCCTCCCGCGGCGGTGCTCGTTCGCAAGGAAGTTGGCCTTGCCAAGGGAGCGCAGATTCCCGGGACCGAGGTCGTTGGCGAGATCAATCGCGCTCAGCTTGAGAAGATCGCCCAGATCAAGATGGAAGACCTGAATGCGAACGACATGGATGGCGCGGTCAAGATGATCGAGGGAACCTGTCGGAGCATGGGAGTCAATGTCGTGGAGACAGGGGGAGGGCCGACTCCTGTCGAGCCCGCTGACGACTCAACTGCTGACGACTCCGCTGCCGCGGATGACGGCGGGAGCGAGCCGGCTGAAGCGCCCGCCGGGGGTGATGCCGCCGAAGAATA
>CBFHWB010000073.1:0-19371 GCA_965659285.1 Planctomycetota bacterium | reverse complement strand
CGATCAGGTCTTCGTCAAAACCGTAGTTCTCATATTCCTCATATTTTAGCGCCATCATGTAGAGGTAGGCATCATGAACAACCTCGATGTCCATTCGGACCCCGCTTCTTGATTCCGAAAGAGGCTGCATTGCCAGCAGGTCATCAAGATAGTCTGCGATGCTGGGGACGGGTTTTGCCGCAAGGTGCCCGACCGGAAGAAGCATTGAAGCGATGAACTGAATTATCGCCAGCCTATATACCGCTTTCCTGACGTTCATGAGGAGAGCCTCCTGGAATTTTTTATTTTTCAAAGCGAACTCAATTGTAGGGTATTTCAGGCCAGTTTTTTAGCCAATATCGCACTCTACACCTGAAAGCTCTTCTGCTCCGATAAAACGGCTTTGTTTCCTATTTTTTCAGGCTGGTATTTCCAATGCAATAGAGTGTTTCAGCGCGTTTTCCCCCGGCTCTGCTCGCAGAGCGAAGATAGATCCTATCGCCGCAGATTGACGGAGTTGCGTAGATTTCAGTGCCGAGGGGGTTGGTCGCAAGGCGTTTGAACCCCTCAGGTGAGGCACTGAACACATGCGTGGTTCCCTTGTCCGAGGATGCGTAGATCCGACCTCCTGAGATGATGGGGGAGGCTATGAAGCTCTTTCCGATGCGCGCCTTCCATTTTTCCTCACCCGTGGAGACCTCCCAGCAGTAGCCGATTCCCCGGTCGGTTACCGTATAGAGGTGTCCCTCGAAGGTCAGCATGCAGGGGACATAGGTCCGAATCGGTTTTTTCCAGACCACTTTTTCAGGGGTCCTGGCGTTCACGCAAACAGTCAGGTTTTTGGGATACCCTCCACTGGCGAAGACGAGATCTCCTGAGGCGACAACTGTACCGACGCACTCTGTCGTGGTGGTCTTTGATGCCCAGAGCTCCTTTCCAGTCCCTGGGTCGTAGCTCGCGAAGAGATTACAGCCTGATATGACCAGTTGCTTGCGTCCCGCGACGGTCAGGATCGCGGGAGCCACGTAGGATGGCTCCGGCGGTCTCATCGTTTTCCAGCGCAGGTCGCCTGTTTTCCTGTCAAGTGCGGCGATGTAGCCCCCCTTCTTGTGGTCCGCTGAAATAACCAGCGTGGAGCCGTAGATCACCGGGGAGGCCGAGTAGCCGTGATGGGAGACAAAGTCGCCCACGGTTTTTTTCCAGGCCTCCTTTCCTTCCAGGTCGAGCGCGCTGACGATGAGCTTGCCCTTATGGGAGAAGACCAGGTAGACCCTTTCTCCATCGCAGGCTGGTGAGGAGTTGGCCCAACTGCGTCCGGCCATGCTTGGAGAGTCCCAGCCTCCTTCGTAGAGCTTGCGGCTCCAGAGCAGCTTTCCGTTCTCGCGCGAATAGCAGAGAGCGAACTGTTCCTTCTTTTTCTCATCCGCGGTCGTCAGGAAGATTCGCTTGCCGACGACGGCAGGGGAGGAATGCCCTCGGCCGGGAACTGAGGACTTCCAGATGATGTTGGAGGTCTCGCTCCATTCGAGTGGAGGGTTGGAGCAGGCGGCGATGCCATTCCCATTAGGCCCTCGCCAGTAGGGCCAGTCCTGGTCCGCCGAGACCGTCCGTGGAGAAATGAGCAGCCAGGGCAGGGCCAGCAAGGCGGCGGCTTTAGCTGATAGAGATCCAATATTCGGCTGAGTCATCCGGGATTGTCCATTGCAGTGGCAGGTTGCGTTTTGGCTGCCGCCTGGGGCGGTTCCGCTCCAGTTATTCTCGCACAGTGGACGCCTCGGTAGAACATTGACTTCAGGCTTCTGTGCGAACAAGCTTGGTGTCGTCTAAGGACTCTCCTCTCAGCGGTCCAGGTTGAATTGAATGAAAACACAGAAGAAGCTCTTCTCGCCTATGGTCGCCCTGGCTTGCCTCGGTTTCTGTGGCTGCATCGTCGCGACCCGAGAGTCTGTCAGCCCGGGTCCGCCCGGGACGCGGGTCTGGGCCGCTGGGTCGACCGAAAAGATCCAGCGCGTCAATAGATCGGAGCTTCCTCACTCCGGAGTCTGGGATGAGATGGCGAGAAGGGTTCGTCTCGAGGGAGTTCGCGGGGAGCATGTTCCTTTCCAATTGGTGGTGACGGCTGACCGGATTGATCTGAAAAAAGTCACAGTTGAGGTGTCAGAACTGCGATGTGCCGAGGCCCGGATCCCGGCCGATAGTATCAAGATCTATCTCGAGTACCTGAGCAAGGTATATGCTCCCTCAGGAAAGAACGGCCGAAAGGGCTATTGGCCGGACGCGCTCGTTCCTCTGACCAGGCCTTTTGACATCCGCTCATCCCACAGGGGCCGGGGGCCGGTCCTTCGAAATCAACCTCTCTGGATTGACGTCGTTGTTCCCGCGGGGCAACGCCCCGGAGTTTATGAGGGGAGCCTGACTGTCAAGGCCGATGGGGAAGAGCTCGGTACGCTGGCGCTCGAGCTCAAGGTCTGGAACGTGACCCTGGGGAAGGAGCGCCATTTCCCCGTACAGTTTGGCTTCTTTTATGGCCGGGAGATCGCCCGGATTCACGGAGTTGAGCAGGGCAGCGATGAGTACAGGGAGCTCTTCTTTGAGTATCTCGGTTACATGCTTGATCACAGGGTGGACCCGGCCTTCATCTCGATCGGGCTCGCAGGTGGGGTTGAAGACGGAAAATACGTGCTGGAATGGACCGATCCCCGGATGGAGAAGTTTCTCTTCGAGAGAGGGCAGTGCAGGTTTCTCGTCGGTGCCGGGCCGCCCGGGCTGAGCCGGGATGGCCTGACGAAAGAGCAGTACGAGGAATACGTACGCCAGTATCTTCGCCAGGTCATAGCACATGCCAGGGAGTCAGGCTGGTATGAGCGTCTCTCCTTTACCGGCGCGGTGGATGAGCCCCAGACGAAGAAAGAGTACGAGGCGGTTCGCTATTGGGCTGACCTGATTCATTCAGTTGATCCGAAGGTTCCCGTTGCCGTAACCGAGCAGCCGCTCCCGGACAAGGCTGAATGGGGCACGCTCGTGGGCTATTGCAGCGAGTGGATCGTTCACGGCAATATGCTGGATAAAAACCGTGAGGCGATTGCCGCAAGGCAGGCGGCGGGAGAACGTGTGAGCTGGTACATCAGCTGCGACCAGCTCTATCCTCAGCCGAACTATTACATTGACCGGTCCGCCGCTGATTGCCGGATGATTTCCTGGATTACCTGGCGCTATCGTCTCGGGGGGATGCTGTATTGGGCGACGACCCTCTGGCGCGAGGTTCGCGATCCATGGGGCGATGCTGTCTCGTGGAAGCGCTCGCATTGCAACGCGCCGGCGGCGGGTGAGGGGATGCTGCTTTACCCCGGCAACCTGGTGGAAAAGTATACCGGGCAGAAGAACGTATATGGCCCTGTTGGCTCCCTGCGTTTCGCTCTCCTGAGAGAGGGGCTCGAGGAACTCGAACTTCTCGAACAGCTGTCGGCGCTTGGCGGCAGAGCCGAGGCGGACGCGATTGCCGCGTCCATCTGTAATGGGGTGAAGGACTTCTCGCGTGATCCGAACGAGATCGAGGCCGCCCGCCATCGACTTATCCGGGCGATCGTCGCGCGGCAGGAGGGGCGGCCCTGAGCGCCCTTATTCTTTTGCGATGGTGGTCTTCGCTCCGAGCCCTTTTCTCCACGATCTGAGTTGGCTGAGCAATTGCTCAGAGGTTTCCTTGCGCTGTGCGAAGAGGTTATTTACTTCGCCCCGGTCCTCCTCGATGTTGAAGAGCTCGACCTTGCCCGTGTCAAACCACTCGATGAGTTTCCAGGGGCCCTGGCGGATCGCGCCGCCGGAGTGTCCGCCAAGAAAGTGCGGCTTCGCGAGAGGGTAGTGCCAGAACAGGGGCGCCTTCCGCAGTTTATTGGCAGGTTTTTTCAAC
Source organism: Planctomycetota bacterium (assembly GCA_965659285.1). Taxonomy (GTDB): domain Bacteria; phylum Planctomycetota; class UBA8108; order UBA8108; family UBA8108; genus UBA8108. Next base: position 15,485 of record CBFHWB010000073.1, on the reverse strand, counting down.
TGGGCAAGTATCGAGATGCCATCGAGCTTCTGTTCTGGATCGGGAGTGATCCCGGCCGCGGCGAGGAAGGTCGGGTAGAAGTCGACGTTGCTGGTCGGTGTAGAGCAGGTTTCCCCCGCGGGTACCGTACCTGGCCAGCGTACGACCAGGGGAACCCGGATACCTCCTTCGTAGAGCGAACTCTTGCCTCCCCTCAAGGGCGAGTTACTGGTGACCTGTGATTCCCCGCCGTTGTCACTGGAGAAGACCACCAGGGTGTTCTTGTCGAGCTTCAACTCCTTGAGCTTGGCGAGGATCATCCCGACTCCGTCATCGATGCTCTCGAGCATCGCCGCGAGGTGGGGATTGTGATCCGGAGCCCAGTGATTGCCGGGATCTCCCTGTTTCCCTGCGTCCTGGCAGAGATAGCAGCGTTTGCGGACGCTCTTGCCGGGAGGATGCTTGCGCCTGTATTTGTCAACGATAGCGGGCTTGCCATTGAGAATCGAGTGCGGAGCGTAGTGGCTGAGATAAAGAAAGAAGGGCCGCTGCCTGTTTCTTTCAATGAATTGAACCGCCTCGTAGTTCATCCGGTCGACGAGGTATTCATCCTTGCCGAGGCGGTTTTCACGGATATTGAGCCAGCGAATCGGCTGTGTGCGGAAGACGTAGGGCCAGAAGTTCGCTCCGTTACCCACTCCCTTGACCTCGCTTGCCAGTTCTTCATCGAAGCCATGGTCGGTCGCTCGAATTTCCTTCGCGGCACCATGGTAGAGGTAGCCGCTGAGGTGCCACTTGCCGATCATGCCGGTGGCGTAGCCGTTCTTTTTGAGCATTTCCGCCAGGGTGACATGATCGATGGACAGCGGATTCGCGGTGTTTGGCCGCAGGTAATCGAGGATTCCGTGCCGCGCGGGAAACTGGCCGGTGAGGAAGCTCGCGCGGTAGGGGGAGCAGACCGGCGCGGCGGCGTAGGCTTCGGTGAAGTGGAGCCCTTGTCGCGCCATGCGATCGAGATGGGGAGTCTCATTGAACTTGTTCCCGTAGCAGCCGAGTTCCGCCCAACCAAGATCGTCGGCGAGGATGAAGATGATGTTGGGCGGGCGCGGTTTCTTTGCCTCCTCGGCAGGGAGTATCCCGCAGAGGAAAACCAGGGCCAGGGTCGCTCCGAGCAGGGTCGCGTTGGGCCTGGCAGGCGATGCAGCCGCGCTCTCGTTTCCTGGCAGGTTAAATGGATTGTTTGACCGGAATTGCCGCATGCCCGCAGGTTAACAGGTTCCTGCTCTTCCGTGTGGTCGCATTTCAGACCGGTTCCAGCTATCTTTTTAGCAGGTGGATGATTCAATTTTCCAGGTAACTCGCTGATCGGAGACGCATCATGATCGAGAACAGGGGACGGGTTTCTTTCGCCAGGTCGGCGATGTTCGGTTTCGTTATTTTTCTGTCCGTTTCGTTGCCGCAGCTCCTGCCGGCAGTTGATTCCTTTAAGGATGTTACGGAGCTTGTCGGCCTGAAGGGGCTCAGCGGCGGGGTCGCGGCGTGGGTTGATTACGATGCGGATGGTTGGGTTGACCTCTGGGCCTCGGGGCAGCTCTGGAGAAACATCAAGGGTGAGAAATTCGAGCGTGCGGAGAAGGGGCCGGCCGGAGGGGCCGGCATCTGGGCTGATATCGATAATGATGGTTATCCTGATTACTTCGGCTGGGACGGTGTCGGGAAGCTCTTTCTGAACAAAGAGGGCAAGGGCTTTGAGGACATCACGAAGAATATGCCGCCCCTGCCGACCAAGATTTCCCTGGGGGCAGTCTCGGGTGATTTTGATGGCGATGGCCTGGTTGATTTCTATGTCGGTGGATATGAAATATGGGCAAAGGTCGCCGGGTTTACCGATGTGATCTATCGCAATCTCGGTGGCGGGAAGTTTGAGGAGTCCTGGCGTACCAAGGGGCAGCTCCAGCCCGCGCGGGGGATTACCGCGGCTGATTTTGACGAAGATGGTGACCTCGACATCTACGTCTCCAACTATCGTCTGCAACCGAACCTGCTGTGGCAGAATGATGGCAAGGGAGGCCTGAGCAACGTGGCCACGCCGTTCGGTACCGCGGGAGATGGAGGCCTGGGCGCCTGGGGACATACCATCGGCTCATCCTGGGGCGACCTTGACAACGATGGGCACCTGGATCTCTTTGTCGGGAACTTCAGCCATCCGCCCGCCTACCAGGACCGCCCCAAGTTCCTGCGCAATAAGGGGCCAAAGGAGAAGTTTCATTTCGAGGATAAGAGCGCCGGAGCGGGGCTTCGCTGGCAGGAATCCTACGCTTCACCAACCCTTGCTGATTTTGACAACGATGGTCTGCTGGACCTGTTCTTCACCACGGTTTACGGAGGAAACCGGAGCGTCCTCTACCGTAATAAGGGGGATTGGAAGTTCGAGGAGGTCCCCAATGCCGCGGGTATGAATACGGAGAAGACCTACCAGGGCGCCTGGGCTGATTTCAACGGTGATGGTTATCTCGATCTCGTATCGGGTGGAAAGCTGTTTCGCAATCCAGGCGGGGATGCCAACTGGCTGAAGGTTCACCTGGTTGGCGAAGGTAAGGTCAATCGTTCAGCCATTGGGTCGCAGGTGAGGATTCGCCTGGGCGAAAAGACCCTGCTGCGGCAGGTGGATGGAGCCACCGGGCAGGGTAACCAGAATGAGCTTGTTCTGCATTTCGGGCTGGGCACGACGAAGAAGCCCGTTGGGATCGAGGTTCTCTGGAGCGATGGAAAGCTGCAGAAGGGCTGGGGGCTCATCAACAAGACGGTTAAGATCACCTACTCGAAGTAGCGGTCCGACTGCGGGTTTGCGCGGGTGGGCTCAGCCCATTCGCACTAGCTTGGTGACCCTGCCTGTTCCAACCCACTCGGCCACGAGGATGTTGCCGTCGTTGTCGAAGCAGGCATCGTGGGGGTGGACGAAGCGGCCATCTTTCCAGTTCGACGGAGTGGTCCGGATTCGACCGCCTCCCTTCCCCTTGATGCGCTTTATATCGTCTCCGAGGCGAGCGACCACCTTGTTCTTTTCATCGAGAATCGTCACCCGGGCGTGCAACTCAGGCACCACCATGAGGTTCTTCCAGGTGTCGGCGTTGGCCGGCAGGCCGTAGCCGGTGAGCGTCTCAAGGTATTTACCATCCATGTCGAGGTATTGCACGGTGTGGTTGGCCCGGTCACAGACGGCGATGGAGGGCTTGCGCCCCGGGCGCCTGTCGATCCAGATGCCGTGGGGCAGGTTGAACTTTCCTTTTCCCCTGCCCGGTCCGCCGAAGTGCCGTTTCCAGTTGCCGTCCTTGTCGTATTCATGGATGCAGTAGGCTCCGTAGCCGTCGACCAGGAGGAAACCACCATCGTCGAGAAAGGCGAAATTGGTCGGCATGAAGCGGTTGCGGCCCCAGGCTCCGGTTGGCTTGGTGTCCTCGTTTTCAGCATAGACGCCTGACTTCATTGGAGCGTGTTTCTGCCAGACAACCTCCCCCTTGAGGCTCATCTTGGCGAAGGTCTTGAGGTGTTGGTAGGCGCAGACATAGAGGAATTGCTCCTCTCCTTCCTGCCGGACCTCGATTCCGTGTCCACCTCCCTGGAATTGCTCGCCGAAGCTCCTGACGTAGCGTCCTTTCGGGTCGAAGACGAAGATTGAGGGGTGGTCTTTCTGATTCTTTCGTCCTTCATGGATTACGTAGAGAAAGCCGTCCTTGTCGACGGCCACGTTGTGGGTGGTTTGCCAGGAGAACTTGTCAGGCAACTGGGGCCAGGCATGAAGAACTCCGTAGCGGTAGTTCCCTTCACCGATCACGGTTTCCGCTGCGGGTTCGATTCCCATGGCTCCAACCGATGTGGCAGCTGCGGCAACCGCTGTGCTGGCCAGGAAGCGACGACGGGAGAGGTTATGAGCTGTTTTCTTTTTCACGGGAGAGACTCCATTGCTGCCGGGCTGGCATGACAGGATGGTTGCTTGAGATACTTTTTTCCTCGATTCACAGCATCTGAGAACCGGACGGAAAAGTCCAGACCTATGCTCCGGGCCGTGCGCTACTGGCCGGGGATTGGTTCAGCCGGGTCGATCTCTTTGCCCTGCCAGGTCGCCTTACCGTTTTCCCATGTCAGGATACGGGATCGGCTTCCCGGGGCGGGCTTGCGGTTTTCCTTCGGGAGAAATCCGCGGTGGGTGGCTATGACCCCCGCGAGCGAGGGGTTGGCGGCCAGGTTGTTCCACTCGTTGGGATCCTTCTTCATGTCGTAGAGTTCCTCGCTGCCGTCGGCGTAGCGAATGTAGCGCCATCCTTCGGAACGCACTCCGTGGTTGTCATGGTTATGGGTGGTGATCGCAGGCCACTTCCGGGCGGCGGCCGCATCACGCAATTGGGGCAGGAGGCTGTGGCCCTCGAGTTGTTCTCTTTGTTTGAGTCCGCAGAGATCGCTCAACGTCGGGTAAATGTCCAGCAACTCGGCCGGCTTCGAGCAGACCTGGCCGCCCTTGATGCCCGGTCCGGCGAAGACCAGGGGGACACGTGTACCATCGTCCCAGAGAGTGTTTTTTCCTGTGATGAGCTTCTCACCGATGTGCCAGCCGTGGTCTGACCAGAGCACCACGATGGTGTTCTTGTCGAAGCCGTTGCGCTTCAGAGCCTCGAGGACACGTCCCACCTGGCTGTCAACGAAGCTGGTGGAGGCGAGGTAGGACCGCACCAGGTTGCGCCACTGGTTCGATTCCTCGAGAAACTTCAGGCGCACCTCCGGAAGGTACCAGTGCATGTACCAGGAGAAACGAGGCGTGTCCTTGCGATCGTCCCGCTGGATTTTCGGCAGGACCGAGTCATCGTCCGGGTAGAGGTCAAACCACTTCTTCGTCGCGTAGCAGGGAACGTGGGGAAGAAAGAATCCGACCGAGAGGAAAAAAGGCTCCCTGGGCTTTTCATCCAGTTGCTTGACGGCCCAGGACGCGACCTTCCAGTCTCCCTTGTCCTCGTCCTTGTGCGGAAACTCTCCCCAGTCGACCAGGGGGTGGTTTCCGAAGGGGGTGGTGACAAGCTTCTTCTTTGGGCGCGCTCCAACGCTCGATCCAGGCCCGAGCACATCGAATTCCTCCCCCTTGCGCCCGTATCTGCCGTGATAGATCTTGCCGGTGGAGTAGGTGCGATAGCCGTTGGCCTTGAGGTGCTGCGGCAGCGTAACCAGGTTTTTGAACTCGGGCAGGTTGCGGAACCAGGGGGCCAGCCCGTAGATCCCGGTGGAAGAAGGGCGCAGGCCGGTCATCAGGCTGGTGCGGGAAGAATTGCACAGGGGCGACTGGCAGTGGGCGTTGGTGAAGGCCGTCCCGCGTTCGGCCAGGCGGTCGATATTCGGGGTCTTGACCATGGGATGCCCCCCGAGATAACCGATCCAGTCGTTCTGATCGTCGATCGCGATAAAGAGGATGTTGGGGCGCGATTTTTTCGCGTCCCCCGCCTGCTGCGCGATGAGCGGCGCTGGGACAAGAAGGAAGAAGAATATGTTCAACAGGAGAAATGCGTGGAGTCGTTTCATGGGATCTGTTTTCTTTCGTCCGGGTGTCCGGGGCAAGTTGATTGGCGGCCTCAACTCTTTGGAAAAAGCGGATCGTCCTTGTCGAGTTTACACGGAGCGCCTTTTGCCGGCACCTCGAGGCCCGCGCTCCAGATGATGCCGTTGATCAGCATTTTGCGAAAGGGGACCAGGCCGAAGTTACGGTGAAAGTGTCCCAGGGTGGTGCCGAAGGCGCGCCCGCCATCCGCCCGCTCGGTGGTCCAGCCGACGGGGAGGGGCTTACCTTTGGCGGTGACCTCCAGCAGAACCTTTCCCTTCTCGTGGATGACAGGCGAGAAATAGAACTCATCGCTGATCTCGTATTGCTTCCAGCCCCGGCATACGGGATGGGCGGGATCTTTCTGTACCAGCGGCGACTTTCCCATCGTGATACCGGCAAAATGCGGCCAGCCTCCTCCCAGGCTCGCGTACCACCGTTTCCCCAGGCGCTCGACGTTTTTTTTGTGGACTCCGGTGGCCCAGTGGATCGCCACCAGTCCTGTCCCGCGTTTCATCATGGCTTCGAAGGCCGAGGCGGCTTTCTCGGCGAGGACGATCTCGGCTCCGGGGCTCGTGTAGAGGACGATGGCATCGGTTCGTTTCAGCAGTTTCTCATCAACGGGCCATCCGTTGGATACGACGGCCTCGATTCCCTTTGTCTGGCGCAGGCACTTCGCGAGCAGCTCGCAGGTTGAAAGGTATTCGTGGCATTTGGGCGGGTGGTCCGGTTTGTGGCCGATGAGGAGAATGGTTTTCTTTTCCTGCGCCAGCCCGGTGGCTGATCCCAGGACCAGGGCAAGAGCGAAGTGGATAATGATTTTCATGTCGTCCCCTCGGGTGGGTGGTCTTTTCGAAGTCAGGGGTGAAGCTTTTCGGGTACTGGAAAGATACCAGCATTAGCTTCCGGCTGTCGATCAATATGCCTTTGCCGAAAAGATGTTCCTCCTGGAACATCTGCGGATGGGCAAGTCCCGCAAAAGACAGTTTTGTATTCCCCCGCGCTTCTTGGCATCCTGAAAGGCCTTCTATTACCGAACACTTATCTTGATTCGAAAGACCTGCCATGAATAACTATGCCCGCCTTTTCAGTGCCGCCCTGTTTTCGTTATCCATAACTTCCTCCCTGCTGTCCGCTGAGCTTGAGGTGCGACAGGCAGGGGCGGGAGATACGATCTCGGTTTTTCGAAAGGGAGAGAAGAAGTCGATCCTTACCCAGGTCGCCAAGCCTGATTTCAGGCCATACCTCCATCCGATCGTGGCGCCTGATGGAAAGGGTGTGCTGACAGAGTACAGTCCGGGTCATCACAAGCACCAGACAGGACTCTATTGGGGTTTTACCCGGGTTAACGGCCGGGACTATTTCCATCATCCCGGCGGCGACTACTGGCGCAGGGTCTCGGCCAAGGTTCTTATCAAGGCTGGCCCCTCTGTAAAATGGCAGACCATGTACGAGATGCTGGACGCCAAGGGTGAACCCCAGTTGGTTGAATCCCAGGTCTGGACCATGGAGGTGAAGGATGGCGAGTATGTGCTCGACCTCAGCTGGAGTGCCCTCGCGAAGACCGACATCACCATCGGCAAGTATAACTACGGCGGCCTGTTTCTGAGGATGCCGTGGAAAAAGGGTATCGATGGGAGAGTCTTCAATAGTTCCCGCCAGGCTAACAGCAGGGCGGAGGGACAGCGCTCCGTATGGGTCGATGTCGGTATGAAGGTTCCGGGACGAGAGGATCGCGCGCATATCGCCATCTTCGACCATCCGAGGAATCCCGGTTTTCCCACTGCGTGGCGTGTCGATCACCAGCTCGGGGTGGGGCCGGCCAGCTCACGCAATGGTGACTGGAAGATCGGCAAGGGGCGCAAGGCCGCCTTTCGGCATCGCCTGCTGGTCTATACCGGGAAGCTCAACGATGCCGAGCTGACAAAGAAGTGGTCCCAGTTTTCCGGGCATGGCTACGCCTCGGTATTGTGGGGGCTTGCGCAGAGGGAGGGACGGAATGCGATCACCCTGGCGCCCTTCGATGCGCTCAAGAAGATGAAGGTCCAGGATGGCTTCAAGGTTAATGTCTTTGCCGCGGAGCCGATGATCACCCAGCCCATGGCCTTTTGCTGGGATTCGCGCGGGCGGATGTGGATCGCGGAGAATCGTGATTACGAGACGCGCGGACGCGGGTTCTCGAACTCGGGCGACAGCCGCATCCTGATCCTGGAGGACACCGACAAAGATGGGATGCTCGATACCCGCAAGGTATTTCTCGAGGGCGTCGCCTTCCCGGCGGCGATCGCGGTCGGCTTTGACGGCCTCTGGTTAGGCGCGCCTCCGAACCTGCTCTACGTTCCTGACCGCAACGGAGATGACAAGGCCGATGTCGAGGATATCGAGATTCGCCTGACCGGCTGGGGAATCCGAGATCGCCACGAGACCCTCAACAGCTTCCACTGGGGGCCGGATGGCTGGCTCTATGGCTGCCAGGGCTTCGCCACGCCTTCGCGGGTGGGCAAGCCGGCCGGCAAGGGAAAGATCTACAGGCACAAGGATCCCTTCCCGCGCAATACGGAGTTCGAGGGCAAGCCGGTCGATATCAACGGTGGAGTCTGGCGCTACCATCCCACCAAGGACCGCTTCGAGGTGGTGGCCCACGGCTTCAGCAATCCCTGGGGTATCGACTACGATGCCAAGGGGCAGCTCTTTATCTCTGCCTGCGTTATTCCTCACCTCTGGCACGTGATACCGGGCGGGATCTACCACCGCCAGGGAGGCCGGCACTTCAATCCCTATGTCTACAGCGACATCCGCACCATCACCAATCATCGCCACCGCTCGGCCCACGGTGGAGCCAGGGTTTACCTCTCGGATGCGTTTCCCGACAAGTACAAGAACCGGCTCTTTATGGCCAATATTCACGAGCACGCGGTGCTGACTGATATTCTCGAGCCGAAGGGCTCAGGATTTGTCGGTCACCACGGGGATGACTTTCTCCTCGCCAACGATCCACGCTGGATCGGCTTCAGCGTCGAGATCGGCCCGGACGGGGGCGTCTACATCCTCGACTGGCACGACGGAGATATCTGCGGCAAGGCGGTGCTGAACAAGGATACCGGCCGGGTCTACAGGATCATGCCGGAGAAGTCCAACGCCGTGCAATGGAAGGGGCGCTATGACGACTTGAACAAGCTGGGAGATGAAGCCCTGGCCTCTCTCCAGCTGAGCAAGAGCTCCTGGCATGCCCGCCGGGCCCGGGTGATCCTGCAGAACCGTACAGCGAAGGGGAAGGTCGCCGCATCGGCGCGGGAGGCCCTGGTCAGGATCTACACCGCTGAGCAGAACGCCGACTACCGTTTGCGCGCGCTCTGGACTCTGCACGTTACCGGCGGCCTCGAGGAAGCTGAGCTTCTGAAGGCTACCTCAGACCGGGACCAGCACATCCGTGCCTGGGCGGTGCAGCTTCTTTGCGAGGATGGCGCTCCCTCCAGGAAAGTGCAGGAGCGCTTTGTGAAGATGTCGAGAGAGGATTCGTCAGCAGTGGTACGGCTCTATCTTGCCTCTGCCCTGCAGCGCCTGGCTAAGCCGGACCGCTGGGATATCGCCTCTGGTCTCGTGTCACACGCTGGTGATGCAAATGACCACAACCTTCCGAAGATGATCTGGTATGGGGTCGAGCCGGCCGTTCCCGAAGATCCTGAGAAGGCCGTCGCGCTCGCCTCCGGCTCAAAGATTCCTCTGCTGACCCGGTATATCGCCCGCAGATTGACAGCGGCGAGGAGCTTTGAGGAGCTTGTCGGAGCTATTGGCAGGGCCGGCGACAACCGGAAGGATCTCCTCTTCGGTATGAGGGATGGGCTTGACGGGCGCAACGAGACCCAGGCTCCTGAGGGCTGGACCTCGGTATTTATCGAGCTCGAGGCCGCCGGGGGCGAGACCGCCTCCATCGCCAGGCAGCTAGAGCAGCGCTTTGGCGGTGACCGGGTTGTGAAGAAGATGCTCAGCACCCTCAGAAATGCCGGCGCCTCCATTGATGATCGCATCCAGGCTCTTCGCGGGCTGGCCGGTCGCAAGCGCGCCGAGCTGCGGCCCCGCCTGCTTGCGCTATTCCATGAAAAGTCGCTTCGCAGTGAGGCGATTCGCTCCATGGCGGCTTTCGATGACGCAGGGCTGGGCAAGGCGCTCCTGGAACACTATTCGGAGCTTAGCGCTGGAGACAAGCTCGAGGCGATCCATGCCCTCGCAGCTCGGCCCGGTTATGGCGGCCAGTTGACGGCGGCCATCAAGAGCGGGGCCGTTCCCCGTCGCGATGTTCCCGCCTACGTGGCGCGCCTCCTGCGGCGTGTTGTGGGCAGCGGTTTCGTGGAGGTCTGGGGGCCTGTCGATGCCCTGCCGGCGGAGCAGGCTGCCGCGTTCAAGAAATACAAGGCGCTTCTGAGCAAGGGAGCCCTCGCCGGGGCCAATCCCGGACACGGCCGCGAGGTCTTTGAAAAGACCTGCAGCTCCTGCCACAAGCTCTACGGAAAGGGTGGGCTGATCGGGCCGGATATCACCGGTGCGAACCGAACGAATATTGACTACCTGCTTGGTAATATCCTGACACCGAGTGCCATCATCCAGGATGCCTATCGGATGCAGATGGTGCTGATGCGCGATGGAAGGCTCTATTCCGGTATTCCCGCGGTTGAGAGCGAACGAGTGCTCGAGCTGCGAGTGGCCAACCAGGAAAAACCCGTCGCGCTGGCAAAATCGCAGATCGCCTCGCGTGAGATCGCTCCGGTTTCGATGATGCCCGAGGGACTCCTGGCTAACCTGTCGGATGCCGAGGTGCTTGACCTGGTCGCCTACCTGCAGAAACTGAAGCAGGTACCGCTGCCAAAGAAGTAAAGGCGCCTCATTTCTCTTTGTGGTGCTTGTGCTTGAGGTGCCCCGGCAGCTTGTAGCCACCCGCCTCCAGTGAGATGACCAGGTCGATGATCTCTTCACGGCTCAGGGTGTTAACGAGTCCCCGGGGCATGGGTGAGAGCTTCGCCGGCACCTTGCGCAGGATATCCCTCTTCCTGATGCGGGTTACATCCTTTGGGTTCAGCAGGTTGGTGATGACAGCGAAGACGTTGCTGTTCTCCCGGGCCACGACCCCGGTGAGGATCTTTCCATTCTTGAGGATGAACTGGAAGGACGCATACTTCTCGCCGATATCCGTGGATGGATCGATGATCTGCTGGAGGAGTTTTTGTCCCTTGTGGCGCTTGGCGACATCGGAGAGATCGGGGCCGAGATTGATTCCGTGGCCGGCGATCGCGTGGCACTGGTCGCAGCGCGCCTTCATGAAGGCCTGCATGCCTCTCATGACGGCCTTCTCGTCGTGCTTGAAAGAGGCTCCGGAGAAATCCTTCAGCTTCCATTCTTTGACCTGGGTCGGTTTACGGGCAGCGAGCATCGCAGGCACATCGTCGAGGTCGTCGGCGACGACCATGATGCCGTTCATGATTACCCAGTGGCCGGGGAAGGTGCAGACGTAGGGGTAGATTCCCGGCTTGGAGGGAGCCTTGAAGCGTAGAACGTGGACGAGACTCGCCCGGGTGGGGCCGATCATCGGCGTGTTCTCGATGATGAGGGATCTCTTCGATTCGGGAATGAAGTCGGAGTTGGCGTTTTTCGGATCCCTGGCCATCTCATTCGCCGCCATCCCGACCTCACTCAGGGCGCCCGGTTGAACGATGACCAGGTTGTGATCGGTGGCATCCGGGTTGGTGAACACCAGCTTGACCGGCTGGCCGGTTTTGACAGCGAACTGCTCCAGGGTGAATTTCATCACCTCCGGCTTGCAGGAGATCTTGACCAGCTTGAGGTTCCGCTGGGTATCGAACTGGGCCTGTCGGGCGTTGACTTGGGGTTCCCTGAAGCGGCTCACATTTCGGGCCTTCTTGATGAGGCCCGAGATGTCGTAGTCCTTGTTGCCGGCGGTGTGCCTGGCCAGGGCGCTGGAGCCCAGGGCGCAGCCCGCGGCGTAGGCGAGATGCCCGCCGATGGGGTGCTGGAAGACATCCATAACGGAATCAAGCGCTTCCTTGCTGCCGAGATAGCTGGCTGCGATCACAGCCTCCATGCGTACGATGCTGTTGGTGTCGTTGGCGGCGTTGTTGAGAAGTTTCATCGAGTCGGGGAATTCCTTGTGCCAGTAGCGCAGTTGGTGAACCGCCGCGGCTCGCGCCCTGTGGTTGCCGCTTCCAAGGAGCTTGCGCAGCAGTTCCGGCCTGCTCCGATCGATGCTCCTGTAGGTCCAGACAGCTTCGAGGCGATGGTGATCCAGCCTGGGATCCTTGTCGTCGAGTCCTTCGACCCAGGCATCCAGAGCCTTCTCGATCTCGGCGGAATCTCTCTCCCTGATCTCGCGCTTGGCCCAGTAGCGGTAGCGGTACTCAGGCCTCTCGAGGATCTTGACCAGTCCGGCTACGGAGGCTCCATGGATCTTTGGAGGATCCTGCAGTTTTTTACCCTTCGCGGTGATTCGCCAGATTCTTCCGGAGTGTCGATCCCGTCGTTCATCCCTCAGGGAGTACTGGGCGTGTCCCTTTACCGGGTTGTACCAGTCAGCGACGTACATCGCTCCGCGCGGACCAAAGCGGATATCAACCGGTATGAAGCTCAGGTTGGAGGAGAAGATGATGTCGCTGACATATTCCTCGTCGTAGCCGAACTCCGTTTCTTTCCAGCGGTGGAACTCGATCCGGTTGGTGGGCTTGTAGCGCGCCTTGATGTAGCCTCCCTGCAGCTCTTCGGGGAAGGTCTTGAAATCGACAAATTCCTGTCCGCAGGTTCCCGAGTAGGCGCGCAGGCCGGCTGGTTTCGGGTGCTGCTTCGGATAGACCGGGTCGAGGGAGTGAAAGGCCTGGGCGTAGATCGGGTGGCTCGCCACATGCTGGCCCCAGTCATCGAAGGTGACGCCCCAGGGGTTGGTGCTGTGGTAGGTTCCGAAGGGGGTCAGGCGATGACTGCGGGGCTCGAAACGAAACCAGCCGCTGTTCTGCTGGCGAACCGGGCCGTAGGCGGTTTCAACCTGTGTGTGATGGAAGATCGACTCGCGGAAGATGATGTCGCCATCGGGGGACCAGACGAAGTCGTGCAGAGCGTGGTGGGAATCCTCGCAGCCGAAGCCTGTGAATACTTTGCGGCGGTAGTCGGCCTTGCCGTCACCATCGGTGTCCTTGATAAAGGTGAGGTGCGGCTCCTCGGAAACATAGACTCCTCCATCTCCAAGCACGAAGCTGAGGGGGATGTGGAGGTCGTCGGCATAGACAGTCGACTTGTCGGCTTTTCCATCCTTGTCCGTGTCCTCGAGGATCACGATCTTGTCATTGGGCTCGTTACCCGGGTAGACGTGCGGGTAGGTTGTCGAGCAACTGACCCAGAGCCTGCCGCGGGAATCCCATCGCATCTGGATCGGGCAGGCGAGCTCGGGGAATTCGACCTCCCCGGCGAAGAGGTTGACCTCGAAGCGAGGGTCGACCTTGAAGGCTTTCTTTTCGTCGGCCGGGCTCATCCAGCGGTTGGCGCCGCGGCTCTGGGTTGTCTGGGGCAGCGGGGGAACGTTCGAGTCGTCGATCTCCTTCGGCACCTTCCTGCCGCGGGCCAGGGCCCAGATCCTCTTGTCACGATTGGCGACCATGATGTCGAAATTGCGCATGGCGGGCAGGAAGTCCAGGTAGCCGTAGCTGCGGTTGCGGCCGCCGGTGTAGTAGAAGGTGTTTACCGGGCGGTAGCGGTAGAAGAATTGTTTGTTCTTCTCGATGACGGCCTGTCGAAGGGACTCGTTTACCGCCGGTGGATTTTCCCCGATGACCTGCTTGAAGAGAGTTTTTGAAAAGACCTCGTAGCCGCGCGCGTTGAGATGAACCCCGTTGATGGTGAGGTCATCGCCGGGAGAAGTCATGGCTGCTTCAGTTGCGCTGTAGGTGTTGGCGTAGCCTACATCCTGCGATGACGCCACCTGCTGGATCACCGCGGTGTAGAGCTTGATGTTGGTGTTGTTGAGGTCCGCCGCTTTGACTCCCTTGATGTTCTCATTGGCGATGGGAGAGACCAGCACGATGCGCGCGGCCGTTTTTCCGTTGAAAGCTTTCGTTTTCAGGTCGGCCACGTATTGCGCGAGTTTTTTTCTGAAGTCTTCGACGCCTGTCTTGCCGGCGAAGGATTCGTTGAAGCCGTAGGCGGCGAAGATGATGTCGGCCTTCGCCAGGGTGAGGTGCTGCTCGGAGTCGGCAAAATTAGCAGGTCTCGGCCGGGTCTCGATGGAATCGGCCGACCATGTCAGATTTCTCACTTCCAGCTCGTGGTCGGGAAGATGCTGGTGCAGGAAGGCTTCGAAATAGGCGAAGTCCTGGGCTCGGTCGAAGAGGGTGTTGCCGATGAAGGCGATGCGGGAGCCCTTGGCGATGTTGAGCGGCAGGCTGGTTTCGACGGCGGCCGCTCGCTGCGGTCGGGGAGCTGTCTTCTGGTAGATGGCGTACTTTGCCAGGCCAGGGTCCTTGACGACGGGTTTTTTCCCCGTTTTGCGATTCCTGCCGTCCGCGGTGTTCGACTTCTTTTTTTTCGCCTTCCCGCCGGGTTTGTTTTGTGCCTGCGCTTCCGGGATCCCGGAGAAATACAGGTTCTGGCGGATCTCCACGATGGTAAAAAGCAGGCAGGAGATAAGGGGTATCAGGAAGAGTCGGAAGAATTTCATAGGGCGGTTTTCCGTGGTTGGGGGGTAAGCGTCCATTGGGCCGGAGTCATTATCCAGGCAGGCCATTTTAGCCGAGTTGTACCGACCCCTGCCAGTGCCAGGCCATGATTGCGTCTCAGGCGGTCAGGGAGGCCAGCACCCTTCGCGTTCCACTGAAGGTGCGTCTGCCGTGCATGGTGAGGTAATTGTCCAGGATGGCGATGTCGCCGGCCTGCCAGGGCAGGTCGAAGGTGATGCTGTCGGCTGCTTCGGCTACCCAGAGGACGTCCCCAGGGTCGACGGGAGCCCCATCTCCAAAGGTCACGGCCCGCCCTGGTTCGTTTCGGTCGTCTTTCCAGCCCTGGAAGGCCGCGATCAACTGGTTGAAGAAGACGACTCTGCCGTCTTCGGTTTTCCGGACAGCCTGGAGGGTGGGGGTCGTAGCGCGAAGAGATCCATCGCCCAGCCATTCCCATTTGTAGTTGAGCCCTCGTAATCGCGACTCTGCCTCGTCCCGGCTGGTGCTGTTGAGGGTGCTCTGCCAGCTTCTGCCCATGGTGGAATCTTCATCCGCTGCGGGCGGCATCACGTTTGAATATCGGAGACCTTTCTTTTTACAGTCGGCAGCGAATCCGGGTTTTCCGGTGAGAATCCTCTCCCAGAGAACATCGGAGCGACAAAGCGGAGTTGCTCCGCCCTCCGTGGCCGGCTCCTGGCAGAAAAAAAACAGCCGTGCGGGGGGGGTGGGCGTCTGGGCCATTTCGTGGTGGAGGAAAATCTTCAGCTCTCCAGGAGCTTCGTTTGCGGAGAAGACGCGGGGTGTGAAGTTGATTCTGTGGGCGTTTGAGAGCGATTCAGAATAAGGGAAATTGGGCAGGCTGAAGGAGGCTACGAAAACATCGAGGTCTTCAGCCGTTTCCAGGGGCAGCCCCCGAAGGAAGACAGCCCCATGAAGCGAGGCCGCCGAAAGCAGTATTTCAGCCTGCTCCGTCGCCCACCGCGCCGCGTCCACCGCAGTGCTCCCGCCGACGCATCGCAGAGCGAAGGGGAAGGGTTCACCGTGGTAGGTTTGTTCCAGAGGAAGCTGGAGGAGCTCCGCGGTGATGTTCATTCCTGTCCTGCGGATTCTCGGTTTCCGGACCGGCTCAATCTATCGGTTTGATCGGGAAGAACTTCGACGGCGTGTGCTCCTGCTCGAGAAGCTCCCGGATCCGGTCGACCACCTCGGGGTTTTTC
>CBFHWB010000072.1:0-19444 GCA_965659285.1 Planctomycetota bacterium | reverse complement strand
TCCATTACACCGGGTGGATAGACCTGTGAAAGCCATTTTTCGAGGTCCCCTGCATCCACCGTTCGTTTTTTACGCGGGTACTCAAGCACCTTCCAATCCGCTTTCGCGAGGGCGACCGCCTCGACGACCGGGGCGCGGTAGGCTCTCATGCGGTCATCGAGGAGCTGGACAAAGACCCGGATCCCCGGCTCGTCGAGACCGGGAAGGACCAGCGGGTGTTTCTCTTCCCGGATCTCCGCGGGGTCGAGTCCAAGGAGAGCTATCTGCAATTCCCGCTCTGTATAGCTGGCGAGCGATTCCCGCTTTTGCCCGCCCCCGAATCCCCGTGGTTCCACTTGCCGGAAACCGTCAAACCAGTGAACGAGCTCTCCCTTCGAATCGAGGACCGCGAGGTCCACATTGCTCTGCTTGTTCTTGTCTCGCCGGTTGCCGAATTTCCGGCGCCAGACCTCCTGGACCGGTTTCGGGAGCTTGGGATCGTTGCGGTGGCCATGCCAGGACACTGCGATGAAGGGCTGCAGGGTGCGAACTACACGAGGATCGATGAGCGAGGTCCCACGGACCTGCGTGGCCGTAGCTCAGCAGTGCCCCGAGGTGAGGTCACCGTACTGCGCGTGGATAATGACGAGAAAGACCGGCCGCTTTTCCCGTAGGGCTCTCTTCTGAGCCTCCTCCAGAGAGGGCGCCCAGTCGATCTGGTACATGACAAGATCCTTCGCCGCCGGGCGAAAGTCCGCGTAGCGATCGAGGACTGATTGGACCTTGTTGTCCTGTGCGGGGGCGAGCGTCGCTGCCAGCAGGATTATTGCCAGGCTGCTGATGGTTATTTTCATTTGTTTCTCCCGGGAAAAATTAACTTTTCACGGTCACAGCATCCAACAGGCCCGTTCGTTTAAACATCTCAAAGCCACTAGGGTTCCGCAAATTCTCATTGGCGATCCCGGGGGGCCGCTTTTGCGGGTTCCTCATTTCCTCACCGGCGCGCTGCGGCCGGATTTTTTGTATTCCTCGAGCTTGGCCTTCAGTTCCTTGACGATCTCGGGGTTTTTGAAGTAGAGGTTGGTGGTCTCGCCGGGGTCGGTGTCGAGGTTGTAGAGCTGGGCGGGGGCCTTGGGGGCTTTCTCGACGAGGGCGTACTGTTTCATGCCCCAGCGGCCTCCGCGGCCGTAGTTGTTGCCGCCTGAGCCCCTGTGGTCGAGGTACTTCCACGGGCCGCGGCGGATCGCCAGCGCCAGGGTGATGGTCTGGTGCAGGGTGTACTTGCGGATGGGCTTATCCCCGTCGGTTCCAAGGAGCGCCGGAAGGAAATCGTAGCTGTCCTCGGCGCCATCCTTGGGGAGCTTCGCGCCGACAATCGCCGCGCAGGTGGCCACGAGATCAGTCAGGCAGATCGTCTGCTTCGAGGTGGAGCCGGGCTTGATCTTCCCGGGCCAGCGCGCGATGAAGGGGACACGGTGGCCGCCCTCCCAATTGTCGCGCTTGACGCCGCGCCATGGGCGGGCACCGTCGTGCTTGTGGTCGTGGCGCATCGACAGAACCGTCGGCACCTCGGGGCCGTTGTCGCTGGAGAACATGACCAGGGTGTTATCGGCGAGGCCGTGTTTCTTGAGAGCCTTGAGGAGTTCTCCCACCACGTAGTCGAGCTCAAAGACAAAGTCTCCATGCGGCCCGGCCTTGGTCTTGCCCTTGAAGGCATCGGCCGGGAAGGAGGGCAGGTGCACGGCCTGGGTGGAGTGAAAGAGGAAGAAGGGTTTCTTCGGAGACTTTTTCGCGTGGTTTTCGAGGAATTGGAGGCTCTTCTCGAGGAATTGCAGGTCGATCTCTTCCATCGAGTAGCCGGGAGCGATCATCCCGGGGCGGTTGTCACGCGAGTAGGCGTGCTTGGGAAGCGGGCCGCGGTCGATGATCTTCGTCGGCGGCACAGGGATACGGTCGCCATCGATAAAGGCGTAGAGCCAGTCGGTGGTGGGGCAGCAGACGCTGCCGAAGAAGTGATCGAAGCCGCGATGGATCGGGGCGTCGGGGATCGCCCGGGAATAGTCGATGCGCTTGACCGCCTCGAGTCCGTTTCTGTTGATCGCCTTGCCCTCCTTGTCGAAGAAGGTCATGCCGACATGCCACTTGCCGAAGAGTGCCGTGGTGTAGCCCTTCTCCCGCAGCATGCCGCCGATGGTCAGGCGCGGCTTCTCGATCATGCAGGGGCCGCCGGCGCCGGTGAAGACCCCGCGCATCCCGGTGCGAAAGGCCATGCGTCCGGTCAACACGCTGTAGCGTGTCGGCGTACAGACTGTCGAGGGACTGTGGGCATCGGTAAAGAGCATCCCCTCCCGTGCCAGCCGGTCGATGTTCGGAGTCGGGATCTTTGATTCTGAGTTGTAGCAGGCCACGTCGCCGTAGCCGAGATCATCTGCGAGGATGAAGACGATGTTGGGCTGGCCGGCCTCGGCACCGAGGGTGCAGCAGAGCAGCAGGCTCAGGAGTAGGGCTGGTTTTTTCATCGTTCTGGGTGGCTCAGACTTCGACTGAATCTTCAGTGAGGAGTTCCTGCTCGCCTTCCTGCCGGGAACGGATCTCGTTGATCTTGTTGAGTGGCTTCTCGAGCTGGCGCGTGCGGGTGGTGGTGAGCTTTTCGTATTCTTTCTGCGCCGACTCGATTCGTTTTCCCATATTTTCCAGCACGCCCTTGAAGAGATCCCATTGCTTCTGGAAATCAGCCAGGAGCTTCATAATCTCTCCGGCTCGTTCTTCCATGGCGAAATTGGAGACGGCCTGGTGGATCAGGGATACGACCGCGTAGAGGGTGATCGGAGAGCAGAGTATGATTCGTTTTTCGAGGGCGAAGTCGAGGAGCGCAGGGTCGCTCTGGTGGATAAAGGCGTAGATGCTCTCGTTGGGGATGAAGACGAGGACATAATCGACCGTATTCTCTGCCGGATTGATGTAATTACGACTGGCAACCGCCTTGATGTGGCCTTTGACATCCGTCAGGAATTGTTTCTTTTCGGCTTCCTTGACGGCTTCATCATCGGAGGCGACAAACCTTTCGTAGTGTGCCAGGGGGAACTTCGCATCCAGGTTGACCTTCTTCTTATTGGGTAAGAGGAAGGTGAAGTCAGGCTTCTCGCCGGATTCGACCTGCTTCTGCTTGACGAAGTTGATGTGCTCAACGAGTCCGACCAGGTTGAGAATGTCCTCGACCATTTTCTCACCCCACTGTCCCCTTGCCTGGGAGCTTGAGAGCACGTTGCGCAGATCCTCGGTGGTTTCCCGGAGCTTGCTGGTTTCCGCCTGGCTCGTCGTCAGGCCGGTCTTGAGCTTGACGGTTTCTTTAAGCAGGTCATCCAGGTTCTTCCCCATGGTTTCGAGGCGGGCATCGATGAGCTTCTTTTTCTCATCGAGCTTGGCCTCCCCTGCATCGGTCTGGCTGGAGAGAGTTTCCTTGGCCAGCTTGAGGAACTCGGAGGTGCTCTCCTTCAAGGCGGCGTAGGAAAGGCTCTCAAAGGCTTTCTCCATGCCTTCCTGGTCGCCCTTGCGGGCCTCCTGGAGTGCCGCCATGGATTTGAGCTTCTGGCTGTAGATGATGGCCGTGGCGATACAGCCGACTCCTAAACCCACCAGCAGAAACAACAATGAACTGGGATCCATTCGATCAACCCGATTAACCCGGACTTCGATGAAAGCTATACGCCAAGGCTTACTGATACTATCATACTTCTGCTTATCAACTATTTATGGAGATTTCGGATGTCAAAACTGTCGATGGCCATTTGTTTGAGCCTGTCGATCGTGTCTTTGGGAATGGCCGGGTTCGCTCTTCTGCAGAGCACTCCGGGGGACGGATCCTCCCGGTCGGATGAAGAGCTAGGCAATACCAGCGTTGAGGCGATCCAGGAGATCCGGGAGCTCGCTTCCAATCTCAGGGGCACCGAGGAAGAGCTTCGGTTACGGGTCGAGAAACTGGAGAGCCTCGCGGCGCGCTCTTTAAAGGGCGGGAAAAAAGGTAAAGCCGGCGCTGGAGATGGAGCCGGGGATCCTGATCTTGCAGCCGATATTGCGGCCCTCGCCGAACGGCTGGAAATCCTCGAGAGCGATGAGAACATCGCTGAGCTGGCACGCTCCGGATTCGCCAGGGCCAGGAAAAAAGAGACAGAGGATGCTTTCAGCCTGGTCCTCGATACCAGCCAGCCCGCCAGGGAACGATTGAGGGCGTGGCAGAGCCTCCGTAAAGGTGGTGGAAAGGGGAAAGGGCAGAGCGGTCCGCCTGAAGCTCTCCAGTCCATTATCGACCTGGCCCGGGACACTACGCTTGGTCCGGAGCTTCGTGAGGAAGCGGTGAAGAGCCTTCGCGGGGAAAGATCCGAGGAGGTCAAGGAGCCCATGCTCAATATCCTGGCAGAAGATGACGATCCCCAGGTCCGCAGGAGAAGCCTGGAGGTTCTCATGTGGCATGGAGGGGATCCGGCCGTGCTGGAGACCATCACGGCCATCAGCCGGGAGGACCGTCATGAAGGGGTTCAGCAGCATGCCGCGGCCATCCTGCCGAAGGTTCAGCACTTCGCCCGGGAAGCGGAGGCAGGGGCTGTGAGAGGGGGAGACAGCAAATGACTGCTGGCAGCAGAATGAAAATCCTATTGGGCACAGGCTTGCTGGCCCTGTTCACCATCTGCGTCGCCGCTGGCGCGCAGGACAAGAAGGCGACGGTTCCTGTCTTTGCCGATGGCGAGGCGCAGATCGTAGAGGGCTTCAAGGACTCGTCTAAATGGATTCGTCACGACCTCTGGGTGCAGACGAACTTCAACACCGATGGAGATGACAAGCCCGATCGCATGCATGTATCCGTATGCCGTCCGCAGCAGACCGACACCGAGGGACTGAAGGTCCCGGTCATCTATATTTCGAGTCCTTACTTCGCGGGCACAGGCCCCAATGGCCGGGAGTTTTTCTGGGATCCGAAGCACGAGCTGGGAGCCAACCCGCCGTCGCACAAGCATCCCCCCGCGATCAAGCATCAGAGCCGCAGGCCGGTGATCTCAAAGTCCCATACAAAGACCTGGGTTCCGCGCGGCTACGCCGTGGTTCACTCCGAGTCGCCCGGTACGGGACTGTCCCAGGGCTGTCCGACCGTCGGCGGCGACAACGAATCGCTGGCGCCGAAGGCCGTCATCGACTGGCTGAACGGGCGCGCGCCGGGCTACACCTCGATCGATGGAAACGAGGAGGTCAAGGCGACCTGGTGTACGGGGAAGGTCGGAATGACGGGCACCTCCTACAATGGCACACTCGCGCTCGCCGCGGCAACAACCGGGGTCGAGGGGCTCGAGGCGATCATCCCGATCGCACCGAATACCTCCTACTATCACTACTATCGCTCCAACGGACTCATTCGCCACCCGGGTGGTTACATGGGAGAGGACATCGATGTGCTCTATGACTTCATCAACTCCGGAGAGCCGATGCAGCGTGAATATTGCGACAAGAACATCCGCGACAAGGAGATGGCGGAGAACTTCGACCGGATCACCGGCGACTACAACGACTTCTGGTTCGGGCGCGATTACATCAACGAACTGGGGCCGCTGAAGGCCGCGACCCTGATGGCGCACGCCTTCAACGACTGGAACGTGATGCCCGAGCACAGCGTGAGGATCTACGAGGCCCTGAAGGAGAAGAAGGGCCTGCCCCTGCAGGCCTTCTTCCACCAGGGAGGGCATGGCGGCCCTCCGCCGATGAAGCTGATGAACCGCTGGTTCACCCGTTATCTTTTCGGCATTGAAAACGGCGTTGAGAAGGACCCGCGCTCCTGGATTGTCAGGGAGGGGAAGAAGCGCACCGAGCCCACTCCCTACGAGGACTATCCGCACCCGAAAGCGTCCATGGTCAGCCTGCACCCCGGCAATGGCGGCAATGAAATCGGGAGGCTCGGTTTCAAGCCGATAGGGGGCCAGGGGAAAGAGAAGCTGATCGACAACTATGAAATCAACGGGGCGAGCCTCGCCAGCCAGCAAAAGAGCGAGAATCGCCTGCTCTATGCATTGGCAAAGCTTTCCCGTCCGGTTCACATCTCAGGTACCCCGCGTATTCGTATCAAGGTCGCCTCCAGCCAGCCGGCCGCCAACCTGTCGGTCTGGCTTGTTTCCCTGCCCTGGAAGAAGGGCGGGCGCACCAATGATAATCTCATCTCCCGGGGTTGGGCAGATCCACAGAACAACGAATCTATCAGGGAGAGCAAGCCGCTCGAGCCGGGGAAATTTTACGAGCTGGACTTCGATTTCCAGCCCGATGACCAGGTGATTCCCGCCGGGCAGCGCATCGGTCTCATGGTCTTCTCCAGTGACAAGGATTTCACCCTCTGGCCGAAGCCGGGTACCGAGCTTACCGTGGACCTGGACGCGACCTCGATCGAGCTGCCCGTGGTCGGCGGCTCAAAAGCTTTCCGTCGGGCGACCAAGCCGAAAAGACGGAGACTCTCCGCGCCGGGCTGGCCAATCCACAGGCTTTCAGCTCCGGGAGAAGGCTCCAGTTTTTGATCCCGCTCGGCTTCTCCTGAAGTAGAGGCTACCTCTTTACCCTGACGAGCTTCATGATCCGTCCGGAGACGTTCCAGTCCTGGACGTAGAGGTTGCCCTCGGCGTCCCAGCACGACCCATGGGTTCCGCTGAAGTGTCCCTCGACCCACTGCTCCTGCTTGATACCGAAGGATGAACCCCTGCGGCGATCCGGGTTATGCCCGAGCACCGCGATGATGGTGTTGGTCTTATCGATGATGACCACCCGGCCATGCAGGTCGGGTATCGAGGCGAAGTCGCCCTGGACGGAGACCGAGGTGGGCATCCCGAGGCCGGTGACCACCTCGCCGAGGAATTTGCCGTCGAGACTGTAGTGCACCATGCGGCCCTTGGGGCGGTGGTTGCGGTCGCAGATCAGCAGGCGCGGCGGATCGTAGCGCGTGTCGAGCGTCATACCGTGGGCGGTGTTGAACTGCTCCATCCCATTGCCCTTCTTGCCGAAGTGCGCGAGGTATTTCCCGGCCTTGTCGAACCTGAAGATCCGGTTGCTGTAGTAGCCATCGGCGAGGAAAATGTCGCCGTTGGGCGCGACAGTGATGGCGGTAGGGTTCATTCGCCTGATTCTCAGTCCGGATTTTTCCGCGATGGCGGCGACCGTCAGCTTGAGGACGATCTTTCCATCCTTCGCGTTGAACTTGATTCCCTCGGCGTTGTTGTTGCGGGCTCCGTAGATGTACTCGACGCCGTCCTCGTCGCGGATCTCGATGTCATGCATGTCCGAATAGGCTTTTCCAAGGAACTCGCGGATGACCTTTCCATCGGGTGAGAACACGACGACGCCCTTGTTGGCGCTGGTGTAGATATTGCCGGCCTTGTCGATGGCGACGCCGCCGTGGGTGGGACCGAGGACAGACTTTCCATCGGCTCCGAGACCCCAGCCTGGAACGGTGTCAAAGGTCATCGCCCCGGCGCCCATGCGGACTGGGGCCGTCTTTTCGGCGGCCGCCAGGCTCGCCGAAAGGTTCAAGAGAATCGTCAAGGCGATGCACATCGAAAAGCTTTTCATGGTTTCCGCTCCTGGCCGTCTGTCTGGTAAGGGGTTATCCGCGTAAGTTCAGGGATCACCAAAAATACGCTGAACTGTTACGGGGTGCGAGTGGAAACATGGCGCAAAAGAGCGTATTCAGGCCATCTATCCGGACCCGGGTTGGCTGCTTGATGTATGATCGGGGCCAAGGTTTGTAATGAAGTTCCGCCGGGTGTGAACCTGCCGCGGGAAATGCCAGCAAGGGAGACATACCAGTGAAACGCGTCCAGTTTTTCCTCTACCTGTCGTTGATGATCTTTGCGAGTTGTCTCCCCGGGGTCCGGGCCCAGGCGACCCTGCGGGCCGGCGCCGCTGAGCGAGAGATCACGCCGCCGGTCGGCCACCAGATCCAGCACTACTTCCGCCTCAGTGTCGGGGTCCACGACCCGCTCTTCGCCCGTTGCCTCTACCTTGAAGACGCGGAGAAAAACTCACTGGTGATCATCTGCCTGGACCTCATCTTTGGCGGCTTCAAGACCTGCGATGAGCTTCGCGCGGAGATCAAGAAGCAACTGGGTATTGAGAACACGCTGGTGAACTTCAGCCATTCGCATTCATCTGCCAGCCTGGGAACCCGCGGCCATACCGAGATCTCCAACGATACCGATTCGAAATGGAATGACGCGACCCTGGACAAGATTCTCGCCATCGTCAAGGAGGCGAAGAAGCGGGCCGAGCCGGTCTCTCTGCGCGTGGGCCGCGCGCCGGTCCAGGTCGGCTTCAACCGTCGCCTGGTGAACAAGCAGAACGGCCATGTCTACATGGGCGTGAACCGGAATGGCCCGGTGGTCCCCTGGGTGAACGTTCTCGCCGCAGACAGCATCAAGAGCGGCAAGCCGATCGCTGTTCTCTACGAGACCGCGGCCCACCCGGTCATCGTTCCTGACAGCAGCAAGCTGACGAGCGCTGATTTTCCCGGCGCCGCGGCGCAGACCATCCACAAGGCTCTCGGCAGGGATGTCGTCGCGCTCTTTGCCCAGGGTTGCGGAGGAGACATCAACGGCTTTCCGCTGCGCTCAACACATGAGAAGGCTGACAAGCAGGGGAGGGACCTCGGCAGCGCGGTTCTGAAGGCCCTCGAGGAGAGCGACCCGATCAGGTCGAAGACCTTCAGCGTCAGGTACACCCGCAAGGCTCTTCCCTCCTGCGCCCTGCCCGAAAAGAAGCTCTGGCAGGAGATGGCGCACCGCCAGCGGGACCGGGAGGGACGCATGGAGCAGCTCAACAGGATGCTGGCCCTGATCGATGCGGGGAAGAAGCCGCCGCCAAGACGCATGGATGTCTACGCGGTTATGTTTGGCAGAGAGTGGTGCCTTGTGACGATGCCTCATGAGATGTTCTGCGAGTATGAACTCTGGGTCGACAAGAACGCGCCCTTCAAACGCACGATGACCTTTGGCTACACCAATGGCTACGAGGGCTACGTCGCGGTGGACAGCGCCCTGAGCCTCAAAGAGAAGGGCGGCTACGAGGCGGCCTGCCTGCCGAATTGGGGCGGCCAGGTGTGGACCCGCCACTTCGGTCCGCCGGCGGTCGGCTGCGAGAAGATCATCAAGGATGCCATCTCCTCGCTCTGGCCAAAGAATGCGGGGAACTCAAAGAAATAGGCGACGCTCTCGCGTCTAATTTGTCTTTGCCGTCTCGAGCAGTTTCACCATCGCCTTGCCGAGCGCGTCGCCGATGAGGAAATAGCTTTCGGCATTGCCGAACCAGTGGTGGCCGTGACCGGTATTGGGAGATAGCTCCTTCGGGCGCGCGAAGGGAGTGGTCTTGACGAAGGCGACCGTCCCTTTTTCGAGCTTCGGGCTGGCGGCCGCGGCCGCCTGGGCTTTGCGAAGCTCTACCATTCCTCCCCCAGCCTTCTCTCCCAAATTGCCGAGCTCTCCGATCACCACCGGGAGCCGCGGCAGCTTGAGCTCTTTGCGGATGTCGATCACCAGGTTGACCATGTTGGCGGTGTATTCAGCCCGTGCCTCTTTGTTGACCATGTCGTTCCAGCCCTGGAACCACACGAATCCTGCGATTCTGTATTTTCTGTCGCCCAGGGAGGCCAGCGCGGCGTGAACCTCTTCGAGCATTTTCTTATAGTAGGTTCCCACTGCGCCTGCTGAGCTCGGTGGCCGAAAATCGCTATAGAGGCTCTTGCCTCCCCAGGCGGTCTTGACCAGGAGGACAGGCTCTTCGATGTGATCTCCGAGGACATGTCCAAACTGCAGCTCGGGGCCGATGTGGCTCCTGCCTCCGTAGCCGGTAAAGCCGATGCCGAGCTTGCCTGTGCGAGTTTCACGCTTGTCCTTGAAGCTGACCCGGACATCTTCGCGTTCGATCCATTTCCCCGCGTCATCCCTGAGATGCTTCATCAGCGCGGCGCTCTTCGAGTTCTTCATCGACCAGACGAGGTTGCCCTTGCCGCCGTTGTAGTGCTTGGGATGGTCGTAGGCGACCACACCCTGGCCCTCCATATTGGACTGCCCGGCAAGGATGAAGACCTGGATGGGCTTGTCAGCGGCGCCGGCGACGGTGTTGACACTCGCGAGAGTAAAAAAGCAGGCGAGGATTTTGAGGCTGTGGCTTGTCATCTTGATTTCCCTGTTCCTTTTCGGAGTTGTTTTGCAGGCAGCATTCTATTCTCCGGCTCGGGCCGGGGCAATGGCATCTAATGATGCTGTTCAAACAGGGTCTTGCTCAACTAAGATGAGGGACTGGAGGAGGATAACTACATGACAGACTTACGAGCTCTCCTATCGCGCTGCGGCGGCCTGTCCGCCCTGGCCGCAGTTTCTTGTTTCCTGGTCCTTGTCGCCGGTTTTTCCGGGGAGGAAAAGCCCTCTTCTGTCGGCAAGCCGGAGAATACGCAGGCTGAGACCATCCCCCTGCTGACAGCGGAGCAGGCACTTGCGAAGATGAAGGTTCCCGATGGCTTCCGGGCCTCGCTCTTCGCCGCTGACCCGCAGGTCTTCCAGCCGATCGCCGGTACCTTTGATGCCCGTGGACGACTCTGGGTCGCCGAGAACAACACCTACGCCGAGCGTAAGGCGAACTTTGACCTCAGGTATCGAGACCGCATCGTGATCCTCGAGGATGTGGATGGGGATGGGCGCTGTGACCGGCGCAAGGTCTTCTGGGAAAAGGGGCATTGCCTGACGAGCATCGAACTGGGCTTCGGAGGCGTCTGGGCTCTCTGCGCGCCGAAGCTCTACTTCATCCCCGATGCCGATGGGGATGATGTTCCTGACGGGGAGGCGCAGGTTGTCCTCGACGGCTGGAATGACAAGGAGGCCCGGCATAATTTCGTCAATGGTCTGAAGTGGGGGCCTGATGGCTGGCTCTACGGCCGTCATGGAATCCAGGGCACCTCGTTGGTGGGAGTCCCCGGAACCTCGTCCGATCGCAGGGAGAAACTTAACTGCTCCATCTGGCGTTATCACCCGGTGACCCGAAAGTTCGAGGTTGTTTGCCGTGGGACGACCAACTCCTGGGGCTCGGACTGGGATGATTACGGCGAGCTGTTCTTTATCAACACCGTGATCGGGCATCTCTGGCATGTGGTTCCCGGTGCCCATTTCAAGCGAATGTATGGAGAGGACTTTCGACCTCACCTCTATGAACTGCTTGACCAGACTGCGGACCATGTTCACTGGGCACAGGGGGAGCCCTGGCATTCCGCCAAGAAGAGCCTGAGCAATGGGACCAGCGATGCCGGTGGTGGCCATGCACACACAGGGATGATGATCTATCTCGGCAGCAACTGGCCCGCGGAGTACCGAAACGATGTCTTCACGGTGAACTTTCACGGCCGCAGAATCAACCGCGATCATCTCGAGCGCCATGGAGCGACCTATCGCGGGGTGCATCGAAAGGACATGGTAGAGTCGGGGGACTCCTGGTTCCGCGGGGTCGAGCTCCTGCAGGGACCGACCGGGGAGGTTCTTGTTCTTGACTGGGCGGATATCGGCGAGTGCCACGAAAACGATGGAGTTCACCGAACCTCCGGCCGGATCTTCAGGATCAGCCATGGCGAGCCTGTGAAGCCCGTCGCTGTTGATCTTGCGAAGCTTTCGGCGGCTGAGTTGGTTCGCCTGCAACTGCATAAGGACGAGTGGTTTGTCCGCCAGGCGAGGCACCAGTTGCAGCAAAGGGCTGTCGGTGGGCAGCCAATGAAAGAAGCCGCGGGGCTGCTCTCGAAGATGCTGAAGGAGCAGCCTGATGTTCGTCGCAAGCTGCGGGCTCTCTGGTGTCTGCACGTGATCGGCGCCGCGGATGAAGCGCTCCTCCTGGGCCTGCTCGAGAGCTCCGATGAGCATCTTCGCTCCTGGGGTGTTCGGCTGCTGGTTGATTCAGGGGGAGTTTCACCCGAGGCGCTTTCCGCAATGGAAGCCCTCGCTTTGAAAGAGCCGTCCGGGCTGGTGCTGACCTACCTGGCCTCGGCGCTGCAGAAGCTGCCCCTGGCGCGGCGCTGGAAGCTGGCCGGGAACC
The DNA here is from genome assembly GCA_965659285.1 of Planctomycetota bacterium. Lineage (GTDB taxonomy): Bacteria > Planctomycetota > UBA8108 > UBA8108 > UBA8108 > UBA8108. The sequence goes on along the minus strand of CBFHWB010000072.1, from coordinate 7,375 downwards.
TGGTCGGACGGGATGAGTTCTCCTCTGACCGGGTTCTGCCGACGATGATCTGGTACGGCATCGAGCCGGCCGTGCCGGCCGGGCCGCAGGCGGCGCTCGCCTGCATCGAGAGGTCACGGATGCCGAAGGTCAGCCGGTACACCGCCCGCCGTCTTACCTACGAGTTGGACAACGACAGCGCGACGGTTTCCCGACTCCTGGAGCTCGCGGTCAAGTCGTCTTCGGATCAGCGCCGGGCCATTCTTTCCGGGGTGAGCCAGGCTCTTGAGGGGTGGTTGAAGGCGGAAGCTCCCGGCAGCTGGGAACGATCCCGGAAGGCGCTCCTGGAGCTTGAAGATCCCGAGACCCGGAAGCTGGTCGAGCAGATTGGGATTGTCTTCACCGGGGGACGGGGACTTGAGGAACTCCGCGGTATCGCAGGCGCCGGGAGATTTGATACCGCGACAAGAAACAGGGCCATCCGAACCCTGGCTGCCGCGGCAGATGAAAAATCCTGGTCGGTTCTCAAGAAGCTGGTGGGCGACAAGAAGGTCGGACCCGCGGCGATTCGCGCCATTGCCGGCTATCCCCGCGAAGATGCCGCTGATTTTCTCCTCCAGCGAGTCAGGGGTATTCATTCGAACATCCGGGGCTTTGTCATCGAGGCTCTTGCCGAGCGTCCCGAGCATGCGCGCAAGCTGCTGGCGGCCGCCGGGAAGGGAGCTCTTCCCCGGGGATTGCTGACGCCCTATCTCATCAGGCAGATCCAGCTTTTTGGCGACCCGGAGCTCGACAGGCAGTTGCGGGAGGTCTTTCCAGGGGTGTCGCTCATCGGAGCCGACCGCCTGGCCTCGATCGAGAGGTGGCGCAAGGACTTGCATCCGGAGAAACTCGAAGAGGCGAGTCCTGCCAGGGGCCGTAAGCTCTTCGCCGAGGCCTGCGGAGCCTGCCATCGTCTGTTTGGTGAGGGAGGAACCATCGGCCCGGAGCTCACGGGCGCGCAGCGTGGAGAGCTGGGGTACTGGCTCGAGAACATACTCGACCCCTCCGGTATCGTTCCCCAGAACTTTCGCATGTCGGTGGTGCGTTTGAAGGACGGCCGTGTGCTCACCGGGGTTGTCGGGCCCGAGCGGGGCAGAACCGTCAGCCTGCGGACCCCGAAGGAGAAACTGCTCCTTGACCGCAGTCTTGTGATCGAGGTCAAGCCGACAGCCCTCTCGCTCATGCCCGATGGACTCCTGGATCAGCTGAAGCCAGGGCAGGCTCGGGACCTGGTGAGCTATCTGATGTCTCCAGCGCAGGTGAAGTCAGCGGACTAACGTCGGGGTGCGGGAGCATGGTCGACCTTCAAGCGGAGGGCGTGTATGCTTGTTTCCTGTAAGTTGCCTGGCCAGGGCCGGGGAGTCTTTCCCTGCGTACCGAGGAACTCAATAGATGAACAGGTTTTCGATTACATTCCGCTTTCTGTGCCTCGGCCTGCTTCTCTTCGCGGCGCCCGCCATGGCGAAGGGGAAGGTCAAGGTCTTCATTCTCGCCGGCCAGTCCAACATGGAGGGGCATGGCCAGGTCAGCAGCCTTGAGCACCTCGGAAACCATCCGAAGTACGGAGGGCTGCTCAAGAAGCTGAAGAATGCCGATGGATCCTGGGCGGTCAGGAAGGACGTCACGGTCGCCTGGAAATCCAGGGAGGGTAAAAAGAAGGGGCCGCTGAGCGTAGGCTGGGGGGCGGAGGATCAGGAACTCGGCCCTGAGCTCATGTTCGGCACTGTCATGGGCGATCGCTACGAAGAACACGTCCTGCTCATCAAGGTCGCATGGGGAGGCAAGAGTGTCTGGTGTGATTTCCGTTCGCCGAGCGCCGGCGAGATGACCTCGGATGAAAAGAGGGTTCTGAAGCGGGACAACTTCCTCAAGCCGGGTCTCTTCTACCGCAGGATGGTCGCCGAGATCAAAGAAGGCCTCGCGAATATCAGGAACCTGGTTCCCGGCTACGAGGGCGAGGGTTATGAGCTTGCCGGGCTGGCCTGGTTCCAGGGTTGGAACGATTTCTCTGAATGGCATCTGCAGCTTGATAAGAAGCCTGTCGGTCTCGGCCTCATCAAACGCTACCCGCACAATCTTGCCGCCATGTTTCGCGACCTGCGCAAGGATTTAGGAGTGCCCGGGCTGCCGATTGTGATCGGCGAGTTGGGTGTCGGCGGTCATGAAATGGAGCAGCGGGCGAAGCGCGAAGATGACCACGAGGCGCGGGGAATGATGGATTTTCGCCGCGCGCAGAGGGCGGTTGCCGCCGATAAGTCCCTCAAGGGAGTGACCTTCGTTCCGACCGCCGAGTACTGGGACAGCCGTCTGCAGGAATTACGTGAGCAGAGTGATGCCTGGTGGAATGAGAAGGAGAAGAAGGGGATCAAGAGTACCGAGGAGAATCACCTGCCGACAAAGGAGCTCAATGATGAGTTCCTGAGGCTGGGAGTGCACTGGTACTGTCATTACAACGGCTCCGCCGCCAACTACTCCCTGGTCGGCTACGCCCTGGCTGAGGCTTTGAAGAAATAATGGATACAAGCATCTTTCAAGGCGGAGTGCCCGCCATCATGACTCCCTGTCTTGAGGATCTCAGTCCGAACTATCCGGCCCTGGTCGGCAAGGCGCAGGAACTGATCGCCGCCGGTATGAACTCGGTGGTCTATTGTGGCTCGATGGGGGACTGGCCGCTTCTGTCGGACGCGCAACGCCAGGAGGGTGTACGCCAACTTACCGAGGCCGGTGTGCCGGTGATCGTCGGTACCGGCGCCCAGAATACCGGGATCGCCGCGGCCCACGCGGCCCATGCGCAGAACATCGGGGCAGGGGGGCTGATGGTCATTCCCAGGCTCTTGTCGAGGGGAACCTCGCCGGCCGCGCAGAGAAACCACTTCGCCACTATCCTGGCCGCGGCGCCGGAGCTGCCCGCGGTGATCTACAACAGTCCCTACTACGGTTTCGAGACGAAGGCTGAGCTGTTCTTCGAGCTGCGGTCTGAATTTCCAAACCTTGTCGGCTTCAAGGAATTCGGAGGCTCCGAGGCTCTGAGCTACGCTGCTGAGCATATCACCAGCGTTGATGAGGACGTGCTCCTGATGGTCGGTGTCGACACCCAGGTGGTTCATGGCTACATCCATTGTGGAGCCGTCGGCGCGATCACCGGTATCGGTAATTGCCTCCCGGGAGAGATTCTTCACCTGCTGTCGCTTTGCGCCCTGGGTGCGGGCGGGGACGAGCAGGCCAGGGTCTTCGCTTCCGAGCTCGACAGCGCCCTGGCGGTCCTTTCGTCTTATGACGAAGGACCGGACCTCGTTCTCTATTACAAATACCTTCTTACGCTCCTGGGTGATTCCGACTTCGAGCTCAACTTCAACGAGGACGACTCCCTGGACGACAGCCAGAAGCAAAACGCCGAGAGTGAGCTGAAGCGTTTCCAGGACTGGTGGGATTCGTGGGCGGGCTCTTCCTACGGCAGGGATTGATGTCTCAGGAGCAGATGTCCCGGATTACCCTGCCGTGGACATCGGTCAGGCTCTCCTTACGGCCCTGGTGGAAGTAGCTCAACAGCTCGTGGTCGAGGCCCATGAGGTGAAGGATCGTGGCGTGGATATCGTGCAGGTGGACCCTGTCGGTAACGGCCTCGAAGCCGAAATCATCAGTCTCTCCATAATCGACACCGCCCTTCACGCCTCCGCCTGCCATCCAGATGGTAAAGCCGTAGGGGTTGTGGTTACGGCCGGGAGCGTTCTTGCCTTCGCTGAAGGGCATTCGTCCGAACTCTCCCGCCCAGACGACCAGGGTTGATTCCAGCAGCCCCCGCTGCTCGAGGTCGGTCAGCAGCGCGTCGATGGGCTGGTCGATTTCGGCCCCATGCCGGCCATGGTTTTTCTCAATCGACTCATGCGCGTCCCAGGTTTCTTCGAGATGCCCTCCGCCGGAGTAGAGCTGGACGAAACGGACTCCGCGTTCGACCAGGCGCCTGGCGATCAGGCAGTTGCGGCCGAATTCATCCGTCGGTTTCCTGCCGACGCCATAGGCTTCGAGCGTCTTTTTCTTTTCTCCGGTGAGGTCGACCGTTTTCGGGGCCTCTGCCTGCATGCGGTAGGCGAGCTCGTAGGAGTCGATCCTGGCGGCGAGATCGCTGCCCCCCGAACGTTTCTTCAGGTGTTCCCGGTTCAGTCTGGCCAGGAGGTCCAGCTGCTCACGCTGGCTGGCCTGCTGCATGTATTCGGGGCCTTCGAGGTCAAGGATCGGGTTGCCGGATGGTCTGAAGAGAGTTCCCTGGTAGGTCGATGGCATGAAGCCGGCGGAATAGTTGGGCTGTCCGGATATCGGTCCGCCGCGTTTGTCCATCATGACGACATAGCCGGGCAGGTTCTGGTTCTCCGTTCCCATTCCGTAGACCATCCAGCTGCCGAGGGAGGGTCTCCCGATGAAGGTGCTGCCCGTGTTCATGGCGACCAGGGCGGAGCCATGCGCGTGGCTGTCTGTATGACAGGACTTGATGACGGCGAGCTTGTCGGCGTGCTCGCGAACCCTGGGGAAGTAGTCCGAAACCAGCAGGCCGCTTTTCCCGCCCGGCTTGAAGGGACGCCAGTTCGGGGTCAGGAAGCCCATCTTGCGTCCGCCTGAGTTGATGAATTTTTTGTCAGGGGGGAGGGATTGCCCTGCGTATTTACGAAGCTCCGGCTTGTAGTCGAAGGTGTCTACCTGGCTGGGGCCACCGTTCATCATCAGGAAGATGCAGCTCTTCGCCTTGGCCGCGAAGTGTGGCTTTCTCGGAGAGAGTGGTGAGCCATGGCGTTTTTTTTCTTCCGCGTGCGCATTGGAGGAGAAGAAACCTTCCTGCGCGAGGAGCCATGTCAGGGCCGTTCCCGCGAAGCCGCCCCCCATCTCCCAGGTGAACTCGCGCCGGGTCTGGCCGCAGGGATAGAGGATGGGATGTTGGTTCTGTTTTTTCGGCATCAGTCTATGAAGATGAATTCATTGGTGTTGAGCAGCACATGGCAGAGGGACGTCAGCGGCAGGTTCTCCTGCTCTTGTTCTTTAAAGTGCATCGCCTGGGATTTGAGGTGTGCCGCCGCCGCCATCAGCTCGACCTCAGTCGGCGAACGTCCCAGGGTAATTTGCCAAGCTGTACGGACCTGGTTGTCCTGGTCCTTCCCGGCTTCCGCCGCGACACGCTCGGCCATGGCGCGGCTCTGCTCGTGGACGAAGTGGTTGTTGAGCAGGGCGAGAGCCTGGGTCGGCACCAGCGACACATCGCGCTGCCCACAGGAGAGTGTCGTGTCGCAGAAATCAAAGGTGGTCATCAGCGGGAGCAGACGAGAGCGTTTGCTCATCATGTAGATGCTGCGGCGCGAGCGCTCCCCGGGAGGAGAAGATCCCCAGGCGGTGGCCTTTCGGGAGAGACCCTCCAGGGCCTCGGGGCTCATCCGGGGGAAAAAGCTGGGGCCGCCCATCTTTTTGTTCAGCCGGCCGCTGGCTGTGAGGATCGCATCGCGCAGCGCCTCCGCGTCGAGTCTTCTGCGGTTGAACCGCCAAATCAGGCGGTTGGCATAATCGCGACCCGCGTACTCATCGTGGCTCGGATGGGTTGAAGATTGCCGGTAGGTCGAGGACATCATGATGAGCTTATGGAGGCGCTTGAGTTTCCAGCCGCCCCTGACGGCCTCCGAGGCCAGCCAGTCAAGTAGCTCCGGGTGACTTGGCGGGTCGCTCTTGAAGCCGAAGTTATTGGGTGTCCGGACGATGCCCTCGCCAAAGTGATGCTGCCAGAGCCGGTTGACCAGGACTCGCGCGGTCAGCGGATTTTCCGGGTGGGTGATCCAGCGGGCGAGCTGGAGTCTCCGGTGGGTGGTCTTGCTTCCTGGCGGGGGAGGCTGGAGAGATTTTTCCAGGGCGGGGACAGCCGAGAGAAATCCCGGCTCGACAACCTGGGCCGCCCGGTGGCGGTCCCCCTTGACCAGCAGGTGAAGGGGCTGCGCCTTCGGGCCCTTATCGGTCCAGCCGAACACATTGAAGCCCAGCTGGCTGGCGTTGGGGCCCCCGAGGTTGGCCTGGCCAATGTAGCCGGCCCAGAAGAAGCTCGCGGTACGGTAGTAGTCGGTCTGCCGGATCGGGTCGAATTTGTGATCGTGGCAGCGGGCGCATTTCACCGTCAGTCCGACAAAGGCGGAGGTCGTGGTGTGGACCATGTCCTCGAGCCGGGTATAGACGTAGTCGGCGGCATCGTTTGGTTCATCATTCCAGGTTCCCGCGCGCAGCATCCCTGTGGCGATGACGCTCTGTTCATCCCGGTGGGAGACCTCGTCTCCGGCAAGCTGGTCGATAACGAAACGGTCATAGGGCATGTCATCGTTGAGGGCATTGATGACCCAGTCACGGTATTTCCAGATATTCGGCTTCAGCTGGTCCCGTTCGTAGCCGCAGGTCTCAGCGAAGCGCACGAGGTCGAGCCAGTAGCGGGCCCATCGTTCGCCGTAGTGTTTTGACTCGAGCAGGGAATCGATGAGCTTCTCCCAGGCTCCAGGTGAGTCATCCTTGATGAAGGCGTTCAGCTGCTCCCGCGTCGGGGGCAGGCCAAGGAGATCAAAAAAAGCCCTTCGGACGAGGGTCCGCTTGCCGGCCCTGGGCGCGGGTTGAAGGCTGTTTTTTTCAAGCCGCCTGTAAATGAAGGCATCGATGGGATTGGCAATCCACTCGGTGTTTTTTACTTCCGGGACCGGTGTCTCCTTCAGCGGCTGCAGGCTCCACCAGTCGAGCCCTCCTCGTTTTGCCGTGGTGCGCTCGTAGAGACTGAGGGTGCGATCCTTCGGCCATTTCGCGCCGCCGGCAATCCATTCTCCCAGGATGCCGATCTCGTTTTCCGGCAGCTTTCTTGATTTCCCCTGTAATTTCGGCGGCATCTCCCCGCTGCTAATCCGCTTGAGAAGAAGGCTTTTGCCCGGTTTTCCCAGGGCCGGTCCCGATTCCCCTCCGGCGCTGGCGGACTGGTAGGTCGAGAGATCGAGCTCTCCCTTCTTTTCACTGGAGCTGTGGCATTCCAGGCAGCGTTTTACCAGCAGGGGAGCGATATCTTTTTCAAAGTCAGGCTCAGCTGAAAGAGGGCTGGTGAAAACCCAGGAGCTATACAGCAGGAGCGCAGCAATCGCTAAAGAACCCGGTCTCATGTGCAGTTGTCTCAGGTCAGGCCCAGCTTGAGTCGCCCCCTTGCGGGGATTCGTTCTTCCAATACTACAGCATAATCCAAACCTGATTCAGAGCGGGAGGGTGTTTCCGGTTTTCTTCGCTGTATAGTAGTGGGGTGATTGCAATCGAGGCCCCTTACCGGTTTGCAGGTATGAAAGCTTCAGCTGTCGGTTCCATTATT
>CBFHWB010000071.1:0-19634 GCA_965659285.1 Planctomycetota bacterium | reverse complement strand
CTCGAAGATCGGCGCCTCGGGGTCCTTGTTGATCGCGACAATCGTCTTGGAGTTTCTCATTCCGGCCAGGTGCTGGATAGACCCCGACAGGCCGATCGCCACATAGACCTCTGGGGCGACAATCTTTCCGGTCTGCCCGATCTGGAATTCGTTCGCGAGCCAGCCGGCATCAACAACCGCCCGGGTCGCGCCCAGAGCCGCGCCAAGAACATCCGCCAGCCTCTCGCACAGAGGAATACCCTCATCGGGCCCCCGGGTCCCCCGGCCAACGGAAACGATGATGTCAGCCTCCTTGAGATCCGGGCGATCCGAGCTGGCCGCCTCCAGCCCAACGAAGGCCTTGCCTGGACTCGCCAGGCCGGCCGGCGCCTCGACTGCCTCTACCGTGGCCGCATCGCCCCCCTGGCCCTGCGGAGCGAACTCGCTGGAGCGACAGGTCACCAGTACCTGCGGCGCCTCCAGCTCGACGGTCGCCAGCAGGTTGCCGACGAAAACCGCGCGCGTCAGGACCACCTTCTGCGGATCGACGCTCTCCACCTTCAATACATCACTGGCCATCGGCGCGTCGAGGAGCGCCGCGAGGCGGGGAAAGTACTCCTTGGTGGCCGAGCTGGTCGCCGCCGCCGCCAGGCGGTACGGATGGCCGGAGAGAAAGGCGGCCACCGCGGCGGAGAAGGCCTCGGCCGTGTAGACCTCCAGCTCGGAGGAGCTCATGGTGAACACCGTGCCCGCGCCGAGTCCAGCCGCCTCCGCGGACAGAGCGGCGGCGGAAGACCCCAGGAGCAGGATGTCGAAGGCGCCGCCCGATGCGACCGCCGCCTCCCGGCCAAAGCCCGCGGCCGCGAGGTCCGACTTGCTGAGCTCGTTGCCCGTCGCCTGGATAATGATAAGCGTGTCTGCCATGGTCCGCCTGCCGCCCCGGCCAAAAGTACTCCGGGAATAACAATTACCTCAAATGAGCTTCTTCTCCTCGAGTGCCTGTACCAGCTCCTCAACTGAGCCGACCTTGACCCCTGGAGGCTTGTCCTCCAGAGCCCGGAAACCCGTCACCCGGCTTCGGGCCGAGCCCAGATCGCCAAGCTCCTCGATCCCCAGGGTCGCGATGGGTTTTTTCTTGGCCTTCATAATGCCTGGAAGGGAGGCGTAGCGCGGCTCGTTCAGACGCAGGTCAGCCATGATCACCGCCGGAAGAGAGAGAGAAACCGTCTCCAGCCCGGCATCGACCTCGCAGACCACCGTCGCCCCGGAAGCATCTTCAGCCAGCTCGATGTTAGAGGCCTGGCTGGCCTGGGGCCAACCCAGGAGGCCCGCCAGCATCGCCGGCACCTGCCCGCATTCATCATCGACCGCCAGCTTCCCTGAGAGAACCAGGTCCGGTTCTTCGCGCTCGACGACGGCGGCCAGCGCCCTGGCCACCTGGAGGCTGTCGAGCTCCTCATCATGATGTACCCTCACCGCCCGATCGGCCCCCATAGCCATGGCACTGACAAGTTGCTGCTCACATTCTTCCCCGCCAACGCTGACAACCAGGATCTCCACCTCGCCGCGAGCCTCCTTGATGCGCAGAGCCTCCTCAACCGCGAGCTCATCAAAGGGGTTGACCTCGAACTGAACATTATCCAGGTCGAGAGCATCCCCCTCCTCCGAGATTCGGATGCGGGCATCTCTCTGCGGTGTTCGCTTCAAAGTTACCAGGAGTTTCACTTCAGGTCCTCGACTGCAACAGGCCTTCATCTCGTGCGGCAGGAGGCCGCCTTCGAAGACAAGTTACAACAAACAGGGGCGACTTCCCACAACCGCGAGGAGAAACTAACCTCTGAAAGAACCGGGAGAGCCCGGCGTTTGCCCGGCTGTCGGCGAACGACAGATGGCCGCTATGACCTTCCTGCCAAGTCTCAGCACGAAGACCACGAAGTGGTTCGATCCCTTTCCCCTGAGCCGCTTCCTCGCCTGCTCAGGATCCACCGCGCCGCCTCGGGTCTTGACGTCGACGACGCCGGCATCTCTCTCCGCCAGCCAGGCGGCTGTCCTGCGAGGACGCCAGGGCATCGACTCAAGCACCTCGTAGCTGGTAAACCAGGGAGAGGGCGCCGCGACCTCTGAGGTGAGAAGGCCAAGCCCGGGAGCCATCTCTTCAAGAGCATGCTCCCGGCACAGGCTGCCGGTCAGACCGGAGCGCTCCAGTGAAAGCGCGGGTACGGCAATCCATCGATCCAGCCTGCCTCCTGAATCTACAGGCGGCGGCCCGGGCAGGCCGCTGACCCGCTCTCCCCCTGGAAGCAGGGTGGCGGTGTGCTGGCCGTCATTCTCAGCGAGCGCTCCGCTCCAGAGGACAGCCTGCACCAGGCGACCGGACTCCTGGATAAACTCGACCTCCATTCGTTCAAGCGCCGGAAGCTCCTCGATATCGACCCCCGGACCGAGCTTGACCGCCGAATCGGGGTTTCTCTCCAACAGGGTCCGGATAAAATCAGGCCCGGGCTTGTAGTCCCGATAGGCCCAGGCTCGACGACCTCGACCGCGCCCCTCCAGGTCACCCTCTCTTCGCGAGGGGTCGAGATGGATCGCCTCTCCCTCGAGCTCGAGGGTCTCAACATCCTCACACCGGCAGTCGGCTGCCTGCTCCGCTTCGTTCAGGTTCTCTCCGCACATCCAGGCTCTGAGCGGACTGACGTCACAGGCCCGGATGGGAGCCACAGATGCCAGCGCCATCCCATCCCCGCCAATACCACAACAGAGATCATGGATCCTCGGTGGAGCCAGGCGCTTGAATCGCTCCGCCTTATGGCTCGCTGTAAGCGCCCCGGTCGCCTGCTCTACCCCGGCAATGTCGGCAACAAGACTCTCCTGGAGAGGAAACTTGACGGCCGCGCGCCGCCGGGCCTCGACCAGCTCCAGCGCGACCGATACCAGCTCTCCGCCCCAGGACTCGCGAAGAGCCTGCAGCCAGGAGATCCTGTGAAGGTCACCGGCCTCCAGTTCCGCGAGCAGTTCGCCCGAAGAAGGCTGGAGAAGCCGCTTCCATAGCTCGATGCGTGTTTCTGGTTCATTCATGGCCGAGATCTCCGGGAAGAGTTTGCGGGCGACGAGGAGCATATTTCAACAGCAAAAAAAAGGATCATCCGGAGTGTCCGCCGGCTATGGTCTGCTATGATGATGACGGGAAGCTGCCAGGCCTCCGCAGCATCCCGGCATCCGAAAGGTTCCGCCATGAAAAGAAACCATCTGCGAAAAATAAGCTGCTCCGTCCTCTCAGGGACGCTGCTCCTGGGCCTGGCAACGCCCCTTGAGGCGCAATCACAGGCCGTGAAGACGCAAGACCGCAGGGCCATTCGGGCGGAGATCACGCCTGAGCTTCGTCTCGCCGTCAAGCGCGGGCTCATGCAGCTGATTCGCCAGCAGAGAACCTCTAAATCCTTCGCCTCCGAGGACTACCCTGTAGCGATCAACGCCCTGATGGGAATGGCCTTGCTGGCCGGGGGGTATACGGACAAGACCGGCCCTGCGGCTTACGTCGCCGCCCTGAAGCTCAACACGTCCACCCTGCTGCGGTACCAGAAAAAGAACGGCTATATCGATGACGGTGACAGCAAGATGTACGGACACGGCTTCGCCACGCTCTACCTTGCGCAGCTCTACGGAATGAGCGCCAGCCCCGACGGCGCGATCCGCAAAGCCCTTGAACGCGCGATCAAGCTCATCGAACGCGCCCAGGGAAAGGAGGGCGGCTGGGATTACCTGCCGGCCGGAACCGGAGCGCTGACAAATAAGAGCGCCAATGGCGACTCCTCTATTACCGTCTGCCAGACGATGGCTCTCAGGGCAGCTCGCAACCTTGGCATCGCCGTCGATGCCGGGGTTATTGAAAACGCCCGGAGGTACATCCAGAGAGCGCAGCTCAAAGACGGCGGCTTCGCCTACAGGATCGGCCGAAGCTCTGCCGGGGGGAGCAGCGAGTTCCCGCGATCAGCTGCCGGGGTCTGCATACTCTACAGCCTCGGCGACTACTCAAGCGTCAAGATCCGCCAGGGTATTGTCTACCTCGAAAAGAACTACCGGGATCTCAACCACTTTCCTCACTACGCCCACTACTATTGCGCCCAGGCTCTGTTCCAGGTTGGAGGACGCTCCTGGAAAGATTACTTTAGCTGGGTCCATCGACGGCTGCTCAAATACCAGCTGGCCGACGGCTCCTGGAAGGCGGGCCTGATGGAGCGCAGCGCGGGTGTACGTACGGCGATGGCCCTCATTGTCCTGCAGCTCCCCTACCGGTTCCTGCCCATTCACGAACGCTGAGAATCGGGCGCGGGCGGGCGAAAGCTCCGAAGGCGAACACAACGAAGGGCTCTTCAAGATGTTACAATGTCGGGCCTGTCGGCCCGGTTCGTTGCCGGGCGAAGGAGACCTGTACGACCGCCGCGCAACCGCCTGGCCTGGTAACCGGAGGAATTTCATGTACCAAAAACCGAACTCGACGGCATGGACTCTCTGCCTGCTGCTTGGGCTGCTGGTCCCGTTGACCCCCGACACCAGAGCGCAGGAGCCGCCCAACATCATCTTTATCATGGCCGACGACCTTGGCTACGGCGATCTTGGCTGCTACGGACAGCGGGAGATCAAGACCCCCAGGATCGACCGGCTGGCCGCGGAGGGGATGCGGTTCACCGACTTCTACGCCGGATCGACGGTCTGCGCTCCATCGCGCTGCGTGCTGATGACCGGCTACCATACCGGACACGCCCTTGTCCGCGGCAATGCCCGGCTGCCGCTGCGCCCCGAGGACATCACCGTGGCGGAGGTACTCAAGAAAAAGAGCTACTCTACCGGTATCATCGGCAAGTGGGGTCTCGGGGAGCCCGGCTCCACCGGCGTCCCCAACCGCCAGGGTTTTGACTACTGGTTCGGCTATCTCAACCAGCGCCATGCCCACAACTACTACCCGGAGTTTCTCTTCAGGAACGAAGAAAAGATCAGGCTCCAGGGCAACGTGGTAAAGGCGGCCGGAAAAGAGGGTTCCGGAGTCGCGACCAGGAAAGTGACCTACTCCCATGACCTCATGGCAGAGGAGGCTCTCTCTTTTATCGACCGCAACAAGGACCGCCGGTTCTTCCTCTACCTGCCCTTCACGATCCCACATGCCAACAACGAAGCGCGCAACAAGGGAATGGAGGTCCCCAGCCTGGGGATCTACGCCAAAAAGAGCTGGCCCGAGCCCCAGAGAGCCCACGCGGCGATGATCTCCCTTCTTGACCGGGATGTCGGCCGAATCCTCGACCGCCTTGAAAAACACGGCATCGCCGAAAACACCGTTTTTATGTTTACCTCCGACAACGGACCCCACAGCGAGGGCGGGGGCAAGTCGACCTTCTTCAAATCTTCCGGCAAGCTCAGGGGCCAGAAACGCGACCTCTACGATGGAGGGATCCGGGTTCCCCTGATCGTCAGGTGGCCCGGCAAGGTAAAGGCCGGCTCTACCACCAGCCACATCGGCTGTTTCCAGGATTTCCTGGTCACGGCCGCCGAGCTGTCCGGCGCCGAGGCCCCCTCCGAAACCGATGGTGTCTCCTTCGTATCGACGCTGCTCGGAAAAAAACAGAAGCAACACCCCTATCTCTACTGGGAGTTTTACGAGCGCGGCTACTCCCAGGCTGTTCGCATGGGCAACTACAAGGGCGTGAGACGCGGTGGGCGGCCTGTCGAGCTCTACGATGTCACCTCTGACATCGGCGAACGCAACGATCTTGCTGCCGCGCATCCCGGGCTCGTCAAGAAGGTGGAGGCCGCCTTCGAGGAGGCCCACACGCCCTCACCACATTGGAAGCCCCGGGTGCCGAGAAAAAAGGCGCCCAGGAGCAAGCCTGCAAAACAGTAACAGGAGCACAGCGCGTGGAAAAAGGAATAGCCCGGTACCTCTTCGAACTCGGACAGCTGAAACGGGTCAAACGTTCCGGTTGGTGGGTCGCAGGGGTTGATCAACCCGAGAGCGTCGCTGACCACAGCTTTCGGTGCGCGGCCATCGCCTATGTGCTGGCGGAGCTCGAGGGGGCAAACCCCGAGCGAGCCGCGACCATCGCGCTCTTTCACGATACGGGCGAAACCCGGGTCAATGACCAGCATCGAGTGGGAAAGTCCTATGTTGACTGGTCCGGGGCGGAAGAAAAGGTCGTCGAAGACCAGCTCCAGCGTCTCCCGGAAGTGCTCGGAGACAAGCTCCGGGCCCTGTACTCAGAAGGCGCGGCTAAAGACTCCCTCGAGGCCCGGATCGCCAAGGACGCCGATCGGCTCGAGTGCCTGATCCAGGCCCGTGAATACGAAGATCGCGGCCATCACGCGACCCGGGAATGGATCGACAACGCCCTGGCCTCCCTCGAGACCGAGTCGGCTAAAAAGATTGCCGCGGAGTGCTCCTCTGCAAACCCGGTGGACTGGCATCTCCCGGACTGAACTGGAGATCAGCTTCTACTGGACGCAGGCTTGCGGACAACCCGGAATCGACCGGCAGCCCGTCCCGCCTGCCGGCTCGTCTCCCTGCTGGAACAGGTAGACCAGGAGAGCGACCGCATCGGCCAGATCGACCCCCGAATCACCATTGTGATCGAGAAGCGCGATGTTTCCCGGATCGCGGGAGAAGCCGTCATCGCAGGGCAGAACAGCGGGCATACCGACAAAGAGATGCCTCAGGAGAGCGACCGCATCCGAGATGTCGAGCCGGCCATCCTGGTTCGCATCCCCCGACCTCTGCAGCCCGCCGGCTCCCGGCGGCAGCTCCAGGGCGTGAACGCCAGGCGAACCGAGGAGCTCGGGGCTCGGAGCCCAGCTCTCGGAATCATTCCAGGCCGAACGCTCTGCGAGAGCGTCGATGATCACCAGGGACCGGCCCTCTCCATCGGTCTCGGGAACCCAGCCATCGCTGTACTCAAAATCGAGAATCTTCTCACCCAACGAGCCTGCCAGCCGCAGCGGCTCGGTATCATTCGCCAGGCGACCATCGTATTCGCCCGCAATCAGGATCCGACCCACATCGTAGCGGCTGGCGAAAGCCTGCAGATTACGAACGAGCACCACCACCTCTCCGGGCGCCAGGCGCTCAACCGCGCCGACGGAAAAATCGAAGCGCACGCCCCCCTCGATGCTCATCCCCGCGAGCTCCACTGTTTCCGAACCCGTATTCGCAAGCTCGAGGAACTCGAAATCCCCCTCGCTCCAGGAGCTCCCCTCCGGCGGCGGAGCGGGATGGTACATGAGCTCAGTGATTCTCAGGGGCGTATCGATATAGAAGTGGGCCTCCTCCAGCGCGCTCCATTGCCCATTGGAAAGCGTCCTGGCGCGAATGAGCGTCGGCTCGTCCAGGACAACCCCACTGTCATCGACAGCCGCCGCGGTCACCTCCGGAAGAATGAGGAAATCCGAGGAGCCATCGCTCGTATTCAGGCCGTGGATCGCCAGAACGTTACGCCCGACACGCAGAAGATCCGTCGATTCACTGATGTCAAAATTCTCGAACACCACCGCCCGGCTGTCAGAGTTGGTGCCGAGCGAACGGGAGTTCCATTGCGGATCGGGACGATCATTGCTGGCAGCGACCCGCTCGCCGTTCAGGTAGGCGATGAAGCCATCATCGTATTTCATCCTCAGCGTCAGGAAGCCCAGCCCCTGCGGGTTCTCCACGTCAAACTCGATCCGCAGATAGCAGGTCGGGTTGATCTGGTGGGCCAGCTCGAGGATGTCCGTGTTGATCAGGTCCTCGAAGCCCGCGTTTCTCTCGTAACCGACACCGGTAGTGCCGCTGAGCCAGGCGGAGTCGTCGAAATCAGGGGCGATCCAGTCCATCCCCAGGGAGTCGTCATCTGGAACAATAACCCGTACAGGAGCCTCCGAAGGAAGGAGCACCTCGGCATTCATCTCTCCCCCGAGAACCGCCTGGGGAGCTGTCTCGCCACCGGGCAGCCTGGGATCTTCACCGTCAACCGTATAGTAGATGGAGCCCTGGCTCGCCCGCATCGTCAGGACAAAGCCCGGCTCGATGAAGCCGCCCCGACGGTTCAGCTCCGGGGCTGGTATGGTCGGATAGAGCCTCGCGCCGCGGAACTGGTTCAGCACCGTCTGCGAGCGCCGCGGCAGGTAGTTGTTCAGGATGTTGTCTCTTTCCCTCTCCCAATGCTCATCACGGGTATAGGGATTCCCGGAGTGCTGGTCCCCCCAGCGGGCGGACTCCGCGACCACCGCCCTGTCTATGGTGTTCGCCAGCCTCATGAAACGCGCCGCCGGCCTGTTCCTCTCCGGATGCTCGGGATCCCAGCGCTGGTTGTCGGGGTCGACATAGAGAGGGCCACCACTGGAAAAATACCTGTGCAGCCGATCTCCGAAGCGCACCTGGAACTCGGCGTTCGCGCGCAGACGGCCATACACCTCGGCCACGCCGTTGTTGACGTTGACCCTGTTGGTTGAGAGATCGGAGCGGATCCCCATCGACCACTCGGAGTCCCACATATAGTATTTGAAACCCGTTGGCTGGGCGGGGTTGAAGCCAACCCAGTAATTCTTATGCGGCCAGTCCGTATTGCCGACATAGAGATTGGTGATCATGTAGTCGATGATGTTGTCGACATCGACGTATTGGGGGAGGTTCGGATTGTCGGAACCATCGGGGTTGCGACCCTGGATGCGCTGGTAGGCGGCGTCATCCTCGAGGCCCTGACGGGCCAGGGAGAGCATTCTGTTCCAGGCCTGGGTGTTGCCGTTGGTCGTGGAACCGTTGGAATAGGCATCCCAGTCTTCCTTCTCTCCTCCGAAATAGGTGGCGGAGAAGGCGTGATCAGGACGCTCGACGGCATTGTAGAGACCCCAGTAGACCCCGTTGATATAGACGTGCAGAAAGCGTTCGTGAGACGCGACGTTGCCCATGGCAAGCACGGTCTCCCTGCCGAAGGAATCGCGAATATAGAGAGGATCATCACCGGCGCCGCTCCATTGCCAGCCATCATTGGAGTTGGCCCTGAGCACGATGGTGTCAAATCGATCCGGGGCCTCATCTCCAAAGAAAGGGTGGCGAAGTTTAGAGTCGCCATACTGCTCTCTGAAGAGAAAACGCAGCGAGTGCTTCTTCGTCAACCCATGGCTGCGAAAAGCTCCACCCTGGATCCGGATGCCGCAGTTCACCTGGAACTCCTCTTCTCCATCTGGATCGATGAGTTCGATGGAACTGCGACGCTCCCAGGTTCTCCCACGCGATCCGGAGTTTGTATAGATCCCCCTCGATCCGAACATCTCATCGATATCCATAACCACCGAGATGGTCGGAATGGCGAGCAGGTCATCCCGGATCGTCTCGGCGTACCTGCCGCCAAAACGATCACGCCCGCCCTGTCCGATGACGTCAGGGTCCATGCCGTAATCGGCGGAGGTCCCGCCCCAATTGCGCGGGAAACCGCGGGCGATGGTCGCCGCCGCATCCTGTTCGACGATATCATCCGGGAAGATGTAGGTATGGGTGTCGATATTGGTCGGCGCCAGGCCGTCGAGCAGGGCCAGCGCCCGCAGGGTGGTCGTCTCCTGGATCAGCAGGGGGCCATCGTAGACGCTGCCGGCATTGGGCCCTGGCTCGCTGCCATCGAGGGTGTAGCGAATGACCGCGCCCTCGGTTTCGCTGCGGATCTCGACCTCGAAAGGCTCGAAATAGAAGCCGCGGTCAACGGTGAAGCTCGTATCGGCCACAAAGCCCGCGAAACCATCGGCCTCGTTCGCCCCGCCAGGTGTCGGGGACTGGAAATAACGGGGCGCGAGATCCAGGATCCCCTCCCCCGCCAGTTCAGCGCTGATGAGGAAGTCTTCATCTCCCGGGGACGAGTTGAGCCCATGAATCGCGAGAACGTTGTCACCGGCGCGAAGGAGCTCGCGGCTCGCGGTGATGACGATATCCTCGAAAACAATAGCGCGTGAGTCCGCCCTGTCCTCAACGGCCCTGGCGTTCCAGGCGGCCACCTGTGGCGCGTTCCTGCTGGCCACCTCGACGCCGTTCAGGTAGGCGATGAAACCATCGTCGTACCTCATCCGCAACTTCAGCAGATCAAGGGCCGGCTCCTGTTCCAGGTTGAAGGGGATCCGCAGCCAGGCGGAGGAGTTGGTTTAGAACATCTCCTGTTCCAGGTCGGTCTCGATCAGTCCCTCGTAGCCGATCACCGGGACCTCGAAGACCTCGACCTCGGAGAGGGAAAGAACATCCGCCTCGTCCGCGTTGCCGACGCCACCGGTGCCGGAGAGATCCGGGTCCGGGGTTCGCACCACCCGGACAACCCCGCCCGCGACAGGGCCTCCCAGGAGATCAACCAGGTCGACCTCCAGCCGGTCGGGTCCGCTCCCCCCCCCGCCTCCGAGTACATTTTCCTCGTTGAGCAGGTCTGATTCGAAGAGCACCTCTCCACCGGGCTCATCGAGCACAAAAACGGTGATATCGCGGAGACGTGAGGTGCAGCAACCCCTGCGGTTGTGCAGAACAATAGATCCCAGCAGGGCCTCACGGCCGAGATCGAGCTCCCAGGTAGATGGCAGGTTCTCACCGGCCGCGGTATGGGTGAAATTGCCGAGATCCCCGTCAATGCCAATACGGGCCGGGAACTGTCCGTTGCCATAATCAGAAGACTGGACGGCCTCTCCCTCCGGCGCGATGTTCACGACAGGTGCGCCAACCGCGATGTCCGCGCCCATCTCAAACCCGATAGCGGAGACCGCCTCGCCCCAGGCTCTATCATTGAAACCGGGAAGCATCCAGAGCCCTTCAGCTCCAGCTGCCCGAGGTACATGAACCAGGGCAGGACTCGCGGTGGTGACCATCCGAAAGGAGGTGACCGATTGTCCCAGGCCATAGGAATAATCTGTGTGCTGCTCCGGGTAGGTCGGCGCGTACTGGTATACGATCTCCCCGGCAGGGGAGACCAGGGCCAGGAATTCGCCATCGGAATCGAGCTGGAAATTAGTGTGCAAGGGCTCCCCGGGAGCCGCGCGGTCCTTTCCGGAGGCGAAGATGACCAGGAACTCGCCGCCTGAGATGATGACCGAAGGAAACCTCCAACGACGCAGGTTGACGGCTGAATCGGTAAGCTGCCAACCATCGAGGTCGATGGGCTCGAGACCACCGTTGTGCAGCTCGATCCAGTCCGAGCTGTCCCCATCTTCATCTCTGAGGCCATCGTCGTTGCTGGCCATGAACTCCGTGATGAGCAGCTCCTGGGCAGGACAAAAGCGCCCTGGCAAAGCCAGGAGAAGAAATACCGACAGCTGAATTGTCTTCGTAAGCGATCTCATTCTTCCCATCCTCTAACCCATCCGCAAAAGCTCTACCCACCCATCGAGAGTAAGGCCTTATCATCGCATTCGGAAGGATTAAAGTTACGGGAAAAAAACCCTCCATACTGCTAACATCAGGCCTCAAGCGAAAAGAAAACAAGGACACCTCAACCGTGAACCGCGCCAGCACGCTCTCATACGCCTTTATCCTCGCCTGCGGCCTTTCGGTCCTGCCCATGACGACTTTTTCCCAGGAGTCGAAGGGGGTCTCTTCAGGGGAACTTCAAGAGGCTCTCGGGCCTGATCACGCCCGCAAGATGGCTGACGGGCTCAAGCTCTTCAAAGCGAACGTACGCGAAGTGCTGGTGAAAAGCTGTCTTCCCTGTCACGGGGGAGAGCGCACACGCTCAAAATACGACCTCTCAACCCGGACGGGTCTCATCAAGGGCGGCTCCGAGGGAAAGGCTGTCGTGATCGGTCGGCACGCCGAGAGCCCCCTCTACCGGATGATCACCCACCAGGTGAAACCGCATATGCCCCACAAGCGCCAGAAACTGTCGGGGGAAAACATCGAGATGATCGCCCGCTGGATCGACCTCGGCGCGGCCTACGACCGCCCGCTGAAGGCGGGAAAGGAAGAGGGCGAAACCGGGCTGACCATCACGGACGAACATCGGAATTGGTGGGCTTTCCAGCCGTTAAAAACAGCGGTTCCGGAAGATGTAAAGAATACCGCGTGGGCCAGCGGCGAGATCGATCGCTTCCTGCTCAGCCGCCTCGAGAAAGAGGGTCTCGCGCCCAATCCCGAGGCATCGCCGCGAACCCTGGTGCGGCGCGCCTATTTCGGCCTCATCGGGCTACCTCCTCCCCCCGAGGCTGTCGATGCTTTCGCCGCCAGCCCGACACCCAGGGCCTGGGGCGCGCTCATTGATGAACTCCTCGCGAACCAGCACTACGGCGAACGCTGGGGTCGCCACTGGCTCGACCTGGCACGATTCGCGGAGAGTCACGGCTTTGAGCAGGACTACGATCGGGGCCACGCCTATCACTACCGAGACTTCGTCATCAAGGCGCTCAACAGCGACATGCCCTACAACCAGTTCGTTGCCTGGCAACTCGCCGGAGATGAACTGGAGCCGGAAAATCCCCTGGCCATGATGGCCACCGGCTTCCTCGGAGCCGGTGTCTTTCCGACCCAGCTCACCGAAAAAGAATTCGAGAGCTCGCGCTACGACGAGCTCGATGACATGGTCAACACCATGGGAACGGCGATGCTCGGACTGACCATCGGCTGCGCCCGATGTCACAACCACAAATTTGACCCGATCCCAACACGCGACTATTACCGCCTGCTCTCGACCTTCGGCACCACGATCCGCAGCGAGATCGACCTGCCGGTCGACACCGGCGAAAACCGCGCGGCTCTCGCCGCCTGGAAGACCGCCAAAGAAAAAGCCCTCGCCGCTCGCGATGCCTACGCCAGGGGTGAACTTGAAAAAAGCTTCGCTGGCTGGCTCAGCAAAGGCTCCGCGACGGCTCCCCCGAAGGCTCCCTGGGAGGTTCTTGACCTTTCTAAAATCGAATCGAAACACGGCTCGACCCTGAAAAAGCTGGCGGATGGCTCTGTCCTTGCTACCGGCAAGAATCCAAGCCCGGAAGATCTCTACCTGCTGGGAGGGACCTCCACCTCCGGAGGAATTCGCGCGCTTCGGATCGAAGCTCTCACCCACTCCTCGATGCCGAAAAACGGACCCGGGCGAGCCAGCAACGGAAACTTCGGCCTCACTGATCTGAAGGTCGCCGTCCGACCGCTCAAGGATCCGAAGGCGAAGCTCACTCCAGTCAAGATCGTCTCCGCGCGCGCCACCCACCAGCAGAATACCGGCAGCCTGTCCGTCAAGGCGGCCCTCGACAATGACAAAACCAAGACCGGCTGGGCGGTTGACAGAGGAGGCATCGGACGCGACCAGGCCGCCGTTTTCGGCTTTGACAAGCCGGTGGGTTTCGATGGCGGCACCTATATCGAGGTGTCGATCCAATGCGGCGCCAACACCCAGCACAACATCGGACGTCCGCGGCTCTCGGTCGCGAGCGTCGATGCCCCGGTGGCGGTTGGCGGCGGTCTTCCCCAGGCGCTCTCCAGCGGCTTCGCCCGGCTCAAGGACGGCAAGCCGGAGGAGCTTCCCGCCGCCGAGCGGGCGGCGCTCTTCAAGTGGTTCTCCGGCAAAGACAAGCGCTGGCTGGAGCTCAGCCGGGCTGTCGAAAAACAGATGGCAAGCCAGCCCAAGGGCGGCAAGACCGTCAAGGTCCAGGTCACCAGCGAAGGTTTCCGCCCAACGAAGCACCACGCCGATGGCCGGGGCTTCCCACATTTCTACAAGGAAACCTACTTCCTCGGACGTGGCGATCCGGCCCAGAAGCAGGGCGTCGCCAGCCAGGGCTTCCTGACGGTGCTCATGAAAAAAGGCAAGACCGAGAAGAGCTGGCAGGTGGAGCCGCCGAAAGGCTGGCGGACCTCCTATCGCAGAAGATCGCTCTCAAACTGGATCACCGATCCCGAAAACGGAGCGGGAACACTGCTCGCGAGGGTCATCGTAAACCGGCTCTGGCAGCATCATCTCGGCCAGGGGCTGGTGTCGACGCCGAACGACTTCGGAGTCCAGGGCGAGAAGCCGACCCACCCCAAACTGCTCGACTGGCTGGCAAAAGAACTGATCCGCGGAGGCTGGCGCCTCAAGCCTCTCCATAAGCTCATCCTTCTCAGCAGCGCCTACAGGCAAAGCAGCGCCTACGACAGGGGCCGGGCCGGGAAAGACCCGGGCAACCGCCTCCTCTGGCGCAGGACCCCGGCCAGGCTCGAGGCGGAGATCATCCGGGACAGTGTGCTCGAGGTGAGCGGTCTCCTGGACAAGACCATGTTTGGACAGGGAACCCTGAACGAGGCGATGACCCGGCGAAGCATCTACTTCAAGATCAAGCGCAGCAAGGTTATTCCCAGCATGCAGCTTTTTGACTCCCCCGAGCCCCTGGTGAGCCAGGGAAGCCGGCCGAACACCATCATCGCGCCCCAGGCTCTGCTGTTCATGAACAGCCCGCACATACGCAAGAACGCGACGAAGTTCATGGAAAAAATCCAGGCGGGCGGCGACAAGCTGCCCGAAAACGTCAACCTGGGCTACCGGATGACCCTTGGCCGTACACCGACGAAAACCGAGAGCGACGCCGCGGGCGCCTTTGTCTCCCGGCAGGCGAGCTCCTACATCAAGGACGGGCGCAACGAACAGGAAGCGCGGCGGCTCGCTCTGGCCGACTTCTGCCAGGTGCTCTTCGGACTGAACGAATTTATCTACATCGAGTGAGAATCGAACCATGAAAGAAACCTGGAACTACCTGGAAGGCCTGAACAGGCGAAGCATGCTGCGGCGCTGCGGCATGGGGCTCGGCAGCATCGGGCTCATGAGCCTCCTGCAGGACCAGGGTCTGCTCGGGGCCACAGAGGAAAAAGCTTTCAATCCCCTTGCGGCCAGGGCGCCTCACTTCAAGCCCGCCGCCAAATCGGTGATCTGGCTGTTCATCAACGGCGGCCCCAGCCAGGTCGACACCTGGGACTACAAGCCCGCGCTCGAAAAATGGAACGGGAAGCCGCTGAAAAACTTCGATAAGTTCACCGGCTTCTTCAGCGGCTCCGTCGGCGGACTCATGAAGAGCCCTTTTGAATTCAAACGCCATGGAGAATGCGGCAAGCCCGTCTCCTCGCTCTTTCCCAATCTCGCGCAACATGTCGACAAGATGGCCTTTGTTCATTCCGGCCATACCGAATCGAACAATCACAGCCCCGCCCTCTTCATGATGAACTGCGGCCTGCCGCGTATGGGCTATCCCTGTGTCGGCTCCTGGGTCACCTACGGTCTCGGCAGTGAGAGTGACAGCCTCCCGTCCTTCGTCGTCATGAGCGACCCCAAGGGCCGCGGCCTGCCCAAGGGGTACGCGGCGAATTGGGGAGCCGGCTTCCTGCCAAGCGTTTTCCAGGGAACCCACCTGCGCCCGAAGGGCGAGCCCATCGACAATCTCAAGAGAGTGGCCGGCATGAAGCCAGACCAGCAACGCCGGCAGCTTGACCTGCTCTCCCTCCTGAACCAGGAACATCTGAAGAACAATCCGCACGAGGAAGAACTCGCGGCCCGGATCGAGAGCTTTGAGCTCGCCTACCGCATGCAGAGCGCCGCCCCCGAGGCCCTCAATGTCCAATCAGAATCGGAA
The DNA here is from genome assembly GCA_965659285.1 of Planctomycetota bacterium. GTDB lineage: Bacteria > Planctomycetota > UBA8108 > UBA8108 > UBA8108 > UBA8108. Next base: position 4,091 of record CBFHWB010000071.1, on the reverse strand, counting down.
CATACCCGCAGGCTCTACGGGCTCGACAACGGCAAGTGCAAGCACTTCGCGGCCCAATGTCTCACCGCCCGCCGTATGATCGAGCGCGGCGTTCGCTATGTGCAGATCTACTCCGGCGGCACGGAAAACCAACGAAGCTGGGACGGGCACAGCGACATCAAGGGCAACCATACCGGCTTCGCCCAGGAGACCGACCAGCCGATCGCCGCGCTCCTCACCGACCTCGAGCAGAAGGGTCTCCTCGATGAGACCCTGGTCATCTGGGGCGGAGAGTTCGGCCGCCTTCCTGTCGCCCAGAAAGGCGGCAAGCCTGGAAGAGACCACAATCCCCACGCCTTCACCACCTGGTTCGCCGGGGGAGGCGTCAAGGGGGGCGTCAGCTACGGAGAGACGGATGAGTTCGGACACAAGGCCGCCATCGACAAGGCCCACGTCAATGACCTCCACGCCACGATCCTCCACCTGCTGGGAATGGACCACGAAAAGATGACCTACCGCTACAACGGCCGGGACTTCCGGCTTACGGACGTCGCCGGAAAGGTCATCAGGGAAATCGTGGCCTGAGAGACGAGGCCTCCGGCCGCTACCAGCTCAGTCGACCGGGAAGGTACTCCTCCACCAACTCCTCGTAAAAAGGACGCAGCTCATCAACCGGGGGCGGATTTTCATCCTTTGAATAGAGGTCGTAGGGATTGAACGTTCTCACCCACTGGAACATCTCCCGATCCCGATCATCCATGAGGTGATCGTAGGCTCCCTCTCGATGGCCGGCGTAAAAGGAATGGTAGCGAATCGGATAGAGCGCCTCCGCCGGCAGGTGATCCTTCACCACCTGGTAGAGATACTCGTCGTGGCCCCAGGAAAGATGAACCCGGTCCAGGCCACAGCCCTCTTCATAAATGCCGGTCCTCGTCTGGTAGCGTTCGTCCTGCGAATCGGGGTTCAGCTCAAAGAACTCCGGAAAGACAACCCGGCTTGAAAACCGGCAGCCAACCGGAAACGTGTCTCCCACCACGGCCCATTGAGGCTCTCCGAAGATACAGAGCAACTTACCGAGATCGTGGATCAGCCCGGTAAGAATGAGCCAGCGCGGGTGGCCATCCTTGCGGATCGCCTCGGCGGTCTGCAGCAGGTGCTCGAGCTGCGACAGCTCGGTGTCGGGATCACTGTCATCGACCAGGGTATCGAGCAGCTCGATGGCTTCCCAGACCCCCATGCTCTTGTGGTCGAGCTTCAGGTACTGTTCCTTCTTTGCCTCGACAAACTCAAGCGTCTGGTGGGTGTGATTGAGCTTATAGAACTCTTTCACTCCGGCGCGAGCCTCGGCCCGGTAGTCGCGAAAGGCCTCGCCGGAGCGCTTGCACCGGTCGGAAGCCGTGGAATCACCTTCGGGGTAGCGGTTGGCTACGAAATCCTCCCAGTCGTCGAGCCTTTCAAGCGGCTCTCCATCGGGCCCTTGCCCTTCGATTTCCGGCATGAACTCTCTCCACGAAACAAGGCGATCCAGGCTCGACCTATTCTGGCAGAGCCCGCCGGTGGAATCGAGACCATTCCCCCGGCTGATTTCAGTCACGGGATGTGGTTAGATGCTGTTCGGGTCGCCTCTCCAGGCGCGATTCACACAACCGACAACACCGGAGTAAACCAGATGAAAGCCCGCCATTGCCTCCGCGTCCTCCTGCTCTGCCTTGTCGTTTCACTCCAGGCCCGGGAAGAAGCGCAAGGCCAGGCCGGACGGAAGCCCGTCGCCAGCGCGCTCAAAAAGGCGCGCGGGAGCTTCGGCGGATTCGAAAAATACGAGTTCAAGCTCGATGGCCACCGATGCATCCTCGTCAAGCCCGGGACCGCCTCCCGAGGCAAGCCCTGGATCTGGCGGGCTCGCTTTTTCGGCCATCAACCCCAGGCGGACATCGCCTTGCTGAAGAAGGGCTTTCACATCGCCTATATCGAGGTGGGCGGATTGTTCGGCAACCCGGCGGCCGTCGAACGCTGGAATCTCTTCTACGGCTACCTGACCCGAGAGCACGGCCTCTCCAGCAAGGTCGCCCTCGAGGGCATGAGCCGCGGCGGCCTCATCATCTACAATTGGGCGAGGGCCAATCCGGAAAAGGTATCCTGCATCTATGGAGATGCTCCGGTCTGCGACTTCAGAAGCTGGCCTGGCGACCTCTACCGCAAGAAAGAGAACAGGGGAAAACCCCGGGGAGCCTGGGCCGCCTGCCTCAAGGCCTACGGCTTGAGTGAAGAGCAGGCGAAAACCTATAAGGGCAACCCGGTTGATAATCTCGAACCCCTGGCCAAGGCCGGAATCCCGCTGCTGCATGTCTGTGGCGGAGCGGACAAGGTGGTCCCTGTGGCGGAAAACACCGCGGTACTGGAAAAACGCTACAAGGCGCTCGGGGGCTCCATCAAGGTCATCCTGAAGAAGGGCGTCGGGCACCATCCACATAGCCTGAAAGACCCCGGACCCATCGTCAGCTTCGTACTGAAACACAGCGCCGGCGGAAAATAAGAGAACATCCGCATGAAGTCTCCCCGAAGACCGCCCAGCCTCTTTCTCTGGGCTCTGCTCTTTCTATGCCTGCCTGCTGGCCAGGCCGAGGCGCAGAAGAAGCGGAGGTCTCTCGATAACAACCTCCGCTGCGTCGACCTCTCGGACCTGAAGAAAGCGCTCCCCCTGACTGTCGTCAGCTCAAAGCGGATCCTGGCGGCGGACGAGGCCTGGGAAAAAAGCACCTGGAATCCCGGGCAGAATCGAAGCTCCCTTGGCTACCCCTCCCTTGTACGCAATGACCACGGCAAGAAGGCGGATGGAAAATACTACCTGTATTTTGCCCACCACGACCCGACCTCCGGCATCGGCTGCGCCGTCGCCGACCGGATCGGCGGACCCTACACGAAGATCAAAACTCTCGATCCTGCTCGTGAACACAGCATGGTCCTCGTCAATCCACACTACCCCGGCAAGAAAGGCGATCCTTCTCACTTTTCAAGCCCCTGCGTCACCTGGTGCGAGGAGGAGAAGCTCTGGTTCCTCTACTTCCACTACTACAACCACTACCATGGAGCCTGGAAAGCCGACCCGCGATCGCCAGGCCAGGGAAACCAGATGACGGCGCTCGCGGTATCCGAAGACCTCGCAGCTCATCGATGGAGAATCATCCGGAGTGAGGCTCTGGGCAAGGTCAGCGTCCACGACATCCTGCCTGTGCTGCCTACGACGAGGGCTCCCTGGATGGAAAGCGAGTCCTCCTACCACGCGGTCCAGAGGCTCCCGGGCGGCCAGTGGCTGGCCTTTCTCAGAGGCACCCCGGTCAAGGGACTGCCAACCCTTGGCTTCGCCACCAGCACAAACGGTCGGGTATGGCGTTGGGAAAAGAATAACCCCATCCTTCACCCCGACGATGGCGGCAAGGGGTACCGCGGCATCTACCGCCCCGGGTTTGTCGCCTACCTCGGCAAGCTGCGCTCCGGTAAGCGAAAGTACCTGCTGATGTGGACGGAAAGTCCCGCAGCGGGCGATGTCCCGCAGCCGCGCTACGGTTACACCAGCGACTTCATCAAAGTGGTGCGAGATCCAAGAGGCCATGCCAAATGGCCCGCCGGGGATGGACTCATCAGCGCCTGGCGCGAAGGCAACCGGCTTTACCTTTTCGCCGGAAAAGATCTGCACATCATGAAGCTGCCGGTCTCAAGGTAGACAGGCCTCGATGGCCATCACCGCAAAGGCTGTGCCGGCATTAGAGATGAAATGTTTTGAGTCCCTGGTTGGAGAGCGGGTAAACCACCGGCCGCTCTCCCTCTGATTCTTTTTCAGCCAGGAGATGGCCCTCTTGAGGCGATCATCACCGGCTGGAACGCCGCCCTGGCGAAGAACGTAGGCCACAAATCCTGTGCCGTATCCATCGCTCTTTTCGAGCTCCTGCTTTTTGTCATCCTTGCGCTTGTGACCGTCCCACCCCTCGAGGAGACTCGCCATGGCCCATCCGCCATCGGGCCGTTGAAGGGCGGAGAGGGCCGAGATCACCGCGGCCTGGTCCTTCTTCTCCATCAGTCCTCCAAGACGCGTCGAGGCCCACAAAAGCATCGCC
>CBFHWB010000070.1:0-19761 GCA_965659285.1 Planctomycetota bacterium | reverse complement strand
CAGTCTCCCCAGGCGATCCTGGTCAGGGATGGGCAGGCGGTCTGGAATGACAGCCACGAAGGGGTGACCAGCGCGGCGCTGAAGGATGCCGAGGGAAGATGAGCCGGGTTCCAGGTGACGGCAGGCAGGTGACGGGAATGATTGGGCTTGGACTCCTGGGGTCGGCCATCGCTCGGCGTCTGCTCGAACGCGGTCTTGAGGTCATCGGCCTCGATATCGATCCGGGCCGCGCTCCGGAGCTTGGGATGGAGACCGTCGACTCGCCCGCGCAACTGGCCGAGCGAGTCGAGAGGGTCGTGCTCTGCCTGCCCGACTCGGATGCCGTGGAGGAGGTTTGCGGAGGTTCCGCGGGACTCCTGTCGGCGGCCACCAGTCGATTGGAGCTCGTCATCGATTGTACGACCGGCGACCCTGACCGGAGTGAGGCCCTGGCGGGCAGGATGGGCGGGGCAGGTATCGCCTTTGTCGAGGCGGAGGTCAGCGGCTCCTCGGAGCTCATGCTCTCTGGTGAAGCGGCTCTTCTTGTAGGCGCGGAGCCCGGGAGTCTCGAGGCGGCGACCGAACTCCTGGATGCTCTCTCCCCGGTAGTATTCCATCTCGGTCCGGTGGGAGCCGGCGCGAAGATGAAGCTCGTATCGAACCTTGCGGTCGGCCTGAACCGGCTGGTTCTCGCCGAGGCGTTGTACCTGGCTGAGCGGGCCGGGGTCGAGCCCGGAGCCCTGCTGGAGGTCTTGCGCGCCGGCCCGGGTTATTCCCGGGCTGTCGAGCTCAAGGGCGGGAAGATGGTGAAAAGTGATTACGCTCCGGAGGCTCGCCTCGCCCAGCATCTCAAGGACGTCGAGTTGATCCTCGATCTAGGGGGCGCTGCCGGCGCCGACCTGCCGCTGTCGCGGCTGCACAGGGAGTTGCTGTCGCAGGGAGTGGAGGAGGGTCTTGGCGAGCTCGACAATTCATCGATCATCGAGGTGCTGAGAAACAGGCCCAGCCCGGAAGAAGGCGGCGACTAGCGGGCGCTCCTGTTCAGGCGCAGGCCGGGGGCTCCCTGCAATCGAGATTGTCGGGGCTGGGGTCCGGGCCACAGCTGTCTGCCGGCGGCGGCGGCTGGTTACCCGCGGAGAAGAGCCAGGTGAGCAGGTAGATCGCGTCGGTGATGTCGACGGTCCCATCATCGTTGCTGTCGGCGCTCACCGAACAGCCGATTCCCGTGCCGGCGAAGAGATAGGATAGGATCTTTACCGCGTCGCTGATGTCGATGGACCCATCGCCGGTCGCCTCGCCCCGGAGGAAGACGACTGGCGCAGCCGCCCTTGTATAGGGTCGATACCCGATGTCGCTCCGGCTTCCGTCAGGGTCCGGCGGCGAGTTCGGGTCGCCGGCGTCGATGCAGGGCGAGCCGGGCGCGAGGCGAAAGTCATGGGCTTCCTGGTCCACGAAGCCCGGCTCTTCGAGCTGGTTGTTTTCACCACTCGCTCCCTTGAGACCGTTCCCCAGGCTGCAATAGCTGAGGGTGAAGAAGCCCGGGTCGTAGTCCGTTCTGATGGTGGTGGCGGCTTCTCCTTCTCCCGGACGAATGATGGAGTTGGTCACGCGGTAGCTGATCTCCGCATCGTCTTCACCGTCACGGTTGCGGCTCTCGATTCCGATCCGGTTGTCCACGACGGTGACGTGATCGATGATGACGCTGGCGCCCTCGTCGTCATGTGTTTTGCAGGAGATGCCAATGTCATTGCCTGAGACCAGGCAGCGCCGGATCGTGACGTCTTCGTGAAAGATGCTGATGCCCTTGTCAGCGAAGTCGCGGACGATGCAGTCCTCGATGGTCACATCGCTGCCGAGGGTGTCTATGGCATCGTCATCGCCGCCTGCGACGATGCAGCCGCTGAGACGGATTTCCTGGCCGGCGTTCTGATCGTGCAGGTAGATCCCGTCGTTGTCGTCGTCGCCGCGCATGTCGAAGATGGCGGAGTTCTCAAAGATCAGCGCGGTGCCTTCGATCTCCGGTCCCATCACCGATCGCTGCAGCAGGCAGTCGCGCATCACGATTTCCGAATCCTCGGCATCCATGGTTTTACCCGAAATATCGGTGATCGAGCTGTGTTCAAGGGTGACCAGGGTGTCATCGGCGTTGATGGTCGCGCCGGAGTCGGTATGCCCGCCCTCCGGCGCGTTGCCGGCACGTGTAAGAACCGTGTAGCGATAGGTCGACAGCTCCTCTCCATCGTGGTCCATCTCGCCCCAGGCCTCCGCCGGGTTACTCGCGGTCAGGGTCACCGGCCTCTGCCGGGTTCCAAGACTCTCGAGTTTTCCCTCGATGTTGATGTCTGTTCCATCGGTGCCGGACTCGACTCCATCCAGAAGGACCAGCGTTCCGGGGAGGATTCTCAGGATCCCATCTTCAGGAACTGTCACATTGCCGGTGACATGGATGACGCCGGACCATTCGGTTTCTTCCTCCCCCAGCTCGCCGGAGACCTCGCGACGGGGTTCGTCGGAGAGGTCTAGCAACTCTCTGCTGAGCTCTTCCCCATCGAGGCTGATGACCAGTCGCAGGTCACCGGAACCTTCAATGGTGGCCAGGGCGCTGCCGATGCCGTTTCTGAGCAGCACCTCGCTGGGGGAGATGCTCACGCCTTCGCCCTCGACCCGTATCCGCGCCGTGGCGTTCCACCGATCGCGATGGAGGGAGCCGTCGGTCTCGCGGAGTTCGACCCGCAGCAGCACGGGAATTCCGGGAAGGTAGCTGTCCCGGGCGAGGAGCGCGAGTCGAGGCTCTTCACCGCAGCGCGCCTGCGTCGACAGCAGCAGGCTGAAAACCAGGGCCCCGATGCTGATTTTTTGTATGTGTCCGCCCATGGATGATTTTTCCCGCCCTCTCTACACCGATGATAAGACTCGCCCACCGTGGAATGCTATCAATTAAGTCGATGCACATTTACCTGAAAAGAAATCTCCATACTGGTAGAATCGCAAACCCAAAGGAGCGGGTTTAGCGGTTCAAAGCGAGGTTCCAGGTTTATTCCATGGTAAGGCTTCCTGATAACATCGTCTTCTTCGGTCCACCCGGGGTCGGCAAGGGTGTGCAGGCTTCGCGTCTCAGCGAGCGTTGTGGAATGGTGCATTTTTCCATGGGTGATGCTCTGCGCGCGGAGATCGCCGAGGGAACGGAGGAGGGTGTCCTGATCGAGGAAGCCCTGGCCCGCGGGGAGTTCGCCTCGGATGAGACCGTGCTTGCCGTGCTGGAGAAACATCTCGATCGAGGCGGCCCGGTCACAGGCCTCATTCTCGATGGCTTTCCCAGGACGATCACCCAGGCGGAAAAGCTGGAGCAAATGCTGACAGACCGGGGTGGCGAGCTTTCGCGGGTGCTGTTGCTCGATGCCAGCAGCGACACCCTAGTAGCCAGGCTGACGGGCCGCCTTCTCTGCGCCCAATGCGGGGAAACCTTTCACCAGTTGTTCAAGGTTCCCGAGCGGGAGGGTCGCTGCGATGCATGCGGGGGTGAACTTTCAAGGCGCGAAGATGATAGTGAAAGTGTTCAGCTTGAACGGCTGAACACTTACAGATACCTTACAGAACCGCTGGCGAGTTTTTATCGACAGCGCGGCCTGCTCGATGTGATTGACGGATCCGGAAGCATCGAGGAGGTTTCGGAACGAATTGATAGAAGTCTTGGTGGCGCTTGATTCTCTGAAAACCATGAGCTGATCTACAGGACGACTCAACTAACCGTGCCGGGTCAAGCCAGACGCTGGAGGTTAGGTTTTCGTTCTTCAACGAATGAATTTTTTCCTGATAAGAAAAGGATTCCTGTTGAATCCCCCCTATACGAATTGTAATCTAATGTTCCCCACAACTGCCCCAGGGCGCTTCTGGAATCCCCATTTTAGAAGCGCCCGTTTTTTATGCACTTTTCCCCGCTTCGCTTGTTCTGGAGCCGGATTTTCTCAGCTTAAACGAGCGAGATTTTCATGAGATCCCTGGTGGTTGTCAACGTTGTCGGACTGACGCCCGGGATGGTTGATGGCCGGATGCCCAACCTCCAGGCTCTCGTCGCGGACGGCTTCCAGGCTGAACTCGGAACGGTTCTGCCAGCCGTGACCTGCAGCGCCCAGGCTACCATGTTGACCGGTTGCCTGCCCTCGCAGCATGGAATTGTCGGCAATGGCTGGTATTCCCGTGAGCAGGCTGAGATCCAGATGTGGAAGCAGTCGAACCACCTGGTGGAGGGAGAGAAGATCTGGGACCGGGGCAGAGCCCGTGATGCCGACTTTACCTGCGCCAAGCTTTTCTGGTGGTACAACATGTATTCCGGTACCGACTGGAGCGTCACCCCTCGTCCGACCTATCACGCCGATGGCCGCAAGAGCCCTGACTTTTACGCTCACCCGCCGGAGCTTCGCGACGCTCTCAAGCTCGAGCTGGGCGAGTTTCCGCTCTTTAACTTCTGGGGTCCGCTTTCGGGTATCGGCTCGAGCGAGTGGATCGGGCGCTGTGCCGAGCAGGTGATCGGTATCCATCGTCCTACCCTGACTTTCGTTTACCTGCCTCACCTGGACTACGACCTGCAGAGATTCGGCCCTGTTTTTCCCGGCCTGGACGGAACTCTTGGCGAGGTGGACAAGGTGGTCGGCGGCATCATCTCGACCGCCCGGGCGCGAGACATGGAGGTGGTCGTCCTTAGCGAATACGGAATCACCGAGGTCAGCTCAAGTATCCCCATCAATCGGGCTCTCCGGGAGACCGGGCTGCTGAAAGTGCACCGGGCCGGTAATGGAGAGCTGCTCGACCCCGGAGCTTCCGAGGCCTTCGCCCTGAGTGACCACCAGGTGGCCCATATCTATGTTCGCCGAGAAGAGAACAGGACTTCGGTCAAGCGGCTTGTCGAGGAGCTTCCCGGTGTTGAGGAGGTGCTGGATGAGGATGGCAAGCGGATCCATGGCCTCGACCATGCGCGTTCGGGAGATCTTGTCGCCGTTGCCGGGGCGGGGCGCTGGTTTGATTACTATTACTGGCTGGAGGAGAGAGATGCTCCTGATTTTGCCCGGACCGTCGATATCCATAGAAAGCCGGGTTACGATCCGCTCGAGCTGGTGCTCGACCCCTCGAAACCGTTGCACAAGCCGCGCCTGGGCCTGAAGCGCCTGGCTGCGATGGCGGGCTTCCGAACGCTGATGGATTGCGTTCCCCTTGATACCGGGTTGGTGGGAGGCAGCCATGGTCGCCTCCCGTCGACCCCCGAGGAGGGCCCGGTCCTGATATCGAGCTCGGGTAAGCACGCGGTCTCGCGGCTGGAGATGACCGAGGTCTCAGCGCACCTTCTCACTACGATTTTTGATTGAGCCCGTACCTGGAGGCCCGTATTTGGAGGACGGTCGCGCTCAGCGCAGGCCGATCTCTTTTCCGGTCAGCTGCTCGAGCGCCTCGATGAGGTGGAAGCTGTACTCGTTCTTCTCCACCGCTCGCCTGAGGTGTGGTACAGCCGAATCTCCCAGCGCGACGATCTTCTTGATGATCCCGGGAGCAGCCTCAGGCGGAGCCTTTTCAAGGCTGGTGAGCAGGCCATCCAGCTGTCGTCCAGCCACCAGGGAGGAGCTCTCGGAGACGGCCCAGGTTTTCCAGGCATCGGCCACCTTGTTCCAGCCATCGGCATCTCGGGGGGCCGGAGGTGTTACCGAGCGTCCGGACCAGAGGTTGAGCAGGCCGTTGACCTTGAGGCGGTAATCGTGTGATTTCGAATCGGAGAGTTCTGTGACCAGATCGCCCGAAAGCTGGTAGAGCTTGTTGCGATGGGCTATATCGAGGATCTTTCCCTTGAGGGTAGGGCTCTTGGTGCTCTTGAGCAGGCCTGAGAGCGTGGAGGCATTGACGCCGCCGCCGGCGCTCATGGCATGGATCTTCTCGAAGCTGCTGTACCAGTCAGCATAGTCGCTGCGGTCGGAGCTTTTCAGGCCGGTGATCGTCTGCAGTGAGGTCTTGGCGAAGCGGGAGACCTTGTCCGAGCTGCCGGTCCAGAGGTTCAGGAGTACGGGAGCCAGCTCGCCGACGAAGTTCTGGTTGTAGTTTCGAACGACCTCCTCTCCGACCGAGACCATGTTCGAGTCCCTCGAATCGCCGAGAATTCTCAGGATATCCTTGGCGGAGATGAATCCGTTCAGACGGCCGATGAAGACGAGATCACGGTCCGCCGAGCCTCCCGCGCCTGGCGAGTTCGTCAGGATTTTCGGTGCGCTGTAAGGCTTGAGCCGGGTGGCGCGGGTCAGGAAGAAGACCGCGAAGGAGGTGTTGACGTAACCGCCCGCCCAGCCGCCATCTCCCTGTTGTTTGTCGAGCAGGACCGTGGCTCCTTCGACATACCAGTTGTGATCTCCGAATTTTTCGATCTCACCGAGGTCTCCCACCTTCTCGAGGCTGTACATCGTATAGAGCCCGTGTCCGCCCCCGGGGGCCTGTATGAAGGAATTGAAGTTCTTGTTGATCCAGGCGTAGGAGCGCACCAGAGCCTTGTCCAGAGACTGGCGTAGTCCGAGATTAGCGCGGCCGAGGCCATTGCGGGCTACGAGCAGGCTGGAGGCACCGGCCGCCGTCATGCTCGCCTTGCTGCCGCCTTTCACCGCGGTGTATTGCCAACCTCCAGGCTTGACCGTGAAGCTCGCCGATTGCGATTTGACGGCGGTCCTGCGCTTCTGCAGCAGGTCCTCGAGACGCAGACCGTAGGAGATGTTTATCTTTTCAGGCGCTTCTATCAGGGTCTGGGTCGAGATAAGGATCTTCGCTATTTCCTCGAAGACCTTCCGGGGAACAGGGATGCCGTGTTCGATGCCGATCTGAAGTCCGAGGACCGCGAACTGGGCATTTGAAAAATCGTGTCGTTGCGCGCCGGGAGCGCTGCAGTAGCCGTAATTCCAATAGCCCATCCCCTCGGCGCGGGCGCCGACGAGCCATTCAACCATCTGGGACATTCGTTTTCTGACATCACCCTTCGCCTGGTGCGGTTTTCTTCCTACAAAGGTTCTGCTTCGTCGCTTGACTCCCTCTTTCGCCTGCTGCCGGGCGAGCGCATCGAGGGCGAAGAGATAACAGGAGACGCCATAGGTCTTCGCAGGCTGCAGTTTCGCCAGGCGCGCGAAGGCGGCGACGATGACAGGATCTTTTGTGCTGGCTCCACCCTTGAGAGCGGCCGCCAGGGGCAGCGAGAGACGTCCCATCGGGTAACCCCCGGGAAGCTTGGCCGTCATGCCCGGAAGTTGTCCGAGGAGGTTGTCTTTTCCGCGAGCGATGGCTTCGTTGATTCGTTTTTGGAAAGGATCGACATCTTCCGCTGGAGAGTGGACAGTAAAAACAGCTCCTGCCAGCAGAATCAGTCCAAGTGAAAATGCCAGTCGAGGTCCGATCGTCACGTTCTTCATAGTAGAGGTTTCCTCAGCTGCTTCGGCGTCCCTGGAGCGCCTTGGCGGTTGATTGTTCCAGAATGTTGAGTATCCAGCTCCAGTCCGCGGCGGACTTGCTTCCGGGATCGACGAGACCGGTAATGCCAGCGGCGATGGCCGCGGCCCCGGGGCTGCCTTTACAGATCTTAGCACGCTTGAATCCGTTGCCGGCGGCGATCATGGCCGGTTGTCCCGAGGCAGGGACGAGAACAACGAGGAGCGCAATGTCTCCTCCGCTTTTTTCCAGGTCGAATTGGGAGACCATCTCTCCAATCCGCTTATCGAGCTCGCGACAGTGATCCGCTGTAGCCGTCATGCTTGGTTCCGTTTTGAAGACGAGCCTGGCCCCCTTGTCGAAGGAGCTGAAGATCTTGTTGACCAGTTGGGGTGTTGCAGCCGAGGTCTGGGAGGGCTTGGCGGCTTCAGGCTTGCTTTTGCCGAATTTCTCCCGGAGACGGGCGAGCGCGCTTCCCGCTGCCGGGGCGGTCTTCGCCGCCGCCTTCTGGCCGAGCTCGCTGAATTTCCCCTGGGGAAGAAGACCGCCAGATTTCCGCATCTCGGCGGCGAGGGCGTCGGCGGTAAGACTTGAGAGACGTGGCAGGGCGGCGCCGCAGCGCGCCAGTTTTCTGAGATTCGGCGCGCTTGATTTCGACAGGCGAAGGTCGGCATCGTTTGCCGGGCGGACCCAGACAAAGAGCCTGGTCCCGGCCTGGGAAAAGAGTGGTCCGCCGACCAGCAGGCCAAGCAGCAGGACAGCCAGGAAAGCAGTCGTATTCAGCGTCCGATGAAAGCGAATGTGTAGCACGAACCTTACATTTCTTCGCCCTGTGGCGATGCGGAAATCCTACTTGAGTCGGGGTCCATCGGGTGCCTGAACGGCTACCCGATTCTCCCAGAATGACTGCCAAGAAAGCCTCTCGCAAGGCTTTTTCCGGTGCGATAGCTCAAGAGGACGGTGTCATGCCTGATTTGCCGGCTCATCTTCCGGGTTACCGGAATTTTTCCCGCTTCGAACGCGTGGCTCAATAGGTGGAATAGTCGCGCTTCAGGGTGAGCCCGAGGATGACTTTTCGCCACCCTTCGGCGGCGGCTTTTTCTCGCACATCTCCGAGCTCGTCCGCGCTGGGAGGACGCTGAAGGAAGCGAAGATAGGTGTCTGTAGTCCACTGATCGGTGTTGCCGTCGGCAGGCTTGATGGAGTTGGCCTCATCGGCTTCTATCAGGAGGGACAGGAATTCTTCAGGGTTGGCGGCGGTCTCCTGGAGCGCCGCGCCGATGTCTTTGGTGTCGGATGGCGTTGGCGGTTTGTCGTGGAGATCAACAAGAAGTGAGTTGGTGCGCTGGACCAGACTCTTGTTGCGGCTGTGATCGCTGCCCGAGTAGAGCTGGCTTGAAACGATGGTGTAGGCGATCCGCTCTATTTTCCCGCTGGTCTGGAGCATGAGCTTGTCTCGTTCTTTCGGCATGAGCAGACGATCCGGGCCAAGATAGAGCCGGACGATGCCTCCGATGTTTTCCAGCGGTACTGCGGAGCCTCCAGCGGCTGCCTGCGCCTGGATAGCCTTCCATCTTCCTTCGTGATCGAGCTTCAGATACCGGGCAAGCTCATTACGGCTTGGCGTCCGGTCCAGGTTGTCGAGGAAGAGCCTCATGCAGTGGCGGGTGGAAGTTTCGTGGTTGCCGAGGTCCGCTCTTTTTCCCAGCAGGGGTTCAAGGCTGGGGTCAAGAGCCGCCGGCGCCGCAGTCTGAGCGGGTGGGGTGGTGGTGCCGGGGGGATTGGCCGGAGGGAGGGGCCGCTGTATCCTGCGGGTCTCGGCCACAGGTGTCTTCGGCGACGAGCGGCCATTCCATTTTCTTCCGATGAAAACTCCCAGGGCTATGCCCAGCAGGGCTGAAAACATTGTGAAGAGGACGATCTGAGAAGTGTTCCATTTTCCCGGTGGCGATCTCAGGGCTTGCTCGTTTCCGCCGAGGAGTTCGTCTTCAAAGTTGTCGCCGGAAACGTTTTTCCGGCGGCTGGTGAATTTGCGTGTCTTCGCCGAATACCTGGCCGTTTTACCCGTATCGTAAGGGGTTGGAGCCGGCGCGCCCTGTAACTCCTGGCCGCCAGCTTGCTGCGGCGGAAAGTTTTGCGGGGGCATCTGCTGCTGGGGAGGCATTTGCTGCTGCGGGGGCATCTGCTGCTGGGGAGGCATTTGCTGCTGGGGAGGCATCTGCTGCTGCGGCGGCATCTGTTGTTGGGGAGGCACTTGCTGTTGTGGCGGCATCTGTTGCTGCGGCGGGAGCGGTTGCTGGGGAGGCATCTGCTGCTGGGGAGGCTGCTCGGCCTGGGGTGTTGGCGTGGGGTCGGCGAAGGGGTTGTCACTACCAAAATCAGTCAGCGTCGCATCGTTCATCAGGGCATCAAAATCATCGTCCAGGTCACCAGCGCCAATCGGCTGGTCAAAGGCAGCGGCTTCCCCCCCGGATCCATCCGGGCTGGCCACCGCGTTGCTTGTCTGGAAGTGAATGATGAAATTTCCGACCTTCAACTCATCACCGTTCTCTATCGGCCCGCTGTCGCAGCGCAGGTCGTTGATCAGAGTCCCGTTACGGCTGCCGAGATCTTTGAATCGATAGGAACTGCCGCGTTTTTCGATTCGGCAATGATTCTTGGATACGCTTCGGTCTCTTATGCAGACCTGGGCATCACGGTTACGCCCCACCAGAAGGCTCTCAGCATCCGTCTGAAGCTTCCAGTCGCGGTTATTGACGATATCTCGTAGGGTCAGGGTGATCATGATCTCAGACCATCATAAAACCTGCACCTTGGTAGATGCCAGTCTCCATTGAGTTTTTGCGGGTGAGTTGGTGACAGGGTCTAGGGCAATTGCTAAACTCCCACGTACAAAACACGAATTTTTTTGTTTTCTGCAGATCGGGCTTCATGATTTCAAGACTCGCTCGCAGTCCGGTAGAGTACCGGTAGAGCAACTGAACAGGGTGTTTTGACGAGCTCTTTTTTGAGTTCGTAGACCGAAAGAAGAAGTGAAGATCTTCGAGGTTTTTCGGCCCGCCGAGGTTGACCTGTCGAGGTTGACCCGCCGAGGTCGGTCCGTGCTGGGCGTTGCGCAACGCGCTCAATGAGGTAACGTAAAACTTCTCGAAGAGCACAGGTATCAAGAAGAGAAGTTATCAAGAAGAGAAAAATGCCCGGCTGAGCGCGGGAGCGCCAGCAGCGGTGCGGCCATGGTCGCGTCACCGCATGGCGGCGACAGATCAACGGAGGCTCTCTCCCGGTGCGTGTTTCGCCCCGGTTCGGCGGGCCTTCACTCCCCGGCGGGAGTCGTGGCGTGGTGAAGTGGAGAATTGAGGAGTAACATCATGAACCTGGGTTTCATCTCGAAACTTATGTCCGATCGTAGGCGGTTTATCGCAATCGCCTCTCTCTTATCGGTTGTGGCCATCGTCGCGGCGGCGTCACTTTCATCCGCCTGGAGCTCGAGACCGGCTGGCCTGGAGATCTCCTTTCATACCAGGGGGACAATAGACCGCCAGCACTTCCCTCTCATCGAGTTCAGCCGGGATATTTTCGATGACAGCAAGATCGCTTCGGCCAGGGCGTCCGGGCTTCTTGAAATAGCCATCAGGAATCCTGATCAGCCGGGACCGCAGCCTCTCGAGAGCATGGAGAGGATCCCCGGAGAGACCAGCTTCTTTGGCTCGAAGACCTTGCGCTTCATGCCAGCCCAGCGTCTGCCGGTAGGCACCGCGTTCGTTCTCCTGCTGAGCGAGCGATTCAACCGCGTGACAGGAAACGATTACGCCGGACCCTATCGATTTGAGTTTGATACCGGTTCCCTGAACCTGGTGAAAGTCGAGCAGATAGACTTTACCAGGGAAGGGCAGGTGACGGTCGGCCTGGCCTTTAACGACAGAGTTTCCCTTGGAGAGCTGGTTGAGAAGCTGACCTTGCTTGACGGCCGTGGCGTGGACTCGCCTTACGACATACTCACCGCCGGGCCGTCGGCCAGCTATTTCGCGGTGCGGACGCGAAAGCCGGTGGAGGAGGCTGTGGTCCTGCTGGAAGCCGGTCTCAAGGGCGAGAGTGGTCCTCTTGGCCTGTCCGAGACCGTGCGTCGTAGCGTTCCGCTGCGGTTTGAACTGCACATGCACACCGCCTCGGCCTCCGGCAGCGCTGGATTCGCGCAGCCCGAGCTGCGCCTGCGCTTTAACCATTCTATCGATGTGGGTGTGGCGGGGAGACTCAAGGACTGGTTTGTCGTCGAGCCTCCCGTCGACTTCGTTGCCGGCCTGCACAACTCTCGTTACTGGTCGCGGCGCAATTCAAGGGTCGTTCTCTCCGGTCCCTTCAAGGCGGGGACGCTCTACAGGGTTACGGCGCTGAGAGGGTTGCCCGGCCAGGGAGGCTACCTGCTGAACGCAAATACCACCCTCCTGGTCGCTGTACCAGATCGTGAGGCGGCTCTCGCCTTCGAAAGATCCTCCGGCTTCCTTTCGCCCAGGGGAAGGCGCAAGCTCCAGCTGTCGACGGTCAATGTCGAGTCGGTGCTGCTGTCGGCCCGGCGGGTCCATTCGAACAACCTCGTTCTCTATCTCAGCCATCTGAATCAGAACAGGTATTCTTCTTCGGAGGCCTCGATCTTTACGCGCAAGGGTGAGAGGAAGGAATTTTCACTCGGCGGGTCACGCAATGAGGTTGTCAAAAATTCGTTCGACCTGGGACATCTGCTGGCTGATGAGAACTCGGTCTCTTCAGAGGTCGAAGGCGTCTGGTTTGTAGAGGCCCAGGACAAGACGAATCGTTGGCGTGAAGATGAGCTTCTTGTCACCGTGACAGATATCGCTCTGAGCACCATGGCCTCCGACGAAGGCCTCCTTGTCTGGGCGACTTCGATTTCCGATGGAAAGCCGCTTGAAGGCGTGGATATCTCGCTCTGGACAGCGAACAACCAGGAACTGGTCTCCGCCCGGACCGATGATGTGGGACTTGCTCGGATGAACGGTCCCTTTGACGACCGAGATGGAGCTCCCTTTGTGGTTCTTGGAGAGCAGGACGGCTCAGTGTCTTACCTTGAGCTCGAGGCGCAAAGCATCCAGTTTATTGATTTTCCCGTCTATGGACGATCCTATCTTGCGCAGGGCTACGATGGCTTTGTCTACAGTGACCGCGGAGTCTATCGCCCCGGCGACAGCGTTCGTATCGAGGCGGTCGTGCGGGATTCCTGGCTCGAGGAGCCGGGAACCTTTCCCGTCGAATTTGAGATCTTGCGGCCTGACATGAAGCGCTTCAAGCTCCTGGGATCCCGCGTTGACGATTCCGGAGCCGCCGGGGTGTCTTTCAAGATTCCGGAGTCTTCGGTGACGGGTTCCTACAGGGTGGCGCTGCGGTTGCCGGGTGAAGATGGACGGCGGCTTGGCTCGGCGCACTTCCAGGTAGAGGATTTTGTTCCAAGTCGAATGAGGCTCTCGGTCTCGGTGGATGGAGTCGGGGACGAGCGGGAAAAGAACGAGCGTCCGGTAGAGACCGAAGGCGCCGGCTCCCGGCGTTTCCATCCGGGTGAGAGTGTTGAGGTCGTGGTTGCCGGCGAATACCTTGCCGGGTTACCGGCGCGGGACGTCCCGGTGGAGCTGGGGTGGTCGCTCTCCAGGGGAGTTTTCAATCCTCCGGGAGGCGTCGCCTCGGGATATGAATTCGGGGATTCGTCCGCTTCGCCTCTGAACGTCACGGGCGTCTTCGGCAGCGCGAAGCTCGACAAGGATGGCCG
The DNA here is from genome assembly GCA_965659285.1 of Planctomycetota bacterium. Taxonomy (GTDB): domain Bacteria; phylum Planctomycetota; class UBA8108; order UBA8108; family UBA8108; genus UBA8108. The sequence continues at coordinate 6,566 of CBFHWB010000070.1, read as the reverse complement.
GGCCCGGTTCGAGGTGCAGATACCCACGGTTGACAATGACCTCCCCCTGGTGCTCTCTCTCTCCGCCGAAGCCAGCGACACCAGCGGCCGTGCCGTCAACACCCGCCTTGCGCTCGATGTTGACCCGGCGCCTTTTTACGTCGGCATTCGAAAAGGTTTCAAGGGCACTCCAAGACCGGGCTCCAGCTTGTCCTTCAAGTGTATTGCCCTGAAGGCGAGCGGCCAGCCGGCGGATCTTGATGAACTGGCGCTGGTTCTGAATCGTGTTGAATGGAGTACGGTGATGGAGAGAAACTCGGCGGGCTCTTACCGTTATCGCTCGAATAAAGAGGTCTTCGAGGTCGAGAGCTACAAGGTAGCCCTGGCCGATGGCCGGGGAGAGCTTGAACTGGAGTTCGCCGAGCCCGGGAACTACAGGGTGGTTCTCGCCGATGAGCCGAGCAATCGGACCGCGGCGGTTGAGTTCTGGGTCAGAGCCCCGGGCTACTACTGGAACAGCAGCGGGAGCATGGACAAGCCGGAGGCGCTGCAGGTCGAGGTGCTCTCCCGGTTACTCTACCCCGGAGACGAGGCCCGGGTGATGATCCGCGCGCCTTTTCCCGGAACCCTGTTGTTGACGACCGAGACCGACAGGGTTCTCAGCCACCGGGTGATTGAGATGAAGACCAACCATATGGAGATTGCGGTACCCGTTCCCGATATTCCCTTCGGCAATGCGTACGTGGCGGCCTCGGTGATTCGGGGTGTCGATCCCGGCCAGAAGTGGCGTCCCCATCGGGCCTATGGGATCGCTCCTTTGTGGATTGATTACAGTGAGCGGCAGCTGTTGGTCAGCCTGCAGGCGCCCGAGGATCTTCGGCCCGGGGCTTCCGGGGCTGCCCTGGTGAGAGTTGCCGGGCAGGATGGCGAGCCCTGCCAGGCACAGGTCAGCCTGGCCCTGGTGGATGAGGGTATCCTGTCCTGGACGGATTATTCTACGCCCGACCCCTGGAACTTCTTCTATGGACGCCAGCGGGCCCACGCCGTCACGCACTCAGACATTTACAGCCACCTGCTGCCCGAGGCCGGTCTTGAAACGAAAGCAGCCAGGCCTGGAGGCGGTTCGGAAGGAGAGGGATTCGACAGCGGCAGCCGCCTGAACCCGGTAAAGAGCAAGCGCTTTCAGTGTACGGCTCTCTGGCTGGGTACGTTCTCCACTGATTCAGAGGGCCGGGTTCTGGCGAACTTCGAGCTCCCTGATTTTTCCGGCGAATTGAGGATGATGGCGATTGCCCATTCCGGGGTCCGTTTTGGCTCGGCGGAGAATTACATCAAGGTTCGCTCACCGTTGCATCTGGAGCTGGGGTTGCCGCGTTTTACGGCACCGGGCGATCGTTTTGTTTCGACGATTGATCTCTTCAACGAGACCGGGGCGCGAGGCATAGCTGAGCTCGATTGGGATCTGGTCGGGCCTCTCGAATCCTCAACGAAGGCGGTCACCGACCTCGCCTTCGCCTCTGCGCATACCAGGCAGGTGGGACTCGAGGACGGCGACACCCGTCGGCTCTACCATGGCGTCAAGGCCCAGGAGAGTGTGGGGGTCGCGCAGGTGAGGATTCGGGCGAGCCTGGGGAAAGAAACAACCGAGCTCAAGGTAGAATTGCCGGTGCGGCCGGCGGCTCCGCGCGTTGTGAGCACAAGATCGGGAGCCGTGACGGCATCTTCTGCGCTCAAGCTGAAGCTGGGGGAGCTTGCGCTCGCGGGAACGGCTCGCCATCGACTCTGCTTCTCGCCGGTTCCCGATCTCGACCTGTTGGGCTCGCTGCATTACCTCATCAGCTATCCTCATGGCTGCCTCGAGCAGACCACCTCCAAGGTTTTTCCGCTGATCTACCTCAAGGAGCTCGGGGAGATGCTCTCTTCCCAATACGGCTCAGCCCAGATGCCTCTCGGCCAGCGCGGGGCGGAGATCGATATGTATGTGCAGGCCGGCATCAACCGCCTGTTGTCCATGTTGAACGTGAATGGCTGGTTTGGAATGTGGCCCGGGTACAGGACTCGCTGGTATTGGGGAACGGTTTACGCGGCGCACTTCCTGGTCGAAGCGCAGAAGGCCGGCATCGATGTTCCCGAGCAGGAACTGGGCCAGGTGCTTGACGCCCTCGCGGAGGAGATCAGGGGAGCTTCGATCTGGAGGAAGCGCAGGCAAGGAGCCTATATGATCTATGTCCTGGCCCTGGCCGGCCGGGATGAGGGTCTTGAGGGGAGGATCTCTTTCCTGCTGGAAAAAGACCAGGCAGAGACCGTCTCGGGAGAAGCGGGTCTCTCGACCGAGGATCGCTTTCTGCTCGGCGCCGCGCTCTCCGCCCTTGGGCGCGCTCAGCAGGCGCGAACCATCCTGGGCGAGGCTCTTCCGGCACCGACTGCGGAAAAGCAGACCCATGGCGCCCTGACCTCTCCCGCCCGGGAATCAGCTCTGATGCTCTCTACCCTGCTTGATGTCGATCCGGCGAGCCCGCAGGTTGCGGCGCTTGTAACCCGTCTGCACGGCTACAGGGTCTCGGGGCGTTGGGGCAACACCCAGGAGAACGCCTACGCGCTGCTGGCACTCGGCAAGTACGCCCGCCAGCAAGGGAAGGATGGCTCCAACTATACCGCCTCGATCCGGGTTGGCGAAACGGATGCTGTTGTTCTGGAGACGGGTGAAAGCAAGGTTCTCGAGGGAGACTACTCCGGGCAGACTGTCAGTGTCAGCCTCGAGGGCGACGGTGTCCTGCATTGGTTCCTGGTTGAGGAGGGGGTACCTGTAGATGGAAAGGTTGAGGAACTCGACTCGGGTCTCGAGGTTCGCCGGCGATACCTCGATGGAGACGGCAACGAGGTTGTCGATGGAACAGTGTCGCATGGCGAGGTTGTCCAGGTGGAGGTGAGTCTGAAGAGTTCGTCGAACCACTCCAACCTGGTCATCACCGATCTCTTACCCGCGGGCCTGGAGGTAGAGAACCCCCGCCTCTCGCCGCCGAAGAAAGAGGATAAAACAGACCAGGGGCCCAGGCTTCTCAAGCTGGCCCATATGGATATTCGCGATGACCGGGTGCTTTTCTACGTTTCGCGCCTGGACAGCGGCCACGCGGTCTACCGCTATGCAGCCCGGGCCGTGACCCGGGGAGATTTTACATTGCCGGTTATCACGGCGGAGAGCATGTACGATGCGGGCATCTTCAGCCGTCACGGCGCGGGGCGATTGATCGTAGGGGGCACCAGGAAAGATTGAAATGAAGTCACGGGATGGTTCAGGAAGAACCCGCGGATTTCGTTTTCCGGGAGCTCGCAGGCTCCTCGCGGCCGGGCTGTGCGGGCTTCTCGCCGGCGCGGTCCTGCTCGCAGTTCTTTGTTTCCTGTATCCCTTTCAGCTCAGCCGTTTTGATTCTTATCCGGCCTCCTCATGGGTCACCGCGTCCGATGGAAGCTGGCTGCGGGCCTACCGAAGCGAGGATGATGAGTTTCGTTTCGTAAGCCGGCTTGACGAGATTTCTGACTGGCTCGAGTTGGCGACGATCGCGGTAGAGGACCAGGGTTTCCGCAGCCATCACGGGGTTGATGTTGCGGCGGTGTTCCGCGCCGCCTGGCAGAACCTGGTTCGTATGCGGATTCACAGCGGAGCCTCTACCTTGACCATGCAGCTGGTTCGAATTCTCGATCGGCGGCCGCGAACCATCTCCACCAAGATTGTCGAGGCTTTTTACGCCCTGCAGATCGATGCCCGCCTCGACAAGGATGATATTCTCGCCGCCTATCTGAACCTGGCTCCCTACGGAGGAAATCTGAGAGGGGTCGAGGCCGCCGCGCGGCGCTACCTGGGCAAGTCGGCTGCTGATCTCAGCCTTGGAGAGGCGGCATTGATAGCCGGCCTTCCGCAGAGTCCTTCCCGATTCCGTCCGGATCGTCACTATGACCGGGCTCTTGCCCGGCGGCAATTGGTGCTGGCGACCATGCTTCGCCAGGGAATGATCGACCAGGGTCGCTTCGAGGATGCCTCCCGTTCACGTCCGGCGGTGCGGCCTCACGCCTGGCCTTTCGAGGCGCCGCATTTCTCCGATCTCGCGCGTTACAGGGCCCGGTCGCTTGGTCGCGGTTCGGGTCGCATCCGGACTGTTCTCGATTCAAGCGTTCAGGCGGCGACCCGCGCGCATCTGGACGACTATCTTCGCCGGCATGCTGATCGATTCAGAGGTCTAGGGCTCGCGGTTGTAGTCCTGGAGGTTGAAAGCGCCTCGGTTCGCGCCATGGTGGGTTCTCCGGCGTTCTTCGATTCGAAGCTCCGGGGCCAGTACAATGCGGCTCTCGCGAGGCGGTCTTCGGGCTCGACGCTGAAACCTTTTCTCTACGCCCTGGGCTTTGACCTCAGGAAATCCTCTCCTTCCGCCTTTCTGCCGGACGTCCCCTCCCCTTTTGCCGCCTACATTCCGCAGAACTACAGCCGTCGCTACCACGGTCCCGTTCCGGCCGCGGAGGCCCTTGCGAGGTCTCTGAACATTCCTGCCGTTCGCCTGCAGTCGAGTGTTGGTACCCGGCGCTATCTTGATGTATTACGCCAGGCGGGGTTCAACGGTCTCTATAGAAGACCCCGTGATTACGGCATGACGCTCTGCCTCGGCGGCGGGGAGGTGAGCCTGCTTGAGCTGGCCGGAGCCTATGCGACCCTTCCGAATCTCGGGATCTGGAGGCCTCCGGCTGTTCTGGCAGGAGAGAGCTCCACGCGTCCTGCGAGCAGGAATATCTTCAGCGAGGGGTCAGCCGCGGCCGTTCTCGAGGCGCTCTCTACTGATGAACATCTCTTGCGCTCCGGTGTGATACCGGCCGGGTATCGTGGCCCGGCGCTCGGTTACAAGACGGGCACCTCCTTCGGCTTGCGCGATGCGTGGACTGTAGCGTTCAGTCCAACCTGGATCGTCGGTGTCTGGGTCGGGGATGTCTTCGGCCGTCCGCGCCCGGGTCTGATCGGAGGCGAGGCGGCGCTTCCGCTCGCTCTGCCGCTCTGCCTTGATCTGTCAGAAGGGGCCGCTTCCCAATGGCCCCCGACAGGGGAACTGGTGGAGAGGGAGGTCTGCTCTCTCAGCGGGCAAAGGCTTGGGAAACATTGCGATGGAACGAGGAGGGTAAGGCTGCCGCTGCGGTCGCTGGGGATGGCAGTCTGCGGGGTCCACCGTGACATTCTGGTTGATGAGGCCCGCGGCCGGGAGCTCTGCGGCCGCTGCCTTGACGACTCCGCGGTCTCTCCCCGGCGCAAGGTGATTGTCGACTGGCCGCCGGAGATGGCGGGCTGGTTAGAGCGGAATGTTTCGCCTGGCCACGAGAGGCTTCCTCATCATCCCGGGTGCGGGGCGGCGGGGCGGAGGGTCCAGTCTCCCCAGATCGTATCGCCCGTGGATGGCTCCCGCTTTCTGCTGGTCAGGGGCGCCTCCTTCAGGCAGCGGCTTCAGTTCAGCGCCGCCGCCGCCGCCGATGTGAGAAAACTCTACTGGTTTCTCGACGGTGAGCTGCTGGTGGAGGCCGGCCCTGCCGACAAGGTCGGCTGGGATCTCACCGCCGGCGCCCACAGAATTCGCTGCGTTGATGACCGCGGAAGAGTGGCTGTGGTGAGTTTCGAGGTCAGCCGGGACACACCCTGAGGGGGCCGGGGATGACCCCCGGATGAAAGTTTTTCTATAGAGCGCCTCAGAAAGCGTCCCCCGCCGAGGTTATAATTCCCGCGCTTTCATTTTCTTTATTCTGGAGCGTGAGAATGGGTCGAAAGATCCTGGTTACCGGCGGCGCGGGCTTTATAGGCTCGCATGTTACAGAGGAGCTTCTTGGGCGCGGGTACGAGGTCGCGGTCCTGGACAATCTTTCCGGCGGCGGCGCGGGCCAGGTGCCGGCCGGCGCGAGGCTCTATGAACTCGATATCACCGAATCCGTCGAGAGCGCCTTCGAGGAGTTCCGCCCCGATGATGTCATTCATCTCGCCGCACAGGTTTCGGTGGCGGTTTCCATGCAGGATCCTGAAATGGATGCGCGGATCAATGTTCTCGGTTCCCTGAATATCATTGGCGCCGCGCGGCGCCATGGCGTGCGCAGGATCGTCTACGCTTCCTCAGCCGCCTGCTATGGCGTGCAGGACAGGGATGTCCTCAGCGAGGAAATGCGCTGCGTTCCGGCCTCCTTCTATGGAGCTTCAAAATACGCCGTTGAGCATTGTCTGCTCTCGGCCCGGGAGGATTCCGGTCTTGAGTGGGCCGCCCTGCGTTTTGCCAACGTCTACGGGCCCAGGCAGGATCCGCATGGAGAGGCCGGCGTGGTGGCCATCTTCGCCAGGTTGTTGCTGGACGGGGGCCAGCCGAAGATTTTTGGCGGAGGAGAGCTCAAGAGGGACTATATCTTTGTCGAGGATGTGGCCCGGGCGGTCGCTCTCATGCTGGAGGTGGAGCTCGATGGTTGTGAGGATCCGATCTTCAACTGTTCGACGGCTTTGGGTACCACGACCAACCAGATCTACGAGCTTCTCAAGGCCGCCTGTTCTTCCGGGGTCGATGCGCTTGCCGGACCCT
>CBFHWB010000069.1:17713-19868 GCA_965659285.1 Planctomycetota bacterium | reverse complement strand
GTTCTCCCCCCGCGGCGCGCGCGATGCGCTGCTTGACACCTTTGATTGCCCTGATCCTTCGAGTACCAGCCCGCGCCGCGCGGTGACGACCACGCCGCTGCAGGCGCTCAGCCTGAGCAATAGTCGTTTTGTCTGGCGCATGGCCGAGACCTTTGCCGAGCGCCTTCGAAAAGAGGCCGGCGCCGAGGTGGACAGCCGGGTGGCCCTTGCCTGGAGGCTGTGCCTTGGGCGTTCTCCCGGTGAAGGAGAGATGTCGAGGGCGCGCAGGCTGGTGGAGAATCACGGCCTCGCAAGCCTGTGCCGCGTTCTGTTCAACTCCAGCGAATTCATTCTCATCGAGTAGACCATGCCATTTACGTTGCCCGAACCATCTCTATTTAACCGGCGCCATTTCCTCAATTGGGGAGTCCATGGGCTGGGGGCGACCGCCCTGGCCGGCATGCTGAGTGCCGAGGAGGGTGGCGCCCAACTGGCGCATTTCTCTCCGAAGGCGAAGCGCGCCATCAATATCTGCCTGGTGGGAGGGCTCAGCCAGGTGGACTCCTTCGACTACAAGCCGGCGCTTGAGAGGTTTCACGGCAAGGCGCCGCCTGGGAAGAGACCGGAAGTTTTTTTCGGACAGGTAGGCCGGGTCAGAAAGAATGACTGGGATTTCCAGCGCCGCGGGCGCAGTGGCCTGTGGATCTCCGATCTCTTTCCCCACCTGGCCGGCGTGGCGGATGAACTGACGGTGATTCGGTCGATGCATTCGGAGACTGGGAATCACACCCCTGCCCTGTTTCTCTCCAACAGCGGCTTCCAGGCCAACGGGTTTCCGGCGCTTGGCAGCTGGCTGTCCTACGGTCTCGGCAATCTCTCGGACTCGCTTCCGGCCTTCGTCGTCCTGCCGGATGCCAGGGGCGCGCCCAGCGGCGGCGCCTCGAGCTGGAGCAACGGATTTCTTCCGGGTGAGCACCAGGGGGTTCCCTTCAGCAGTGGTGAGCATCCGGTGCGGGATCTCTTCGCCCCGAAGGAGGTTTCTCCCGATGGCCTGGAGGCTGAGAGGGAACTGCTGGCCTATATCCAGAACCGGCAGCTCCAACGTCTTGGCGGCCGGGACTCGATTCTCGAGGCCCGGGTCAAGAGCTACGAGCTGGCCGCCCGCATGCAGGTGTCGATTCCCGGCGTCAGCGACATCTCGGGTGAATCGAAACGATTGACTGACGAGTACGGACTCGAAGGTAAGGAGACGCGGGATTTTGCGCGCAATTGCATCCTGGCGCGTCGGCTGCTCGAGCGGGGAGTTCGCTTCGTGCAGCTTTTCGCCGGAGGACCGCTTGGCGGCAAGCCCCGCACCAGTTGGGATGGGCATGAGGACATGGTCGGGAATCATACCCGCGAGGCGAAGCGGATCGACCAGCCGGTAGCGGCCTTGCTCAAAGATCTGCGCCGTCGAGGTATGCTGGAGGACACGCTTGTCACCTTCACCTCTGAGTTCGGCCGCACTCCCTTCACCCAGTCCGCCGCCGATAAGCTTGGCAAGGGCCGGGACCACAACAACGCCGGTTTCACCGTCTGGATGGCCGGTGCCGGGCTCAAGCCCGGGGTCGCCTATGGAGAGAGCGATGAGATCGGCTACAGCGCCGCTGTCGATCCGGTGAGCTGGCACGATTTTCACGCCACCGTTCTACACCTGCTGGGTCTCGATCACGAGCGCCTGACTTTTTACCACAATGGCATTCAGCGCCGGTTGACCAACGTTCATGGGCGGGTGATTCGAGAGATTCTCTCCTGAGAACCCGTCGTGGATCCCTGTATGTTCCCACTCCGTTTTTTTGCTCGTTTGAGGTGTGGATACGGTCGAGTAAGATGAGGATCCGCGAACCGCCTGTGGAGAAATAAGAATGTCCAGATCCGCTTTATTTTTGTTACTGGTCCTGGCCAGTAGCAGTCTATGCGCCCAGCCGGTAAACGATCTCTGCGCGGACGCCCTGGCGATCGAGCTTGATGAACAGCTCGATGGCAACGGCAACATATTCCTGAGTGCGGTGGTCGTTGGATCGACCGAGGCGGCGACGCCCGACCCAGAGGGCCTCTTTCCCAACGCTCCCGGAGTCTGGTACTCGTTCGTCGGCAACGGCGACCTGGTCAACGCCAACACCTGCGGTGTCGGCAA
>CBFHWB010000069.1:0-17614 GCA_965659285.1 Planctomycetota bacterium | reverse complement strand
GCATGGCTGGAGCACCAGCCGCGGGAATTACAGTCTCGAGGTATTCACCGGAGAGCCGCCTCCGCCACCCGTGGTCGAGGACGATGATGACAACGACGGGGTTCCGAACGATCAGGACAATTGCGTTGATATCTTCAATCCGGAGCAGGACGACGTGGATGGAGATGGCGTTGGAGACTTGTGCGATGATGTGATCATCAACCCGGGCGCGCCGGAGAACGATCTCTGCGCGGAGGCCATAGAGCTCGTTCTTGATAAACAACTTGATGACAACGGCAACGTTTCCCTGGGTGCGGTGGTCGTTGGATCGACCGAGGCGGCGACGCCCGACCCAGAGGGTCTCTTCCCCAACGCTCCTGGAGTCTGGTACTCGTTCGTCGGCAACGGCGACCTGGTCAACGCCAACACCTGCGGTGTCGGCAATGACTATGACACGGCCCTGAGTGTCTTCGCCGGCGGCTGCGGAGCCCTTGAGGTGATCGTCCAGAACGATGATGCCTGTACCCGGCCCGGGCGGTGCTGCCTGACGAATGTCGAATGGGTCGCCGAGGAGGGTGTTTCTTACCTGGTCCTGGTGCATGGCTGGAGCACCAGCCGCGGGAATTACAGTCTCGAGGTATTCACCGGAGAGCCGCCTCCGCCACCCGTGGTCGACCCGAATGCGCCCGAGAATGACCTCTGCGTCGATGCGACCGAGCTGGTCTTCGCTGAAGAAATAAACGACGCCGGGGAGCTCAGCCTGAGCGCCACGGTTGAGGGCAGCACGTTTTTCGCTTCCCAGGATCCCGAGAGCGCCGGCTGCGGCGCCAGCAACGCGCCGGGAGTCTGGTACAGCCTCGTTGGAGTTGGCGAGGGGATGCGCGCGGAGACTTGCGGTAGCGTCTACGATACCCGGCTCAGCGTCTACGAGGGCAACTGCGACGCTCCCCTCTGCGTGACCAGCAACGATGACGCCTGCGGTCTGCAGACGGTTGTCGAGTGGAACGCCGAGGAGGGCGTGATCTACTGGATCCTCGTGCACGGCTTCTCCACCGGGGCGGGGGATTATGTCCTGCTGGTTCGTAACCGCGGGGCTCTTCCCGCCGATGCCGACGGTGACGGGGTGCCTGATGACGTGGATAATTGCGTCGACCAGGCCAATCCGGGCCAGGCCGATCTCGATGGTGATGGAGAGGGGGATGCCTGCGATGCCGACAGCAACCCCTGCCTCGATTGTGAGCTCGAACAGTTGATCTGCGGCGAGCCCCTCGACCGGGACTTCCCCCAGACCGTCTGCTCACGAGCCGCGGGTCAGTCGATCGACTTCTATCTGCTCGATCTTGATGGCGGACAGGTCACGATCGATCTCACCGGAACCTACGACACCTTCATCCAGCTCTTCGACGAGACCTGCCAGCTTGTCGCCCAGGATGATGATGGGGGCGAAGGGCTGAACTCGCGCCTGGTGCAGGATCTGCCCGGGGGCACCTACTTTGTCGGTGTCTCAAGCTTTGGCACCGGCCAGAACGGCGCCTTCACCCTCTTCGCACAGTGCGACGGCGGGGTCGGGACCTTCTGTGATCGTTGCGACTCAGGCGAGCTTGCGGTGGGCGAGACCGCGGTGGGAGCGCTTGGCGCGAGCGGCTGCACCCTGCCGCCGTTTGGGCAGCAGATCGAGGTCTTCTCTCTCACGATCGATGGGGAGCTCGAGGGAACGATCTTCGTCAGCTCGGATGATTTTTCTCCAAGCGTTTCCTTCTGGAACGACTTCTGCGACGAGGTGGCCTTCAACGCCGGTTGTCCTGATCCGGGCGCCGATGCCTGCCTGGATGTCGACCTGGGTCCGGGAACCTATACGGTGGTCGTCAGCAGCGATGACATCAACCCGGCCGGGGCTTTTTCGGTGTCGGTAGAGGAGCGCGACGATGAGATCGTGGTGGTGCCGAAGAACCCGTCGGACGTCTTCTCGCGCGGCGACGTCGACTCGAGCGGGGTCGTTGATCTGACCGACGCGGTCCGGATTCTGAACTATCTCTTCCAGGGAGGCGCGCAGCCCGGCTGCATGGAGACCGCTGACGTCAACAACGACACCAACGTCAACCTCACCGACTCGGTCTTCCTGCTCACCTACCTCTTCCTCGGAGGAGAGCCCCCGGCGGCGCCCGGGCCGCCCGACTTCGGCACCGGCTGCGGAACCGACACCGACGGAGTCGGCACCCCCGGTGACCTCGGCTGCACGAGCTATTCCGGCTGCGAATGAGGCTCCTGCTCCGGTGAGGTCAGGCCGGGCTCCGGGTCTTTCGGTTCCGGGAGCTTGCTCTGGAGAAAGGCGGCGAGTCCCTCGGGGTCATCGGTTCCCAGGCGGAGTTTTTTCCCCCCGGTGGAGTCGATGTCGACGCAGTCGTAGCCCCAGATGTTCCAGACCCAGCCGCCTCGGGAGGACAGGTGGATTCCCCAGCCATCTTTCCAGTTGCTGCGGCTCGGCTCGACCTTCTCCAACTCTGAATAGAGAAGCTTTCTTCTGAAAAGAGGAAGCGGCCCGAAGCTGATTCGCAGGTAATCACCTTCGTCCCGGCAGGTGAGTTGCCGGAAGCTGAATCCGAGGAGAAAGAAAAAACCACTGAAGATGGAGATGGGAGTGCTGACCTCTGGATCTCCGATCTGCCACGCTCCGACCAGGGTGGCGACCCCTAGCGCATGCAGGAGGAGGTAGAGCGGAGCACGCTGGGTATGTTCGTAGCCCATGAGAGCATCACTTCTTCGCCGCGGCCGGGGCGCTTCTTTTGATGGGGAGCTTCAGCGGAGGATGCCCGGCGTAGTTGGCGTAGAAGGTCCCCTTGTCGATGACCAGGCAGCCGGCGGGTCCTCCGTAGGCCTTCGACATGCCGACGTCGATGAGAATGACCTTGCCGCCGGCCTTGGGGAGGATGCGCCCGGAGACCGTGTGCCCGAGGACGATGTGCCTGACCGAGTGGGTCTTGAAGATCGGCTTGACCTGTTCGCTGACACTCGCGTCATCACCCCTCGCGAGCGCCCGGTGCCAGAGAGGTCCGTTGGAGTCGCGGGCCATGCCGGTGCCGGTCTTGAGACCGTGGCGGATTCCCTCGTTGAGTTGATCCAGCGACATGGTGGCGTAGGGGCCGCCGAGGCCGCCGTGAAGGAAGAGCACGTTGTTGATCTTGATGACGCCGTTGTGCTTGCGGATCCATTTTCCGTAGACGCCCCCGGGGCCGACCGCGGCGCTGTATTTCGCGTTGTCGCCGAAGGCCTGGACCTCGCCGGGGTGCACGTAGCGCCAGTCGCCCCGCAGGATCATCTCCTCGTGGTTGCCCGCGAGGCAGTGCACGTGTCCGCCGGTTTTTTTCGCCTCCCTCTCGAGCTTCATCAGGAGGTCCATGGTCTTGCGCGAGTCCGGTCCCCGGTCAAAGAGGTCGCCGGTCTGGACGAGATGGGCTCTGCCTCCGACCCATCGGCCCTCCTTGTCGATGACCTTCGCCGCGAGGAGAGTCTTCAGGAACTGCCCGTGGTCGCCGTGGACATCGCCGACCGCCACGATGCGTTCGACTCCGCTCCAGGTGTGCTGGCGGATCTTCTTCTGTGCCTCCGCGTCCGTAGCGCAGCTGGTGAGAATGACAAAGAAGACGATGGAACTCGCGGATATTGAAAATCTCATTTTCCCGTGGTCCTGATGGCGAAGAGATTCTTGTGGCCGCGGATGTAGATCGTTCCGGAGCTGATGGCTGGAGAGGCTGAGCAGCGCTCGCCGAGTTCGTTTTTTGAGATCACATCGAATTTCGCGCCCGGACGCACCACCGTTGTCACGCCCTTGTCGGAGACGAAGTAGACCAGTCCGCCCGCGGAAACAGTCGAGGCGCTGTGTCCTCCTCCAAGGCGCTCCATCCACAGTCGATTTCCATCCTTCGCGGTGAAGCAACTGGCGATTCCATTGTCCGAAACGACGAGGAAATAGGCGCCCTCGACGATTGGCGATGGTACGTAGGCCGCGCCGCGGTTGGTTCTCCAGGCGATGTGGGTCTTCGTGATGTCGCCTTTTCCATCCGGGCGGATCGCCAGGATGTGTCGCTGCGGAAAACCGCCTGTAACGAAGAGAAACTCCCCGTTGTAGACCATCGAGGCCACGAATTGCTCTGTCGGTCCATCCATGATCCAGTGGCGCTTGCCGGTGGAGGGATCATAGCTTGCGACCGATTTGCTGCCGGAGAGCACCATCTGGGTGCGGCCGGCGATTTCACGGATGATGGGGGTGACGTAGCTGCGGGTCTTGTTTTCGCGCTCGATCCGCCAGCGTTCCTTGCCGGTTTCACGTTCAAGAGCGACAATGTAGGCGTCTCCATCATGGTCCCCGTTGATGATGACGAGATCCTTGTAGAGGACCGGGCAGGTGTTGAAGCCGTGGGCGCTGATGAACTCTCCGACTTCCGTCTTCCACTGCAGCTTTCCATCGAGATCATAGGCGACGACGAGGATGGTGCCGGGGGTGATGGGACGCGGGGAGCCGACGTTGGGTGCCGGGACCGTACGGCCATCGACCTTGAGGAAGGTCGCGTAGACCAGCTTGCCGTCGGTGGATGGAGTGCTGGAGGCGCGGCTATTGAGCCGATGGATGGTTTCGAGCGGAGCCTTGAAGACCGTCTTTCGCCAGCGGATGGCGCCGTCGTCGCGGTTGAGACAGAACAGAACCCGCTCTCCCTTGTCCTCGAGGGTGCTGACCGTGAAGATCCGGTCGTTCCAGATGATCGGCGAGGCGTGTCCAGCTCCGGGGATGGCTGTCTTCCAGGCGATGTTTTCACCCGTCTTCCCGTTCCATTTGACCGGAGCGTTTTTTTCACCGCTGGTTCCATCTCCGCGCGGTCCGCGCCAGGCCTGCCAGTTTTCGGCACAGGCACGCTGGTCAGCGAGTGGGGGGACAAGCAAGGCAAGGAACAGGGAGCTCAGGGCGACGAGATTTTTCATGGTCTTCACTCTAACAGGGGGATTTCCTCTACCCTAAGCCATACTTTGTTCCGTGCGCAACCTTCCTGGTGACGCGTAGACGTGTCGGACCCCGCGATGGACTCCATAAGAAGGGGGATAGTGGATTGACCTATACGCCCCATGCATGGATCATAGGAGGCTTACCCGTTATTCAGACTATCCATTTTGCCTAGCTTCGAACGAAGGAGGAACCTCAGCCGTGCCACGCCCAGTTACGCTTTTTACAGGACAGTGGGCAGACCTGCCCTTTGAGACCATGTGCGAGAAGGCCAACCAGCTTGGCTACGATGGCATCGAGCTTGCCTGCTGGGGTGACCACTTCGAGGTGGGCAAGGCCATCAGCGACGATGGTTATTGCGCCGGACGCTGGGAAATCCTCGCCAAGCATGGCCTGACGGCCTACTCGATCTCGAACCACCTGGTCGGCCAGGCGGTCTGCGACAATATTGACGAGCGTCACGCCGCGATCCTTTCACCTGAGATCTATGGAGACGGCGAGGCGGAAGGCGTTCGCCAGCGCGCGGCGCAGGAGATGATCGATACGGCGCAGGCCTGCCGGAAGTTCATCGATGCCCGCCCCGAGGGAGAAGGGTTTCCGGCCGTGGTCAACGGTTTTACGGGTTCGAGCATCTGGCATTCCATCTACGCCTTTCCTCCCACCACGCAGGAGTACTGGCAGAAGGGCTTCGATGATTTCGCTGCCCGCTGGATTCCGATTCTTGACGAGTTTGAGAAGGTGAACGTCAACTTCGGCCTCGAGGTGCATCCCACCGAGATCGCCTTCGATATCGCCAGCGCCGAGCGCGCCATCGAGGCGGTCAAGGGACACAAACGCTTTGGCTTCAACTACGACCCCTCTCACCTCGAGTACCAGGGTGTCGACTACGTGAAGTTCCTCTACACCTTTGCTGAGCGCATCTATCATGTGCATATGAAGGATGTCTGGTCCGACAAGGGCGACGGAACGGTCGGTGTCTTCGGTGGACATACGGACTTCGCGGACCCGAGACGTTTCTGGGACTTCCGATCGCTCGGCCATGGAGATGTTGATTTCGAGAGAATCATCGTCGCCCTGAACGATATCAAGTACCGCGGACCGCTCTCTGTCGAGTGGGAGGACAGCCGCATGGATCGGGAATTCGGCGCTGCCGAGGCCTGTGATTTTGTTCGCGCGGTAGATTTCCCCGGTTCGGATATCGCCTTCGACGGTCAGTTCGATCAGTAAGCCAGGCGCAGGAAGCATTCGATCCGCATGGGTTCCGCAAAGCTCTCGGCTTGATTCCAGGTGGTGAGTCCGGTGTGGGTTGAACTGGCTCAGGTCGCCCAGTGGCTGACGCAGCCGGAATCCGCCTGCGAGACGGTGGCCGCGAAGTCGGCGAGGTAGCCCCTGGTGTGCGCGTGGGGGGGCGGAGTCCAGGCCTGCCGCCGCGCCGCGAGGTCTTCGTCGCTGACGTGCAGGGTGATGTTTCCTTCGAGCAATTCGAAGGAGATCTCATCGCCGTCTTCGACCAGGGCGATCGGGCCGCCGACGAGCGCCTCGGGGGCGCAGTGCACCCCGATGGCGCCGTGGGAGACTCCCGAGATCCGGGTGTCGGAAACGAGCGCCACCTTGCCATCGAGCTCAGGCACCGAGAGGGCGGCGGAAGCTACGAGAACCTCGGGCATGCCGGAGGCCTGGGGCCCCAGGTAGCGCAGGACGATGACAGTTCCCGGGCCGATACGGCCGTCTTCTACTGCATCGACGACGCTTTTCGAATCATCGAAACAAGCGGCGCGGCCGCGGAAGGTGGTCTCCTCCATGCTGGAGACCTTGAAGACCATCCCATCGGGGGCGAGGTTGCCGAAGCAGATCTGGATGTCGGCGAAGGTTTTGAAGGGGGCGTCAACTGGCGCGATCAACTCCTGGTTGGCCGGGGGGCTGGGAGCATCCGCGAGGTTTTCCGCAAGAGTCGAGCCGGTGACAGTCATTCCGCCTCCGTCAAGAACACCGGCCTCGATCAGGTGCTTCAGAAGAACCGAGGCTCCTCCGATACGGTGCAGGTCCACCATGGTTCCCGGGCCGCGGGGGGCGAAGCTACACAGCACGGGTGTCTCCCGCATGATGGGCTGGATGTCCGAGAGGGTGAAGTCGACCTTCGCCTCGCGCGCGAGTGCCAGCAGGTGGAGCATGCCGTTGGTTGAGCCGCCGATGGCGGCGATCGCTGCGGCGGCGTTCCTGAAGGCGGTCTTTGTCAGGATGTCCCGTGGTCGAATATCCTCCCGCAGCAGGTTCTTCACCAGGGCTCCGGTCCTCCCGCACTCCTCGGTTTTCTCGGGGTCGATGGCGGGAATCGAGCTGCTCTGGGGCGGGGAGAGCCCCATGGCCTCGAGGGCGATTCCCCATGTGTTGAAGGAGGCGGCGATGCCGCAACCGCCCGGCCCCGGGCAGGCCACCCGGAGGATCTCATCTGCCTCTTCCTGCTCGATGGCGCCCACCGAGGCGGCAGCCTGGGAGTCGTAGACATCGAGGATGGTGACGTCCCTGTCCTTGTACTGGCCCGGATGGATGCTGCCGCCGCTGAGGATGAGCCCGGGGTAGTTGAGCCGCGCGAGGGCCATGGCGAAGCCGGGGCCGTTCTTGTCGCAGTTGTGCAGGCCGACCAGGGCATCGTAGGAGTGGGCGCTGACGACGCATTCGGCGGCGTTGGCAATCATGTTGCGCGAGGGCAGGCTGGCGTTGCCGCCCTCCATTCCCTGGGTGATGTTGTCGCTGACTCCAGGTACGCCGAATGGAAAACCTACCAGGCCGGCGCCCTGGCAGCTTTCCTTGACCTCCCGAGCGAGCTCGTAGGCGTGGATATTACAGAGATTGCCCTCCAGCAGGGGGACGCCGATGCCGATCTGGGGCTTGTCGAAGTCCTCTTCGGTCATTCCAAGGCCGTAGAAGAAGGCGGTTACACCGCGCTGCCAGCCACGGGTCAGGTTCCGGCTGTTCCAGTTCAGGTTGTTCATACCATGAGTTCCTTCTGTTTGGTTCTCTTCCGGCAGTATAGTGAACCAGTGGGCGACAGACCAGCCTCACATCGCTTACCGTTTTTCAGCCATGTTCTCGACTAGGGCGGCAAGCCCAATCGCAAGATGTGCAGCATGTATCTTTCGATGCTGGACAAGCTCGGGATCCGGCTCGAGAGCTTCGGCGATTCGAGCCAGCGACTGACGGAGATCTGGAGCTCTCAACCGCCCCACGTCGACAGCGTCGCCTCCGGCTGTTAACATGCCACCATGATCGAGCAGCCTTCAGCCAACGAGGACTCCCGCCTCTATTCTGAGGAGGGTTATTGCGTTCAGCGTCGAGTCCTGGCCCCCTCCGACATCGCGGCGCTCCGCCGTTCTCTTGACAGGATGATCGAGGAGCTTCCTGAAGATCGCCGTCTCGAATCTCTCGTCGAGCCGCATATTCACGCTGCGGACTGGAAGACCTGGCTCGAGCTGGGACGCGATGAGAGATTGCTGTCGGCTACGGGCGAGATGCTTGGCTGTGAAGAGCTCCTCCTGATGAGCACGCATCTTCTCGTCAAGCCGCCGCGGGATGGCCTGGCGCTCTGCTGGCACCAGGACAACACCTACTGGCCCGGAGTGTCGGGGGTCGATGTCTGCACGGTATGGCTCGCCCTCGATGATTCAGACCTCGCCAACGGCTGCATGAAGGTGATCCCGCGAACCCAGGATGGGTGTCCGGAGCTCGAGATGATTCCTACCGATGGCGGGGACCTGCTGGGGGTCCGCGTCGAGGTTACCGGGGAGATGGAGTCGGCGGCCGTGGCGATCGAGCTGGAGGCCGGGGACCTGTCCATCCACGACTCCTACATTATCCATGGCAGCGATCGCAACGAGAGTGATCGTCGTCGGGCGGGGTTGACGCTTCGCTACGCCAACGCGGCTACGGTCAAGGTGGACCTCGAGAAGCATGGAAAGCCGGTCTACTATGTTGGCGGTTGTGGAGGTTCCCTGGCCGAGGGACAGCGGGATATCAGCGGGGGCAGGCCGCTTCCCGATGACCCCGGGGTTCACAGGTCGAGGCGATTCGAGAATCGCTGATTCCTCGAGGTTCTCAGGCGGGGTTCAGCAATGGCTTTCCGGCGGAGAGGATGCCTGTCCTGACCCGGCCCTCGATCCTGCGGGCGGTCTCCGATCCATCGGTGGTGATGAACCGGTAGCTGAGCTCCTGGCGGATGAACCTGCGGGTCAATCCATCGAGCAGCTGCTCTCCAGCGGCCAGCCTCTCGAGGGAGGCGCTGTCGAGTTTCGGGATGACGAAACGATCACAGACATAGATGCAGAAGGGGTCGCTGTTTCGAAGTCCGCTGCGGTGGCTCTTGATACGTGTCACCAGGCCCTTGGCCTTCTTCGCGTTCTTGATCTCATGCGGCCGCAGGTTTCTTCCCGAGTAGCCGACATAGAGCAGCTGCTCACCCATCCAGACGGTATAGACACCAACTGAGACCAGCGGGATCTCTTCGTTCGGCCAGTCGGCGAAGGAAAAGAGCTTGCCTGTCTCGAGGCCTGGAATCGCGGCTTCAGTACTCATGATTCAGCGGCGGGTTGCCGGCGTTTCCTCAGGCGATGATATCGTGGATCACCTTGCCGTGAACATCGGTCAGGCGGTAGTCCCGTCCGCTGTAGCGGTAGGTCAGCTTTTCGTGATCCAGCCCCATGAGGTGCAGGATCGTGGCATGCAGGTCATGGACATGGACCCGGTTCTCAACAGCTGTGAGCCCGAAGTTGTCCGTGGCACCATAGCTGAAGCCGGGCTTGACCCCGCCTCCTGCCATGAACATGGTGAAGCCGTAGTGGTCGTGATCTCGTCCCTTCTTGCCCTCGGAGGTGGGAGCTCTTCCGAACTCACCGCCCCAGACCACCAGGGTCTCATCCAGCAGGCCTCGCCTCTTGAGATCCTGGATCAGGGCGGCGATTCCCTGGTCACAGGCCTTGGCGAGCCGGGCGTGTCCGCCCCTGATGTCTCCGTGGCCGGTGTCCCAGGCGATGTCGTACCCGTCAATTGAGTGCGAGAGCTGGACCGAGCGCACACCGCGTTCGACAAGCCGCCTGGCGATCAGGCAACCCTTGGCGTATTCGCTGTTTCCATAAAGCTCCCTGGTCGCCTTGGATTCTTTAGAGATATCGAATACGTCGGGGACGGCGAACTGCATACGGAAGGCGAGTTCCATGGCCTCGATGCCGGCCTCGAGATGGTTGTCTTTTTCCAGCCGGTCGAGGTGCATCCTGTTGAGACGGGAGAGCAGGTTCGCCTGGTTTCTCTGCTCCAGCCGCGGCAGGTGCGGGTTGCTGAGATTCTGCATGACGTTCTCAGGTTTCATCTTGGCGATATTCACGTAGGTTCCGGCATGGGCGCCGGGAAGGAAGGAGCTTCCCCAATTGGCTAGCTTGCCGCGGGGTTGGGCCCTGGGAGACATGGCGACAAAGCCTGGCAGGTCCTGGTTCTCGCTTCCCAGCCCGTAGGTCAGCCAGGAGCCCATGCTCGGCCGATTGGGTTGCAGTGCGCCGAGGGTCATCATCAGGATTGCGCCCGCGTGTTCGGGTATATCCGTATGACAGGAGTGAATAAAGCAGAGGTCATCGACCAGCCTTCCGACATGCGGAAAGATATCGCTGACCATTTTTCCGCACTCTCCATAGCGTTTGAAGCCGAATGGAGAAACCATCAGACCGTTCTTGGTGTTTCGCAGGGATTTTCGGTTTACCAGTGAGGGGCGCTTGCCGGCGTGCTTCGCGATATCCGGTTTATGATCGAAAGTGTCTACCTGGGATGGGCCTCCAGGCATGAACAACTGGATCACGTGTTTCGCCTTGGGAGCGAAATGGGGCGCCTTCGGCGCCAGGGGTGATACAGCTTGTTTACCGATCTCCTTCGTGGAGGCGAAGAGCGCTGGATCCGCCAGGGCTCCCGCGAGTCCGAGGGTTCCGAACCCCGCTCCAATCCTCCGAAGTGATTCACGACGGGTCAGAGGAGCCCTGTGATCTCCACCGAGGTTCATTCTTGCTTGCGGTTCCATGCTCTCCAGTATGCCTTCGGATTGTTTCAAGTGCCAGCCTTTCAGGCGGGCGTCTCTTCCATGCTGTTCTCAGCGTACCTGGATGAACTCGTGGGCACTCAGGAGAACCTGCGCGTATTGCTGGAAACGGGGGGTCTTTCCTTCTTTTTCGGCAAGGAAGCCGAGTCCGATTTCAGTTTCTTCTTTGGTCGGGGGTCTTCCATAGAGGAGGTTGTAGGCTCGGGTGATCCGGGTCGGATCATCTTTTTCTTCGCCCTGCAGCCGCGCGGCGAGCGCCTTGGCCCGCGCGATCATGAAGGGGCTGTTGAGCATGAAGAGATACTGCTGTGGCACGGTGCTGATCGCCCTCTTGGGCGCCGTGCTTGCGGGCGAGGGGAAATCAAAGAGACGGAGGAAGGCGTCCGAGGCGAAGCGGTCTCCGTTTCGGCTGATGGTGGTGTAGAGAGTTCGGCGCTTGACGTCAAAGATCTTGTCCGTCGGCTTGCCACCGATTTTCCTGTCAAGCTCACCGGTGACCGCCAGGAGACTGTCTCGCCACACCTCGATTTCCATTCTCCGGGGACTCATTCTCCAGAGCAGCCGGTTGTCTCCATCCTTGTCAAAGTTTTCCTGGCTGAAGCGACTGCTTCGCTGGTAGGTGGCGGAGGCGAGGATCAGCCGGTGCATCTGCTTGATCGACCAGCCGGATTCTTCGAAGGATGCGGCCAGCCAGTCAAGCAGTTCCGGATGAGACGGTGACTCGCCCAGCTTTCCGAAATTGCTCGGGGTGCGAACGAGTCCATGCCCGAAGTGGTATTGCCAGATCCGGTTGACCATGACTCGGCTTGCGAGGGGCTTGCCCGCCTCGAAGATCGAACGGGCGAGTTCCTTGCGTCCGCTTCCTTCCTTGAAGACCGGCCCGGAGCCATCGGTCATGATCGTCAGGAACTGACGGGGAGCGACCTCGCCCTTCTTGCGCAGGTCCCCGCGGATGGCAATGTGCATATCCTTGTTGCCGTTTTCCGCCAGGACATGAACCTCACCCGTCGGCTTGACTGGTACGGTCTTCTTCAATTCCTGGAGCTTATCCTGGAGCTTCTTGAGATCAGCCTCATCCGGCTTGTTTTCTCCACCGGCCTTGTTCCTGTCATTCCAGTCCTTGATGTTCTTCTCGGCTCCCTTGATCGCGTTCTGGTGATCATTGAATCGCTTGGTGATTTCAGGGGACGCCGCCGGGCGTTTGTGGGTCTTTGAATTCCTGAAGACTCCGGCGATGGAGTAATAGTCCTTTTGTGGAATCGGATCGAACTTGTGGTCGTGGCAGCGGGCACATTGCACGGTCAGCCCGAGGAAGGCCCGCGAGACGGTATCGATCCGGTCCGCGAGGGTCTCGGCCTCGGCCTGGGCCTTGGCTTCAGGGTCGCCTCCGTCGGATTTGTAGTTCGGTCCGATGGCGAAGAAACCCGTGCCGTAGAAAGCGAGAGGTTCGTTGATCAGGTCCCCGGCAACCTGTTGCTTGACGAATTGGTCGTAGGGCAGATCCCTGTTGAAGGCGCCTACCACCCAGTCCCTGTAGCGCCAGGCTCCAGGCAGCGGCCCATTGTCTCCAAAGCCTCCGAGGCCGTCGCTGTAGCGGGCCGTATCAAGCCAGTGTCTCGCCCAGCGCTCGCCGTAATGTGGGGATTTGAGCAGAGAATGGACCAGGTGATCGAGAGCCTCGGGTCTCTTGTCCGAGAGGAACTCATCCACCTGCGATGGGGTGGGGGGGAGACCCGTCAGGTCGAGGTAGACCCGTCGAAGGAGGAGCCGGGGCGCGGCTTTTCCGAGAGGTTTCAGCCCCTGCGATTCGAGCTTCGCCAGGATGAAGTTGTCGATCGGGTTGCTTACCAGCTCCTGGTTCTTCACCTCGGGAGCGGCGGGTTTTTTCATCGGGCGGAACGCCCAGTGTTCCATTCGCAGCTTCTTCCAGTCTCGCTCGCCGACATCCTCCTCCTTCCTGGCGGAGGGCTCCTCCCTGGGCCACGGCGCGCCCATGCGGATCCATTCCTGCAGGTTGGAGATGACCCTGTCGGGCAGTTTTTTATTGGGCGGCATCTCGAGCTCGTTGTCGAGGTAGACGACGGCTCGGATCAGGAGACTCTCTTCCGGCTTGCCGGCCACCACCACGGGGCCGGTTTCTCCCCCCTTGAGAAGCCCTTCCCTGCTGTCGAGATAGAGCTCCGCCTTCAGCTTCTTCGACCTGGAGCTGTGGCATTTGTAGCAATGCTCGGCGAGGACCGGGCGAATTTTCTCTTCGAAGAAGGTGAACTGTTCGGCGGTGGGTTCCTCGGTCTTGAGGGAAGGCGAAGCCATCGAGGCAATGAGAACACAGATGCCAACGAGAATGTTCCGGGCCGGGTTTTTCATGGTCCTCCGTTCGCTTTCAATAAGGCGCTTCATATCGTGTAGATCCGAACGGTAAGAGGTATTCTGCCTTATCGACGGTCTTCATTCTACAGGGTCTTCACCGAAGTTTCCCGTATCCTGCGAATAGAGGCTGTTGTCGTTTTCAGGCGGACGGCAGGGGAGTACAATGTGGTTCAGATCAACTGGTTTGTCGCCGAGTGCGTCCTGATTGCTTTTGAGAGGAAGCCAATGTCATTTTCGATTCGTAGCATCCGTCGCGTCCTTTTCGTGGTTCCGTCCGTCCTGGTTCTTTTCGGGACGCTGCTCACCCCGGCAGCTCTGCTCACGGCCGCGACGCGTCCCAACATCGTTCTCATCATGGCCGATGACATGGGCTATGAATGCGTCTCATCCAATGGCGGTGCGACTTACAGCACGCCTCGGATCGATTCCCTGGCAAAGAGCGGCATTCGGTTTCTGAATGGTCACTCCCAGCCGATCTGCACTCCATCGCGCGTACAGATCATGACGGGCCTCTATAACAACAGGAACTACATCCGTTTCGGTTTTCTCGATCCCAAGGCCACGACCTTCGGGCATGTTCTCAAGTCCGCCGGGTACAAGACCTGCATCGTGGGAAAGTGGCAACTGGCGGGAGGGCTGGGAGCTCCCGGGCATTTCGGCTTCGATGAGTACTGCCTGTGGCAGCTCACCCGTCGCCCGAGTCGCTACGCCAATCCCGGGCTCGAGGTCAATGGCAAGCTGAAGGACTATAAAAATGGAGAATATGGTCCGGACCTGGTGAGCGACTATCTCTGTGATTTTATCGAGAGGAACAAGGACGCTCCCTTCTTCGCCTACTATCCGATGATCCTGCCGCATTGGCCCTTTGAGCCAACACCTGACAGCCCCGACTATGACAAGACCTTCCCCGGGGCCAAGGGAGTCGGTCAGATGAAGTACTTCAAGGACATGGTCTCCTATACCGACAAGCTGGTCGGCAAGATCGTCGACAAGCTTGCTTCCCTCGGCCTTCGCGAGAAGACCCTGGTGATTTTTACGGGAGACAACGGAACCTACGTTAAGATCGTCTCCAACCTGAATGGAGCGAAGTACCCGGGCGGCAAGGGTTCGACCCGGGACAACGGTACGCATGTGCCGCTGGTGGCCAGCTGGCCCGGTACCGCGCCGACTGGCAAGGTCTCCGATGCGCTGGTTGATTTCAGCGACATCCTGCCAACGCTTGCCGAAACCACTGGCGCAAAGCTTCCCGCCGGAGAGTTCTACGAGGGCATCAGCCTGGCTCCCCTGCTGCGGGGTAAGCCTTTCAAGGGTCGCGAGTCGATCTACTGCTGGTACCATCGCAATGGCCTGCGGGGCAAGGAGAGCCAGCATACGCGCACCCAGGACTTCAAGCTCTACTCGACCGGCCGCTATTTCAAGGTCGCGGGGGATCTGCTGGAGAAAAAACCGATAAAGATCGGCTCGCTTGCCGGTAGAGGGCTTGCGGCCTATAAGGCGCTGAAAACGGCCCTTGATGTCCAGTTGGAGACGACGCGCAAATCTACCGAGGCGCTGAAAAAACGAGGTTTTGGTGGCGCCACGAAGAAGCAGGGTAAGAATAAGAACGCAGAGAAGAAGCAGAAGCAAAAGCAGAAGAAGGAAAAGAAGGCGAAGCAGGAATAGAGCCTGGTCGCTTCCAGCGGCCGTCCTGAAGGAAGTGTTGGAAGCTCAAAGTGAGCGGCAGGTTATTGCAGTGAAGAAGAGGAGGGAACCGATGAGACGTTCCATTACGTTTGTTGCCGTCGCCGTGGCGGTTCTTTGCGCCGGGTCCGGCTGCGCCACCATCGCGCATTCTACGGGCATTGGCCCATCCGCCGGTTCTGACCTGGTGTCGATCAATTCAAAGCCGCCGGGAGCTACCGTGCATGTCGATGGGGTAGAGATTGGCGTGACTCCCCTTACGGTAACCGTCAGCCCCCGGGCGAGGACCATGACCTTCGCCAAGGACGGATACAGCGTGGTGACCATCCCTATTCCGAAGGACTGGAATGCCTGGACGATAGCCAACGTCGCCTGGATTCCTCTAGCTCCCTTAGCTGCTCCGGGTATCGTGGTTGATGCCGTCACCGGCAACATCAGGAAGGTACGCGGAACCATCTCTGCCACTCTGCCAAAGGCAGGGGAATAAAGCTCCGGGCAGGCTGGCTGCGCCCGCCCGGGCGGTTTTTTTCAGATGGAGCGGATGCGGAACTTGCGCAAGGACAGGGGCAGGCCGTGATCCTGGAAGCCAATGCCGCCCTTGTCGGGACGGTTCTTCAGGCGCGCGTGGTCGAGGCTGATTTCGTTGACGACCTCGCCGTTGAGCTTGATCGTCACCTTGCGTCCCTTGCAGATGATGTGGAAGCGGTTCCATTCACCCGCAGCCTTCACCGTGTTCTTGGTCGGAGGTATTCCCGGGATGACTCCGCCCGAGTCGTGATCGGTCAGCCGCGCGCCCTTCTTCTTGCCGGAGGAATCATAGATCTGGACCTCGATGCCTTTCGCCACGGGGCTCTTCTTGTCTCCGACGTGAAAATAGAAGCCGCTGTTGCCGCGCTTCTGAACCTTGTAATCAAACTCGACCTCGAAGTCCTTGTACTCTTCCTTGAGCCAGAGGTAGGCATCGTAGCGTTGCCAGCCCCTCTCGCCGGGTCTCGGTGTCAGGGTCACAACGCCATCCTTACCGAGGATCCAATTACCCTTGGTGTGACAGTGCTTGTTGAGGTCGCCTGATTTGAGCACGTCGGTCCAGGCGCCCTTTTCTTCCGCGAGGAGATTCGGCGCGAAGATGAGCGCCGCGGCGATGAGACAGGCCGCCGGGGCGAGTCGGTGCGCGAGGTGAGAATGGATTCCGCGATAGATATGCGTCATGTCCGGGTGGTTCCTTCCTGTCAGGATTCTGTTTGATACGTGAAGCGTATTTCAATAACCAGCGTACGATCTTATCATAGTCCTCTCGGCGAATGTCCGTATTCAACTGAAGGATCCAGGCGAGGAAAGGTAGCCATGAACAGGAAGCTGATGAATCGAGCTGTTTTGAGACTTACGGGCGGTGTTGGATTGGCGGTGTTGCTTTTGTCCAGCCTGCTCGTGGCAGGACTCGCGGCGCAGGATAAGCCGAAAAAGAAGGCGCAGAAGAAGAAGGTGCCCGCGGCCATGAAGCCGGTGAAGGACGTGCCTGGTCTTCCCAGGGTGCTCTTGATCGGCGACTCGATCTCGATCGGCTACACGGTGGGCGTACGCGAATTGCTTTCGGGCAAGGCTAACGTACATCGTCCTCTGACCAACTGTGGCCCGACCACCAAGGGCGTCAAGGAGCTCGACAAGTGGCTCGGGGACAATCCATGGGACGTGATCCACTTCAACTTTGGCCTGCACGACCTGAAGTATCTCGGTCCGAAGGGTCAGAACCTTGCCGATCCGAAAGGAGAGGGGAGCCATCAGCAGGTGCCGATCACCGACTATGAAAAGAATCTCAGGACCATGGTCGCCCGCCTGGAGAAGACCGGGGCGGAGCTTGTCTGGCGAACGACAACGCCGGTTCCCCCGGGCGCCAGGGGAAGGGTTGTTGGCGACTCGGTGAAGTACAACCAGGCCGCCGCGAAGGTCATGAAGGAGCGTAAGATCGCCATCGATGACATGTACACCTTCTGCATGCCGCGGCTGAAGGAGATCATGCGGCCGGCGAACGTCCACTTTACCCCGGCCGGCTCGAAGGCGCTCGCGGGGCAGGCTGTAGAGGCGATCAACGCCGCGCTGAAGAGACGGGTGGCCTCTTCCGAAAGGTAGCCTTTGTCCGGGTCCTACTGCTTCTGGAATTGAGGCAGGGAAAGCATGAAAGCCGCGGTCGCCGAGACGCGCCGGTTCCGTTCGCGCTGGCTGTTGAAGGCTTCCTCGCAGAGCTGATGATGGTTTTCAAGCATGTCGCCGTTGAGGAACAGGAGCTTGAAGAAGTTGACGGTTCTTTCCGGGGTGAACAGCTGCCAGCGCAGACGGAGGGCATTCGGATCCCAGGTTCCCGCGGACTCTCCCTGGACCGGGTTGGCGAGGTCGTTGATGAATCTCAATCTTTCGAGAAGTCCGACGGTGTGCATCCAGTCAAAGCCCAGCTCCGATTCTCCGGTCGGGTCGGGGAAGTCGACCATCTGCATGCCGGCTCTCTGGACGGTGTCGCTGGCATC
>CBFHWB010000068.1:0-20373 GCA_965659285.1 Planctomycetota bacterium | reverse complement strand
TCATGAAGCTCCTGAAAGAACAGCCACCCGGTATGTCGCAAAGGCTGGTCGCGGAAGGAATCGAAAACCTCTCCCATGACCTCGACACGAACTTCCTCGCCGACGCGCTCAGGGAGGTCCCCGACGATCCGCGCGCGCAGGAATCCATCGCCCGCGCCATGGCCCGCAACGGCGGCAAGGAAGGACTCGAGCTCCTTCTCGAGGCCGCAGCCGACCCCGAGTTTGAATTGAATGACCGCGCCTTTGCCCGCGCCCTCAGAGAGGCCTCCGGACCGGAGGCGACCTCCGCGATGATGGATCTCCTCGCCAACAGCAACCGGGAAGACATTGTAGAGACCCTGGCTCGCGGGCTGAGTCGTAACGCCGACAGGGCGACCATGGGAGCGATGCTGGATATTCTCGAATCAAGCCCCCACCCCGAGCAAAGACACGCCATCGCGCGCGCCATCGCGGAGGGAGGCCGCAATGGTCTGCCGCCGGAAAGACTCCTGGACCTCATCTCCAAGGAAAACGACAGCGATATCGCCAGGAACCTGGGCCGGTCGCTCGAGAGACTCTATCCGGACTTTGTCGCCGAACAGGCAGGACGCCTCTTCGAGAACGCCGAGAGCGCCGCCGAGAGGGTAGCCTACGCGCGGCTGCTCAGCCGCCAGAGTGATGGAGCCGGGCTTTCCAATATCGCTGAGCAGCTCTGGCGTGAAACGGACCGCGAGGCCGCCCACGAAATGGCTCGAATGCTCGGGAGAAACGATGATGGAATACGACAGGCGCGCGAGATCCTCTCCAACCCCGAGGTGCACAGAGATGGTGAAAACCGCCACAGCATCCTCTGGGGTATCCACTCAGGCTCCAGCTCACAAAACCAGCAGGCGAGCAATTTCTTCCTTCAAATCGCCGCAAGTGATCGATCTCCCCATATGAGATCCCAGGCTGCTGAAATTCTCGCGCGGCGCAACAATGTCGGAGCTCTCCCCCAGCTCGAGAACATCGTCGGCCAGGAAAGAGATGAGGCCGCTCGTTCACGGATGCAGCAGAGCCTCGAACGTCTGCGCCGCGAAGCCTCCCGGCAGAACTGACGCTTCTTCTTTCTCGGCCGCCAGGCCTCGGATGGGTTCTCGCGTGAACAAGCCGGCGAGAGTCTTTACACCTGCGACGATTATGGTTAGCTTGGAAGCCGCCTGGAATAGTCGGGCTGGAACGCAGTTCCAGCCGCCCATGTTTTCGACCCTGCGAGCCAGCCTCCACGGTCGCTTCTTTTTTCCATGAGGAACACACCCATGCGTAAGATCACCGTGCCCCTGTTTCTTCTCTGCGGCTTGTCTGTCCTGCTCCCCCTCGCCGAGGCGGCGGATCCCCCGAAAGGCTTCACCTCGATTTTCAACGGCAAGGATCTCACCGGCTGGCACGGAATGGGACATTTCAACCCCAACAAGCTGAACCAAATGAGCGCCGAGGACAGGGCCAAGAAACACGCGGCAGATCTCGAAAACGCCAAAAAGCACTGGACCGTAGAGAACGGCGAACTCGTCAACGATGGCAAAGGCGTCTACCTGACCACCGACAAGAGCTACGGGGACATGGAACTCCTGATCGACTACAAAACCGTCGCCAAGGCTGATAGCGGAATCTACCTCAGGGCCAGCCCGCAGGTACAGATCTGGGACTACACCAAGGCCGGCGGCAAGTGGGGTATCGGAGCCGACAAGGGCTCAGGAGGACTCTGGAACAATTCCAAGGGGGCTCCTGGAAAAGATCCATCCGTGCTCGCTGACAAGCCCTTTGGAGAGTGGAACAGCTTCCGCATCCTCCAGGTTGGAGACAGAACCTCTGTCTGGCTGAACGGCAAGCAGGTTCTCGACATGGCCCCGATGGAGAACTACTGGAACAGGAAGGTGCCACTGCGAAGAAGCGGTCCGATCCAGCTCCAGACCCATGGCGGTGAGATCCGCTGGAAAAATATCGCTATCCGTGAAATCAAAGCGGAAGAGGCCAACAAGCTCCTCTCGAAAACGGGAGAAGATGAATTCACCTCGATCTTCAATGGCAAAGACCTCTCAGGTTGGGCCGGACCCATCGGCGCCTACCAGATCAAGGATGGCGTTCTCACCTGTCCAAAACGCGGTGGAGGAACGATCTACACCAAGAAGATCTACTCGGATTACATCGTACGATTTGAGTTCAAGCTGCCCCCCGGCGGCAACAATGGACTCGCCATCCGTTACCCCGGGCGCGGCGACCCGGCCTATGTGGGAATGTGCGAGCTCCAGGTCCTCGACAATAGCGCCAAGGGTTACGCCAAGCTCGACCCGCGCCAGTACCACGGCTCGGCCTACGGCATGGTCGCTGCTCATCGCGGCTACCAGCGTCCCCTGGGCGAGTGGAACTACCAGCAGGTGACTGTCCAGGGCTCGAAGATCCGCGTCGAGCTCAACGGAACGACCATCCTCGACACCGACCTCGGCAAGGTCACCAAGTTCATGGGGAAAAAGGTCGGCGGAAAAGACCGCAAAGATGGCCACTTCGGCTTCGCTGGCCATGGCTCCGCGGTTCAGTACAGGAACGTCCGCATCAAGACCCTGAAATAAACCGGGGACTTCAGGCGGAAAGCAAAGGCGGGCCGGCGGAATTCCACCGGCCCGCCTTCTTTCAATTCAACCCTGGAGAGCTACTGTGCGCAATTCGCATAGTCCTCGCACACAAGGCCTCCATCGCTGAAATCCCATCCACAGGAGCCGAAGGGAGCCGCAGGGGCGTCCCCTCCATTAAATAGAAAGGTAAGCAGGTAGACGCTGTCGGTAAGCTCGATAGCCCCGTTGTCATCGACATCGAGACTCTGGGGGCAACTGCTTCGGGGACCCTCGCCGAGAAAGAGCTCAGCCAGGATCGCGACGGCATCGCTCAAATCTGCCAGGCCGTCCTGGTTCGCATCCGCACGCATAAAATGAACGGGACCGTCGACCGGCTCAGACGGCTCAACAACCCGCCAGTTGAGAACGACATCGCCAGTGGCGCCGCTATACCCGGCAACCCTGACCAGGTAGCTTTCGCCAGTCTCCGCGGTGAACTCGACCCGGCTCTGGAGCCCGCTGGAATCATCGTTCATTCCAAGCACCGAGAGCTCACCGGGCGAATCGCCGTGAAGAACCGTCAAGGTCGTATCGTAGTCACTGCCGATGGTGTCAACACGCAGAAGCCCGCCGATCGGGGGTGTCCATACCCACCAGAGCGAGGCGCTGCCGAAGAGATCGCCTTCCCATGCCTCGTCACCTGCGGAATCGCTGTTTCCGGTGACCTGCCCTTCACTCGAATCGAGCTCGATATGGTCGGCGAGATCATCGTTGACCGGGCCTCCACCGGGAGCGGGAGCATCCCCATCGAAGGCCCAGCTCAGGGTGATATCGCCTGTAGCGCCGGCGTATCCACCAACGGAAATGTAGTAGCGCTCGCCCCCCTCGGCTTCAAAGCTGACCTCGCTCTGCAGATGATAGGCATCATCGTTTTCCGCAAGGAGTCTGCGACCCGAGTCGTAGGCGAAGAGAATCGTGTCAAAACCGCTCCCCCGGGTATCAAAAACAGCGAGACCCGACCGGGGAGCTTCCCATACCCACCACAGGGCAGGACTCGATGAGTCGCTCGTATCCGTCGTGGAACCACTCGAGTCCTCGATCGGCCAGGCGTTCTCGACGCTGTCATTCGGCAGGTTCGGATCGGGACCGGTCTCCGCTCCGGTTGTAAAGCTCCAGACCGGGCCCAGCACGGTTCCGCAATCATTGCTCGCCCTGACCTGCCAGCAATACTCGGTGTTGATCTCCAGGTCGGAAACCATCCAGCTGCGATCGTAGGTCTCCCCCAGGGATTCCAGCCGGCCGCAGCGCCCCAGGTAGACCTCGTAAACAACCGCCCCTCCCGCAGGAGGCAGCAACTCAGCAAAATGAGTCGTACGGGTCGCATCCTCACCATCGCAGCCTGCGTCGGAGCAATGATTGGATACATAGCAATTGCCTTCGGGAACATAGTCAGTAACTCCACGGACCAGGATGCCCTCCACCTCGCTGGTGAGTTCATTGAAGATCGGCGAGCCTGAGTTGCCACCGTAGGAGTCCGTATTGGCCACGAAGTGACTTGAAGCGGAGTTGTCGCGCACCCGGGCTCCGCCGGCGATCTTCTGCGGCAGGCCGGAAGGATGCCCCACCATAACCAACGGTGTCCGGTCAGGAACTCTGCCCGATCTCCTGATCTCCACCGGCTGCCTGCCGGCAACCGGCCTGTCAAGCCTGAGCAGGGCGTAATCCACGCCTCCGGAAAGCCGATGGCCGACAACCTCTTCACAGAAATAGACATTGTCTTGCTCTATGACCATCTTCGCCGTGGTTGAATCGATCATCTTGTAATCAAAAACGAAGGCTGTTCCATCGCAGCCGTCAGCCGGAACGCAATGACCGGCCGTGGCGACCACATCCTGGCTGACCAGGAAACCGGAACAGAAAGCCGCCGTGGGTTGTTCCCGGAACGGCTCCGATGCGCAGAGGTCTCGAGCAGCCCCCAGGGCGGTTCCCGAAAGCCGGTAGCGTCCATCGGCCTGTCGATCGATATTGAAGGGCGAAACAAGGGCGCAGGTTCCCTGGGACATTCTCAGAAGAGCCTCGTTGGTTACCTGGTAAACATCCTGGCGATCATCCTCCCCATAGACGACCTTGCGCTGAATCGTCTCCCTCTCTCCCCACTGGAGGCTTGTACGAGTTCGCCTGCCGGTCTGCCCATCCGATGGAGATGGCCCGGCGGGGGCAGCAGGATCGCGACACTCCTCCTCACCGCCGCCGGCAGTCACGAAGCCGCGGCTGCATAAAATAAACAGGGCTATCGCCAGGACGCTAAATAACCGCGACCCCGCGACGCCAACTCGACCTGGAGCGGCAGACTCCCGCCTGCCATTCCCCACAAAACACTTTGCCAGAACGCTGGTATGCGTCGTTATAAAAGCCATGCTCCAGAACTCCCCATCATTCTCGAAATGGTGGTCCGATACCTTCTCGATCCGCAGCCCCGACCACCGCCAGGTGACCGCGCACCAGAACAACGGAAGCGCATCACTCCCGCGACTCACCCGGGAGGAAAAGGCTCATCCCCCCCGGAAACGATCACTTCCTCCTGTTAAAGCTGCGGTAAAAACCGGGGGCCGACTGGAAAAGAACGAACCTCGGAGTCATCATCGCATGCTCGTGATACTCTCCAGCTCTCACTGATCCCCAATGCCCCAATCTGCCAACGAACCTTGAACGGCGAGATGCCTGAAGCTGCCCGGCCCCCGCCCCTCGGCAAAAGACCCCCAAGGATCCGACACCGACCGCAAGGCCGCCCGTGATTCCCCAGAAGCCCGGGCCAACCTGCTGAAATCGATGCTAAGGGTGATATTTCAGGACGGCAAGTTCAGTTTCAATTTCACCTTGAAACCGTCCCGGAAGGGGCCAGGGACTGGATGATCTCCCATGCCCGAAGAACGTGCTTCTCTTTCGTCGAGATGGTGCCGGTGGCGAAGCGCAGGACATAGCGCCCAGCCCCCTCCGCTGGTATCACGGTATGCGTGAGGAAGATCTCGCCGCCGGCGTTGATCGCCTCCAGCAACTCTCGATTTTCATCATCACTCCCGCGAAAGCGAAAGCACACCAGCCCAAGCCGCCTGGGAGCGCAGATCTCAAAATCCTGAGATCCGCAGACAAGCTCCTCGAAGAGCTCGGCCAATCGTACCTGCTCACGGATAAAGGCTCGCAGACCATCCACTCCGTACCAACGCAGAACAAACCAGAGCTTCAGCGACCGGAACCTCCTTCCGAGGGGGATCTGCCAGTCTCGGTAGTCGATCACTGCTCCGGAATCACCCTGGCTGGTACGCAGGTATTCAGGAGTAACCGACAAGGCCCGCGTAAAGCTCTCCCTGTCACGGACCCAGAGAGTCGAGCAGTCGAATGTCGTCAGCAGCCACTTGTGAGGATTGCAATTGAAGGAATCGGCCAACTCGACACCTTCAATCATCGTGCGGTACTCGGGACAGACGCAGGCATTGCCCGCGTAGGCGGCGTCAACATGCAGCCAGAGCTCGTACTTTCGCGCGATCCTGCCTAACTCCGCCACCGAATCCATAGCGCAGGTCGAGGTCGTACCTACCGTGGCGCAGATAAAGAACGGAACCCTGCCGGCGGCAAGATCACTCTCGATCGCGGCCTCGAGCATTGCCGCATCAATCGAGAGATCATCCAGCACACCCACCTGGACCATGTTCTGTGAACCAATACCACAGATGGAGGCGGCCTTGAGAACGGATGAATGCGCCTGGCTGGAACAATAGGCTCTGAGCTCCTTGCCATCCGTTTCGCCCCTGGCCCGGATGCGTTCTCGCCCGGCAACCATTACGGCCAGGACAGCTTCGCTCGCCGTGCCATGGATCACCCCACCACCACCGGAGGAGGAAGAGGAAAAAGACCCGGGGAGGCCGAGAATGCCTGCCAGCCAGTCGAGAACTCGGGTCTCCAGTTCCGTACAGGCTGGACTCGTCACCCAGGACATCCCCTGTACGCCCAGTCCCGCGCAGAGCAACTCTGCCAACACGGACGGCAGTGAGCTGTTGGCAGGGTAATAGCCGAAGAAGCCGGGAGACTGCCAGTGGGTAAGACCCGGCATCACAATGCGGTCGATATCCTGGAGAATATTGTCCAGTGAATCACCCTCCACGGGAGGCTCCAGGGGAAGACCGGCAGCGACCTCGCCGGGCTGGACCTGCGAAAGGACGGGAAGTGTCTCGATCTTGTCCCTGTAGTCCGCGATGAAATCGATGAGCTTCCGCCCGAGCTCACGAAAGTCTTCAGAATCCATGTGCAGGTCGTCTGGCATCACCGTCTCCAATCGCACCAGGACTATCCCTGGTGGTTCCTGATTGAACAACCGCCCGCCACCGCTGGCAAGCAGGAAGCCCCTGCCGCAGGGGAAAAGCATCCTTGCAGAGGCCGCGGACGGAATGCAGCATCCTGTAGCTCCGGCAGGAAACGTAGAAGGTCTCCCGAAACAGGCTGAGAGGTGACAGGATGTGCATAGCAGGATGTATGGATATAGTGGCCGGCAATCTCGGCCGACGTAACTTTTTGCGTACAGGACTGGGAGGCGCGGCTCTTTCCCTGAGCTCCTGCAGCCCCATCGAACCTGCCCGCAAGGGGGAGGGAGGAACGCCGGCAGCGCCCGAATTCGCCGCCTTCAGCCAAGTCGTTGACCTGACCCATACCTACTCTAATCGCTTTACTCATTGGGCCGGAGGCACCGCCAGGGTCGAGCTTGAGACCGTCTCCTCTACCGCGAAGGGAGATGGCTGGAATGTAACCCGCTGGACACTCGACGAGCATGCGGGGACCCATATTGACTCCCCCTTCCACCGCAACCCGAACGGTCTGACCGTCGACAGGATCCCCCCCCGGGATCTTGTGCTCCCCCTCGCCATCATCGACATCAGGAAGAAAGCCGAAGAGAACGAAGATGCCCAGGTGACCGTCGAGGATCTCAAGGCATGGGAGGAGACCCACGGCCCGCTCCCTGATCGCTGCTGCGTGGCGATGCTCAGCGGCTGGGACGCCAGGGTCGAGAAACCCGGCTTTATCAATTTTGACGACGAGGGTGTCCGCCACTTCCCGGGCTTCCATACCGATGCGGCCATTTTCATGCTCGAAGAACGCAGGGTGCTCTCGATGGCGGTCGACACTGCCAGCCTCGACTACGGCCCGACGAAAAACTTTCCGGTCCATACGGCCTGGCTGGGCAGCGGTCGCTGGGGAATCGAGAATCTGGCCAACCTGGCCGACCTGCCCCCAGCGGGAGCTACCCTCATTTGCGGAGCCCCGAAAATCGAGGGGGCCACAGGAGGCCACTCGCGGATCCTGGCCCTGCTATAGCCGGGAGCTTCAGCCTGCCCGGGAAAAACAGGAATGCCCATCTTCGGTAGGATCAGGACCGGCCAGGGGAAAGGGAGGAGGAGGAGGGGCCCCTCCCCTGAAAAGAAAATTGAGGCCGAAGATCGGATCGGCGATATCGAGCCGGCCATCATCATTCACATCCGCGGCATCAAAGCAGTTGGGCGGACGCCCGGCGAGAAAGAGATAGCCTATGAAAGCGACGGCATCGGATATGTCGACAGAGCTGCTTCCGTCGAAATCTCCGCGAAGAAAGATCCCCGGGGACAGCGATGTCAACCTGATGGAAAAGGGCTCGACACAGGGCGTAACCGACCTGCCATTCCAGGTCACCCTGTTCCTCACCGGCTGGGCCGAACCTCGCAGACCATCCCTGTATTCGATCGCGGTCGAGACCCCCTCCGAATCTTCCGGCAACGCCCGCACCCGGTAGCCGGCCCGGGCCAGGGAAAAAGAACCCTCGGGAGGAAGCGTAACCGGCTGCGCCAGGCTGAGCACAACAGCGCAGACAAAACCTTCACCAGTCTCATTGTCCACTGTTTCAATACGCTCAAAACCGAGGGGGAACACCTCATCGGCATCCGTCCCCGCCTGGGTGGCGCCTGTGATCTCCAGCACACCAGCATCGTGAGCCACAGACAGGGAAAACCCCTGGACACCCCAACTCCCCTCAAAATGCGTTTCCAGGCGGGCCTCCAGGATAAAGTGAAAAACCTCTCCCGGCTCGATGTAATACTCGCGACCGGGTAGCGACGGCGGTGAAGCGACGAAGCTCAGAATTCCCGAAGCGCGACAATCCCCATCCTGGCCTGGAAGTGGAGTCCCCATCCAGACCATCCAGACCAGGGCCAGAGCTCTCAGCTTCAAGGGTTCCATTTCACATCTCAAAAAAGCTCATCCACAAAATTTCAGTCGCTGCGCCTGCCGATCGACGATTGTACCCTAATGTCCGTAAGAAGCCGAAAAACGCGCTGTCGCCTGTGTTTTTCCCGATCTGAAAATGCTCTGAAAACAGACTTTTTTTTTCAATCCCGCCGGAGCCGAATTAGTCCACAAAAGGCTCTGGAAGAGTTTTCGTAAACCTATATATATTAATGACTCATGCAAACCGGCAGAAGAATTTTGCAGGACGGCTACACCACTCAATCTCTGGGCTTTACAATTGATAGTCCCTTCTCTTTGCTTCCATCGACTAGGTTGTGGGCTCCGGACAGTTATGTACAACCTGCTGATTGATACTATCCGCAGCAAGATTCCTCTCATCCTGGCCGCGATGCTGACCCTCTGCGTCTGCGCCATCGCCCGGGCACAGGTAGACTACGCCAGCCAGGTCCAGCCGCTCTTCACCCGCTCCTGCGAAGGCGGCTTCTGTCATATAGGAATGGACAGCAGCGGCATCGATCTCTCCAGCTACGATGCCGCCATGGCCAGCTTCGGTTTCCAGTACGATGGCGCGACCATCGTTCCCGGAGACTCCCAGGCCAGTCCCCTGTGGCTTAAGATAGCGCAGGAGGAGCCTCAATTCGGCGCCCGGATGCCAAGGCTGGCAGATCCGCTCAGCCCGGAAGATATTGATTTGATCGCCCGCTGGATTGATGAAGGAGCGGTGGAATCCATCGCCAATAACCTGCGCGGCGACCTCGACCGGGATGGAGGCATCGCCCTGACCGATGCGATCATCATCCTCCGTTTTCTCTTCGTCGGGGGAGCCGATCCTTTCTGTGAACCGGTAGCCGACGCCAACTCAAGAGACGGCCTGGATATCACCGATGCCATCTACCTGCTGGACTTCCTCTTCCTCGGAGGGCCTCCCCCGCCCCCGCTGAGCCCTGCCGAACTGGAAAAATGCGCGGGAATCAACCGCCCGCCCGCAATCGAGCCGATCGGGACTATTATCGCCAGGGAAGGCGCCGAGGTCGGCTTCCAGTTCAGCGCGACGGACCCGGACAACGACAACATCACCTACTCGGTTGAAGATGGACCGGAAGGCCTCGCCATCGACCCGGCGAGCGGCCGTGTCTCCTGGATCCCTTCCTTCGGCCAGGAAGGCGATCACCGGATCGAACTCCGTGCCAGCGACGACGGCCTGCCGCCGCTTTCGACCGTCGCCAACGGACTCATCCGGGTCCTCCAGGGGAACCTGCCTCCCAGTGTTGAAGTGCCCGGGACCATCTATACCAGGGAGGGCGTCGAGCTGGCGTTTGTCCTGGCCGCGACAGACGCGGAAAATGACAACATCGCCTTCGAGCTTATCACAGCCCCGGAGGGAGCCGCCATCGACCCGGCATCGGGAAGTTTCGAATGGATCCCGGCCGTCGGCCAGGCGGGTGAACATTCCCTCTCCATCCGGGTGAGCGACGATGGAAAGCCGCCCGCAAGCATCCTCATTGAGAGCCGGATCATCTGCCTGGCTGCGGATTCACCCATCAACCAGCCCCCGACCATTCCCTCCCGGATGGTCTACCGAACCTATACCGACCGTCCCATCAGCTTCAACATAGGGGCCAGCGATCCGGATGGACATGATCTTGAATATTCAACATCCAGCCTCCCCGCCGGCGCGGTGCTCGACGCTGTCACCGGGCAATTCAGCTGGACCCCCACGGCTGAACAGGCCGGCCCCGCCTACGTACCCTTCAACGTCACCGACAACGGCCAGCCTCCGCTGGCAGCCGGAAGCCTTCTCATCTTCCAGGTCGGCCCTGGCTCACCCTGCTCAATGGACGACTGCGACCCCGAAACCGGCTGCTCCATGGACCCCCTGCCGCTCACGGTGGATTGCTGCGAGGAACCTCCCGAAAACCGTGTGGCGGAGCCGGTAGCCGGATGTCCCGAGGGCCGGGTACTCTATCTCGGTCGAAACCTGGAGGGTTTTGGCCGCATGAGCCACTGTGATCTCCTCCCGGTTGAACTCTTCGGACAGGGAGGCGCGACTATCCGCCTCAACATCGAGGCCAGGTGCATCAACAACGAAGCGAACGTCAGGGTACGATTCAGGCTCAAGACCGCCTCCGACATCCTCTTCGATCGCGACCGCATTTTTGAAATGAGCCAGCGCTCAGATGGTTTCTCCCACAAGCTCGCCCTGATTTTCGATGTCACCGGCGCAAATGACATCTTCAGCCTCGATGGAGTTCAGGCCGAGCTCTGGGCGGAATTAACAGATGGAGACGGCGTGGTGGTCGAACGCACCCTGCGGGTTACCCTGACCCTCGGAACCCCCGACGATCTGCCGGAACCCGACACAGAGGATATCCCGGCGGGTGAGGTCGGCTGCGTAGGGTGCCATCGTCCCCTGGATCAGACCGGCAAACGCCACGGGATCGAAGACGCTCATCCCTGGGCCGCTCTCACCTGCACAGACTGCCATGGCGGCGACCCCGCAGCCTTTACACGCCAGGAGGCTCACGTTGCCCCGGAAGCCGGCCCGAGCCTTTTGCGTCGGCTCACGACAGATGAACTGGATCTTGCCGATAAAAACTACCTGCGCTTCATCAACCCCGGGGATCTCAGGGTCGCCCACCAGGGATGTGGTGGAAGCAATCCCGCCAGCAACGGGGGCGGCTGCCACCAGGAGACCGTAGAAAAGGTCAAGTTCTCGGTCATGGCAACCTACGCCGGCCACTACACTCTGCCGCGTTTCCTGGGCGGAATCCAGGACAGGGCCCACACCCATGCCGCTGTCGATGTCTTCAACGAGAACTTCAACCCCGCCACAGCCCCCCCTGGAGCCGTTGAACAGCTCCTCGCTCTCAGGGAGCCGGACCCAGCGCTCCAGCGAGGCTCGATCGGAGCCTGCATCGACGTCTACCTGCCGAAGTCATGCCCGACCTGCCACCTGAACGACTTCGGCCCCAACAACGCGGCGGGCAACTACCGTTCTTCCGGCTGTACAGCCTGCCACATGCTCTATTCAGACGATGGCATCTCGGCCTCGGAGGATCCGGTCATCTCCAAGGATTTCCCGCCCCATCCGCGCCGCCACATCCTGACCAGCAAGATCACCACCGAGCAATGCTCCCGCTGCCATTTCCAGGGAGGGAGAATCGGCCTCGCCTACCAGGGCATTCGCGAAGGAGGCTTCTCCGAAGACAAGACTCCGCCCAACGGGGTGACCCTCGGACGGGAAATGCACGCCCATGGAGTCGACTATTATTTCACCGACGAGGACAATACGAACGACCACGACGAAACTCCGCCTGACCTCCATGCGACCGCCGGCATGGCCTGCATCGACTGTCATGTCGGCTCCGATGTTCACGGAGATGGAAACATCTACGGCTCGGAACGCTACCAGGTCGGAATCCGTTGTGAAGATTGCCACGGCACGGTAAGAGAGGCCGTCACCGAAACAGCCGAAGGCCACTTCGTCAACTCCGCCGGCTCCAGGCTCAGCCGCCTGCGGCGTGACGCAGACGGGCGCATGCGCCTGAGCCTGGCCAACAGCGACCAGGAGCTCAACGTCCCACAGATCTACACCATTCTCCAGAGCGGAGTCAACGATGCCATGCACGAGGCGATGGGCGTCGACGAGAACGGATTTTCCCATACCGATCGTCTTGAATGCTATACCTGTCATACCTCCTGGCGGCAGACCTGCTTCGGCTGCCATGTTACGGTTGATGATTCCAGGACCGCCCGCAACCTGACCACTGGCCTGGACTCCCAGGGAGCCATCGCCGTCTCACGAGACGATTACTCTCTCGATTTCTTCGCCATCGGCATGAACGAGCGAGGCAAGATCTCTCCCCTTTGCAGTTCGATGAGCATCTTCATGAGCTATATCGACTCGGCGGGCCAGGAGCAATACCGCGACAGGGTAAGGACCAGTTCCGATGGGAGAACCGGCTTCGGCTGGAACCCCTTCCACCATCACACTGTCAGCAGGGTTCCCCAGAACTGTGACACCTGCCACCCGGTCAAACCCGGCGCCGGCCCCGACAACCAGTCCCGGCTCAGCGAGACCTATGGATTCGGCAACGGCAGGTTCCTGAGTGAGGATGGGGAGGGTGTCGTGCGCGATCTCTCCGCCTTCCTCGACTCAAAGGGCGAGCTGATCGGCGAATTCCCCCATCCGGAAACCGGTCCCGTACCAGCCGAGCTGCGCCAGCGGGCACTTTCCACAGAGGTCGTCCCCCACCCCCGCCAGCAGCGCTGAGCGAATTCAGGCTTCCGTAGCCCCCTGGCTCTCATCGTCAAAAGGCAGGTCCGTGAGCACCATGGTATCCATGGTCGGGTTCTTCTTCTCCTGGCGGAGATCAGGGCCGACGGCCTCCCGCAGCCGCTCAACCAGTTCGCTGGGCAGAAGACGCTTGCCGGGGTCTTTCTCGAGCGCCATGGAGACTACCTTGTCGACCGCCTCGGTGACATCTGGAATCTCACCCACGAGACTCTTCGCAGCGTCGTTCATGTGCATCATCGCCACCGTCATCGGATTTCCATCGGTAGCCTCAAAGGGAACCTTCCCGCAAAGCATCTGGTACAGCATGACTCCCAGGCTGTAAACATCCGACCGGCCATCGTAGGGTCGGTTGGCAAGCCGCTCCGGGGCGAGATAGGCCGGCGTACCGATCACCGTCCCCTGCAGGGTCAGATTGTTGGCCGAGGCATCGTCACGAAACTTCGCCGTACCGAAATCTACCACCTTGATGATCTCCTTGCCCCGTTCATGGTGCAGGAAGATATTGGCCGGCTTGAGATCACGATGGAGTAAGCCAACGCTGTGAGCCTCCTCCAGTGCGGCGCACACCGGCTCGATGATATCCATGCACCGATGCGGCGACAGCTTGCCGGACTCCTCGATCTCATCGGCGAGAGAACGCCCCTCGAGCAGTTCCATCACGAGATAGGAAACCCCCGTTGCCGTAACACCAAAATCAAGAACCGACACGGCGTTGGGATGCTTGACCCTGCAGGCCGACATTCCCTCACGCTGAAAACGCGCGAGATCCTCCATCGTTGTCCCGAGGCTTGTCTGCAGGACCTTGACGGCTACATGCAGATTCAGCCCAAGGTGGGTCGCCTTGTAGACTGTCCCGAAATTTCCGGATCCGATTTCTTCTTCGAGGCGATATTTCTCGGCAAGAATCGTACCTGCCACAGGACCGTCCACCTCGCTGGAAGTGCGCGCTTTGTCCAGATTCAACGCAGGCTTCTGCGCCGTCTCCCCAGCGGGCTTCTCCGTCCCGGGCTGGAGCAGAATTGTCCCCTCGTCAGCGCCAGCGGAATCGGCAGTCTTCTCAGACTCAAAAGGAACCTTAAGACGAAGCTGCGCCTCGATCCTGGCGAGCAGAACGGGGAAATCAAGCGGCTTGGTAGCATAGTCGTTGGCGCCAAGTTCGAGAGCGTTGACAACGTCCTGACTCTCTCCCTTCGCCGAAGCCATGATGACGGGAAGCTCGGTGGTGCTGCGAGTCTGTCTCAAAATCTTGAGAACCTCTAGCCCGCTCATTCCCGGCATCATGATATCGAGAATCACCAGGTCGAGCAGTTCACGCTCGGCCAGTTCCAGAGCCTCCGAACCATCGCTGGCGACAAGCACCCTGTACTCTTTCCTTTCGAGCCGGCGCGACAGCATGTCGCGGTTGAGCTCATCGTCGTCTACAACCAGGATGGTATAGTCGCTATTCGCCATCAGCGCAGTCCTCTCAGACCTCGAAAAAATCCAGCCGATTCACGGTAACACGAGGGGGTCACAGCCCACAGGCAATAAATAACTTGCGAAACAATTCGGGCCTCGCGGACTCCTCCCTCACTCCTCGACGATGTTGTTCTTCAGGCGGCCCTCGTCGAGACCCTCGAGCAGGAAGCCGTTATCGTGGATTTCCCTCCAGTCCGACAGCAGGGTGTCCTTACCGGCGGCGGTCGGCTCATGGCTGTAGGCGGAGCCCTCGCGGATCACAACCGGGGTCTTCGCGTCGACGGGACAGCCGAATGCATGGAGATGTTTTCGGTGCATGACAAAATTCGGATCGCCGGGACGAAGACATCTGTACTCGGTCAGCTGTTCGTAGGTATGTTCTCGTCCGGCGGGAAGCACCACGCGATCGGGCCGCGCCTCGCCCTTCGGCATCGGATGCCCATCGACCAGGCCCTCTTTCTTCACGTTCAGACGCTCATCGTCGATGATGTCGGAGGCGTAGAAGAGGTCCATCTCGCCGAGAACAACCTCATAAAACTCGGTCTTTCGCCAGTGCAGATGCGGACTGCAGAACTTACCCGGATGAACAATCATGAGCTTATCGCAGAGACCGCCGAACTGGGCCCATTCCATCCCTCCCTCGGGAAGACCCTGGACCGCCGGTTCGTTGAGCGCCTGGAAGATCGCGAAGGCCTCGTAGGGCTCGCCGGACCAGAGACCGTTGACGAAAGCCTCGTACTGATCTTCGCCGAAGACCAGCCCGGTATTGTCGTTGATCATGTCATCCTGGACCGGGTAGCCGCAGGCAATCGCCAACGCGGTGCATTCCGAAATCCAGGCATCGTATTCCTTGCGGGTAATGTAGTTCCTGGCCGCCATGGTTTCTTCCTCTCGCCAAAGCTCTTGTAGGTGTTCCTGTTAAGCGGCTGATCCATCCACGGTCCGCCGGAGGAACAATATTAACAGGAACCGAGGCGCGGAAGATGAGAGAAAAACCTCTGAGGCGAATAAACCTGTCCGGTAGATGATGCAACCCGTATTGAGCTCTTCTGAGAAGGCTCCCAAGCTGTCCTTGAGCGCGGCGCCCCCGCCATGTATGCTTCTGCTTTCAAACGAAAGAACAAGCACAGTCGGAGACCCCCATTGAAAGCAGCAGTCCTTGAAAAGCTGGAGCAGCTGACGATCGTCGAGAAACCGGACCCCGTCTGTGGAGATGACGAGGTCATCATCGCGCCCCAGGCGGTCTCCGTCTGCGGCTCGGATGTACGCATCTTTCACTACGGCAACGACCGGGTGGATACCCCCACCGTCATCGGCCACGAGGTCGCCGGCAAGGTGATAGAGGTCGGCGGGAACGTCTCCCGTTTCAAGGAAGGTGACCGGATCGTC
Organism: Planctomycetota bacterium; assembly: GCA_965659285.1. Lineage (GTDB taxonomy): Bacteria > Planctomycetota > UBA8108 > UBA8108 > UBA8108 > UBA8108. Next base: position 4,395 of record CBFHWB010000068.1, on the reverse strand, counting down.
ATGGGCGCCGACGTCCCCTCTGAGGACTGCCAGTGGTCGCTCGTCGGACAGGGCAACCTGAGCGAGCAGAACTACGCCATCGGCTACCAGTTCGACGGAGCTTTCCAGCAGAAGATGGTTCTCAACGACCTCACGGTCAAGCTCGGCGCGGTTGTCAAGATCCCCGAAAACCTCGAATACGACCAGGCCTGCATTGCCGAACCCCTGGCCTGCGCGATCCACGGCCTCGAACTGGGACAGATGGGTCTCGGCAAGAGCATGTGCGTCATCGGCCTGGGACCGATCGGCTGCATGGTGCTGGAATTGTCCAGATACTACGGCGCCGGCAAGGTCTTCGCGGCGCAGAGATCGAGGGGACGCCTGGAGATGGCAAAAGACTTCCTGCCCGACGCGCGTTTCATCTGTACCGAGGAGGAGAACCTGGTCGACACCATCATGGCCGAGACTGACGGAGAGGGCGTCGACTTCGTCATCACCACAGCCGGAACGGTCCAGGCCCAGGCCGATGCCATCCAGATCGTCCGCAAGCGGGGCTACGTCAACCTCTTCGCCGGGCTGAAGAACGAGCCGCCGCTCACCATCGATTCGAACCTCATCCACTACCGGGAAGCCTTCGTCATGGGAACCCATGGCTGCAATCTCCCGGATGTCGAAAAGGCTGTCACCCTGCTGGCCGGTGGAAAGATCGATGCGCGAAAATACATCACGAAATCCTTCCCGCTCGATGAGATCAACGACGCCTTCGCCTTCCATGAATCACGCCAGGGATTGAAGGTAGTCGTCAGACCGCAGGACTGAGAGTTGGAAGAGACGCTGGCCTTTATTCACCGGAAGCGGCGAAGAACGCTTAAGGTACGGTCCCGGGTGCAGTAAGATGTAAGGAGCGGGTCGAGTCGCAGCGAAGAAAACGCGCGCGGCAACCCCTGTTAGCACATTGCCCTGGATGGAGAAGAAGAATGAGGACACCTCGCGCCCCGCTGGCTGTCTGCATGCTGTGCTTGAGCATCGGCACAGGAACACTTGCCGCGCAGGAGGCGAAAGCTGAAGAGCCTACCCGGCTCGAGAAGCTGCTCTCCGGGGAGCCGCCCGAAACGATCCAGGATCTCAAGGCCATGCAGGAGCGCTTTCGGTCCCTGGCGACAAAGCTCGTCCCCTGCACCGTCGGCCTGCGAGTTGGCGGAGCCCAGGGAAGCGGAGTGATCATCTCTGAAGATGGCTATGTCCTCACCGCCGGCCACGTCTCCGGCCAGGCGGGTCGGACAGTCACCGTCATTCTCCACAACGGCAAGCAGCTCAAGGGGAAAACCCTCGGCGGTGACTTCGAGCTGGATGCGGGGCTCATCAAGATCGAGGACAAAGGTGAGTGGCCCTACGCAGAGATGGGCAAATCAAAAGACCTCGGCCGCGGCCAGTGGTGCGTCTCCATCGGCCATCCCGGCGGCTACAGGCCGGAAAGAAGCGCGCCTGTCCGGGTAGGCAGAATCCTCGACAACCGTGCCAATGGGATCCGCACCGACTGCATGCTCGTTGGCGGTGACTCAGGCGGCCCCCTCTTCGACACCCAGGGAAAGATTATCGGGATCAACAGCAGGATCGGAGCCTCGGCCCGCTCAAATCTTCATGCACCCATCGATGCCTTCACCAAGGGATGGGACCGAATGGTCAAGAGCGAAACCTGGGGTGGAAACCAGAGATCAAGCGGCCCGGCCCGCGGAGGCCCCTGGCTCGGCGTCACCTCTGACCCGAACGCCGACAACGCGAAGATCGGCAGGGTAAGTGAAAACTCTCCGGCGGCGAAGGCCGGCATCAAGGCCGGTGACATCATCACTCGCTTCGATGGAAAGGACATCAACAGCTTCCAGGATCTCTCCCGCCTGGTGAAACAGAAGAAACCGGGGGACGAGGTAGAGGTCGCCGTCCTGCGCGAGGACCAGACGCTGAAGCTGAAGCTGAAATTAGAGAAATACGAGGGGAACAATTGATGAGCCTTGCTGGAAAATCCTGCAGGAAAAGACGACGGCTTGTCTGGATGGTTCTTTTGCTCGCGTTCCTGGCTCCATCAGTAGACGCGATCGGCCAGAATCGCCGTGGCAGCAGCCCCTCTCCGGAAGAGGTTCGCCGACAACTCCAGCTATTGCAGGAAAAAGAGCGTAAACGCGAAGCCCGGCCCTACGAGCGCGACCATGCCAACATACACGGCCCCCTCAAAGATTTCGTCGCCAACATGGGAAATTGCACGGTCCGGGTCTTCTGCGACGGGCAGAAGGTCGCCCTGGGAACAGTCGTCAGCAAGAGGGGCGAGGTCTTGACCAAGGCCAGCGAACTCAAGGGAAAGATCGAGTGCCGCCTCGCCGATGGCAGTTCTCTTCCAGCCCGGGTCGCGGGAGTCAGCGAGAAACATGACCTGGCCCTGCTCCAGCTTGAAGGCAGCCTCATCAGAGAGCTCAAGCCTGTCCTGCTGTCCATGGAGAAGACACCCTCGGTAGGCAGTTTCCTGGCGACAGTCAGCCCCGCTGGAGGTGTGATAGCTCTGGGCGTGGTGAGCGTTCTTCCGCGCCAGCTCAAGCAGCGAGGAATCCTCGGCATCGCCTTCTCCCAGCGTGAGGAGAGCGCCAAGCTGGGGCAGGTCTTCCCCGGCACAGGAGCCGCCAAAGCCGGGTTGAAGGTCGGCGATGAAATCCTCGAGATTGACGGCCAGGCTGTCGACAGCGGCCGCAAGGTAGCTGAGATCCTCGGAAAAAAAACACCGGGAGACAAGGTTCGACTGAAGATCAAGCGGGAGGGCAAGGACATCGACATCCAGGCCACCATGGGAAGCAACATCGAGCCCGACCGGCAAAATCGACTCGACAGGATGAACCTGCTCGCCGGACCCCTGAGCACAAGAAGGTCCAACTTCCCCGCTGTCTTCCAGCATGACACCTACCTGTTCCCGAACGAATGCGGCGGACCGCTGGTCAGCCTTGACGGCAAGGTCGTCGGCATCAATATCGCCCGCGGCGGACGGGTCGACTCCTACGCCATGCCCGCCGCCGAGACCTTTGAGGTCTTCCTGCAGCTCCGCGCCGGCAACCTCGGGCCGTCGCCAGACTATCTCAGCCGCCTCAGTCTTTCGGAGATCAACAGGAAGCTGGCCGACCTCTCAGGGAAGCTCCAGTCCAACGAAAAGACAGTCCAGGAAAGCACCCGGAAGATTGAGACCCTTCGAAAAGAAATCGAGAAGCTGGAGAAGGCTCGAACTGAACGGCAGAAGGTCGAGAAGGCCAGACCTCTCCGCAAGAGGCTGTAATCTCCCTGCAGGCAGTCTCCGCGCGAAAGCCGCCCCTCATCAGTAGCGCACCAGGGTCTCGTGAAGATTCAGGAGCACCCTGGTCACTGAGGTCCAGGCCGCGTGCTCCGAAGGCGGCAGCTTATCCGCTACGGGCCAGTCCCCAGTCCCTACCAGGGCGCGCGCCGCCCCCGGATCCACCCTGTAGAGTCCGAGATGACGATCGAAGAGGCTCTCGAAGATCTTCGTCTCAGCCGGCGCCGGCTCCCTTTGGAGAGCCAGCCTGAAGGCGAAACGCAGCCTGGAGCTGAAGTCTTTTCCTCCCTGCCGCTGGATCCGCTCGCTGAAGACCCGCGCGGCCTCAACAAAGATCGGGTCATTGAGAAGGACAAGAGCCTGCTGGGGCGTATTCGACACCACCCGTTCAGCGGTACATTCCTCGCGAGTCGGAGCATCGAAAGCCAGCAGGCTCGGATGCAGGAAGGTTCGCTGCCAATGCATGTAGACTCCCCTGCGATAGAGGTTCTCACCCTTGTCAGGTTTGTAGCTGCGTTTGGGAAAGTTCAGGTGTGCCCAGTACCCTTCGGGCTGATAAGGCCGAATGCTGATACCTCCTGTTCGCAACGTAAGCAACCCGGCCACCGACAAGGCGTTATCACGAACGAACTCAGCCTCCAGGCGTCGGCGTCCCTGCCTCCAGAGGAGACGGTTTCCGGGGTCGGTCCCCTGGTAGTCGGCTCGAACCATCGAGGAGCGCTTGTAGGTTTCGCTTACAAGAATCGTTCGCAGAAGCTTCTTTACGTCCCAGCCACTCTCAACAAATTCGAGCGCCAGCCAGTCCAGCAACTCCGGATGGCTTGGAACGCTTCCCTGGGAGCCGAAGTCATCGAGGGTCTTGACGATCCCCCTTCCCATGAGCAACCGCCAGATCCGGTTAACGAACACCCTGGAAACCAGCGGGTTGTCTTTTCGAGTCAGCCAACGGGCCAGGGCCACACGGGTACGCCCTGTCTTTTCACTGGCCGAATCGCTTAGAAATCCGGGGATCCCGGGGTGGACTACCTCGCCTGAATCATCCAGCCAGTTCCCCCTGGGCAAGATCCTCATTTCACGGGGTTTGACTGAAA
>CBFHWB010000067.1:0-20443 GCA_965659285.1 Planctomycetota bacterium | reverse complement strand
CGTCACTGGGGCAACGACCGCGACCGCGGCAACAACCGCGGGCGCAGCCATGGTTGGCACTTCTGGCGCCCCAGCCGAAGAGCATCGGGATCCGCGACCATCATGCTCAACCGCGACTACAGCGAGGCCTCCTACCGCGTCAGCGTAAGACGCCTCGAGGGCGAAGTCAGCGGCATCCGCATCATCCTCAGCGACGACAGCGTGATCGAGTCTGAGGATCTGCGTGGAACCTTCGAGCTCGCTGACGGACAGCTTGCCGCGATGACTGGAGGAGCCACCGTGGAGGTCTACACCTCGAGCGAAGATGGCGAGCCCGGCCTCGCTCTTGTGGGCGGCGTATCCGCCTGCTTCCCCTTCCTCGACCGGATGCGCGAGAGGCTTGCGGCCCGCCGGGCCGGCAAGGGCGTCCTGCGGTTCGATACCGCCCGTGATGACGTTCTTCCCCTGGGCGCTGAGTCTCTCGCCGACCTGGTCGGATCGACCATGAACGTCGTGGACTCCGAGGGCGGCGTCATGATGTCCGGAGACATCGGCGAGCTCAGCTCCGCCCGTGTCCGCCACCCCCGCCACCCCGGTCGAAATGATCGGGACAGGGGCGACCGCGGAGGCGACGATGAAGCTGGTGACGATGTCGTGGATGCCGGCGAAGAGGGCGCCGATAATGACGGTGACGATGCCGGCGATGGCGTTGCCGCCGCCTTTGAGGACCTGCTCGAGCTGGGTGCTCCGGAGCTCAGCTTCGACGTCCCTGAACCCCACAACGCCCGGTTCCTGCGTGGAGATTCGAATGACGACGGTTCCGTCGATATCTCTGACGCCGTGTCAGTCCTGGGCTATCTCTTCCAGGGTGGAAACGCGCCCTATTGCGCCGATGCAGCCGATGCCAATGACGATGGCCAGGTGGATATTGGTGATCCGATCCTGATCCTCAGGAGTCTCTTCCAGAGGTCGGCCAGGATCAGGCCTCCTTATCCGCGTGCGGGCTATGACCGGACCCCGGACGAACTGGACTGCGACATCTACGAAAACTGATTCGCAACCTTCTCATGCGTGGCCGTGGGAGGTTCGGATCGAATCTCTCACGGCCTTCTTTTATTCACGCAGCGGAAGAAGATTATCGGGACAACGAATAAGAATGAATTGAAGAGCGTGGGTGAATATGCGACCCTCCGAAGGTAAGAAATGTCGTGATGGGGTGGGTTGTAGTGGCTCCCCTCTGCCGCCGTCCGGCGGCGTTATTCGACAGGATGTAAGTCAAATAAGCGCGAGACGCGTTCACTGTTGCAGTGTTTACCAACCCCTGGTTGGCGTGTCTGGCGGGAAGCAGCACATCGATGATGGGCATTGTGGGCTCTTCTCTTTTTCAGTTTCAAGAGGCCGGTGATGACTGTCGCCCGAAGCCTCAGCACTAAGGAGATTCAACGAGATGTATTCGAATCGTTTTCGCGCCCTTACGGCCATTGTGGGTATTCTCTTCGCCGGACACTGTCTGGCGCAGGATCTGGATCTTTCATTTGACGGTTCCTGCGAAGGCAGCCTCACCGCAGAGGCTGGCTCTGTCCAGGCTGCCTCCCTTGACTGCGTATTGACCACCTCAAACAACCCCACCGAGGGAGGCGTGCAGGCCTGGTCGATCAGTGTCGCCGCCGAAGGCGCCACCATCACCAACATCACCACCGATGGCACAGCCGGCGCCGAGGTAGCTGACGGCGGGCTCCGCAATATGGGCTTCGAAAAATCCGAAACCACGGACAATTCCGGTACCGCTGCCGGAGGAAATAACAATTGCGAGGGACTGAGCGGCGCGGTCAGCGCGGTCGTGCTCTCATTCGAAAGCCCGGCGACCCTCGAAATCGAAGGTTCGGCGGTTGTCGCCCGGGTAGATATTGAAGCTGGAGCGCCCGATGCTCCCGGCAATTGCAGTACGGTCAACGTCTTCTACGCCGATGGCTGCCGTGGATCAGGGCAACCTGTGCGCAACTCGGTAACCCTGAATACCGCCACCTTCATTCCCGAGATCGGCAGCTGTTCTTTCGACGTCTGCTCTGCCCGGGTCGAAGACTGTGACAGCGAAGGAGATGAGGACGAAAACGGGCTCGCCGACTGTGCCGACCCCGCCTGCGCAGAAAACGCCGCCTGTATCGACAACGGTGGCGACGATGGCAACGGTGACGACGATGGCAACGGTGACGATGGTAACGGTGACGATGGTAACGGTGACGATGGTAACGGCGACGATGGCAACGGCGACGATGGCAACGGCGATGGAGATGACGGCGACGATGACGAAGAGGGTGGAAACGCTCCTCCCGGATTCGCCTTCGGCCGCTCCGAGCTTTCACCTCCTGAAGATGCCGAAAACGAGGACGCCTCCGGCTCGGTGAGGCTTGTCCAGGTACGCAGCCGCGCCTCGATGCACATCCACATTGCCGGGCTTGAGCCCGGCGCAGCCTACAACGTCGACGCCTCTCTCGACGGAGCAAGCGAAAACATCGGTACGATCACCACGCGCGAAGCGACCGTCAGACCCTCACGCTGCTATAGCGGCGGACTCTCCATCCCCGAAGAAGAGGAAGAAGAGGAGCCGGCCGATGAGGATCCCGCGGAAGAAGGCGTCGAAGGCGTCGGCGCGGGAGATGAAGAGGTCGCGGTTGAAGGCGAGGACAACGGCGACGAGGCTGACGAAGCCGACGCCGGCGATGCCGATGACGATGACGAAGAGGTAGAAGATGATGACAATCGCCGAGGCTGGCGCTGGGGCTGGCGTTGCCGACGTGGGCACAACCGGCGCGCGAGAGAGGCCTCCGGCTCCGCCAGGATCAATCTCAACCGGAGCCGCTCTGAGGCTTCCTACCGGGTCACCGTCAGGCGGTTAGAAGATTCTATCGCCTCGGTGCGCCTCATCCTGAATGATGGAACTGCCATCGAGCTCGATGGCCGCAGGGGAAGAATCGAGCTGGCTGAAGGCCAGGCCGAGGCGCTCAACGGCGCTGTGGTAGAGGTCTACACCGCCGAGGACGAGGGCGCTGAAGCGACGCTCGCTCTCTCCGGAGACGTCAACTCCTGCTACCCCCGCCTCGACAGGTGGCGCGCGCGGATCGCCGAGAGGCGCGCCGGCAAGGGCAGCCTGAGAATCGATACCCGCCGCGATGACGAGCTGCCGCTCGGAGCCGCGGAAGCCACCGATCTCGAAGGAGCCGTCATCACCGTCACCAGCGAAGATGGAACCGTGGTGCTCAGCGGCACGATCGATGAGCTGAGAACCTTCGGACGAGACGATGAAGAGGATGATGGTGAGGCTCTCGAGGTTGTCGAGGAGATCGCCGAGGAAGGTGGAGGCGCGGCCTTCAAGCTCCTCGAACCCCACGATGCCAGCTTCGTCCGGGGCGATGCCAACGACGATGGTGTCGTGAACCTGAGCGACCCTATCCGGATCCTGTCGATGCTCTTCCAGGGCGGTGGAAACCTCTACTGCGAGGACTCCGCCGATGCCAATGACGATGGAGAGATCAACCTTACGGACCCAATCCTGATTCTTCAAACCCTCTTTGACGGCAACGTCGGCGGTATCAGCGCGCCCTATCCCTACCGGGGATTCGACCCGACCTCCGATGACATGCATTGCAAGGACTTCGAAGGTTGATCGAGTTCTCTCCCTCAACAGGGAGAGAGAGAAACTGAAAAGGCGCCCGGAAGACAGATTGTTTTCCGGGCGCTTTTTTGCTACAGACCGAATCTACAGAAATCGGATACACTCAGGAGGCACCAAAACCCGGGATGCTGTTAATAACAAACACACCGTGAACAGAGACTCCTGATGCATCTTTACAGCGACAACAGCAAACCCGCCTGCCTCCTTCTCCTGCTGGCGATCTGCTGCCGGCCCCTGGCCGCGGCGGAGGGTGAGCTGCCGGAGGCGGCCGGGCATAAGGTCGATTTCGAAAAAGAAATCCGTCCCCTCCTCGCCGAGCGTTGCCTCAAATGCCATGGCACGAAAAAGCAGAAGGGAGGCCTCCGGCTCGACCTGGGCGCCCTCGCGATGAAGGGCGGCGACTCCGGTGCGGCAATCCTGCCCGGCAAGAGCGCCGAGAGCCGACTTATCCTCCTGGTCGCGGGCAAGGACAAGAAGCTGAAGATGCCTCCGAGCGGCCCCCGCTTACTCGCGCCGCAGATCGCCGCGCTACGCGCCTGGATTGACCAGGGAGCCACCTGGCCGGAGGATCCCGCCGGCTCGGATCGAATCGAGAGCGATCACTGGTCCCTGCAGCCGATCAAAAAACCGGCAACCCCGGAGACTACCGGTACGGACTGGATCCGAAACCCAGTCGATGCCTTCGTCCTGGCCCAGCTTCGGGAAAAAGGTCTCGAGCCCAGTCCCGTGGCCGACAGGGCGACGCTCCTTCGACGGCTGACTTTCACCCTCCTGGGCCTGCCGCCGACCCCCGCCGAGGTGAAGGCCTTCGTCGAAGACAAGGACCCCGAGGCCTATTCCAACCTGGTCGAGAAGCTCCTGGCATCGCCCCGCTACGGAGAGCATTGGGGGCGCCACTGGCTGGACGTAGCTCGCTATACCGAGAGCCAGGGCTTCGAATATGACCGACTGAGAAACAACGCCTGGCACTATCGGGACTACGTGATCCGCAGCTTCAACGCCGACAAGCCCTACGATCGCTTCATGATGGAGCAGGTCGCCGGAGATGTTCTCAAGCCGGTGATGTCCGACGGCATCATCGCCACCAGCATGCTTGTCTGCGGCCCCTACGACCAGGCCGGCAACAGCCAGCGAAACCAGACCCAGCGCATGAAGACCCGGGAAGAGGAGATGGAGGACCTGGTGAGCTGCGTGACCCAGGGCTTCCTCGGCATGACGGTCAACTGCGCCCGCTGCCACGCGCACAAATTCGACCCCATTCCGCAGACGGATTACTACCGCATCAAGTCGGTCTTCGATGGTGTCTTCCATGGGGAGCGCGATTTCGGCTCGCAGGCCGAGCGAGATGCGCGCCAGAAGAAGGTCGCGGCCCTCAACGCGAAGATCGCTGAACTCGACAAAAAGGTCGCCGAGCTCGAGAAGACGGCGCGCGAACAGATCCATGCACGCAGGGGAGACAAGACCCTGGAGGCTCCCGGCGGTCCCCGGCCGGTCGCCCTGTGGGACTTCGCCAGCGGCGGCCTGAAGGACCAGGTCGGCGCCATGCACGCGAAGCTGAACGGCTCGGCCCGGCTGGAGAACGGCCGCCTCGTTCTTGACGGAAAGAACTCCTTTGCCTCGACGGCGGCCCTCGGAAAAGACGTCTCCGAAAAAACGCTCGAGGCCTGGGTCTACCTTTCGACCCTTGACCAGGGCGGCGGCGGCGTCATCACCCTGCAGAACAACAACGGGGAGCCCTTTGATTCGATCGTCTACGCCGAACGCGAGAAGCGCGCCTGGATGTCCGGCAGCAACGGCTTTACGAGGACCAGGAACCTGGGGGGGGCGGCTGAGAGCGCGAACGCCACCACGGCGGTCCACATGGCCATCGTCTACGGAGCCGACAACTCCATCAGCGTCTACAGAAATGGCGAGCTCTACGGACAGAGCTACAGCCAGGGCAGCCTGATCACCTACCGTAAAGGCCAGGCCCAGGTGCTGTTCGGCCTGCGCCACAAGGGCGCGACACGCAATGGCCACCTGAAAGGAGAGCTCGAGCGAGCCGCCCTCTACGATCGGGCCCTCTCCCGTAAAGAGATCCAGGCCTCCCTGGCCTCGCGAGGGGAGTTCATCTCCCTCGAGGCCGTATTGAAGGCGCTCAACAAGGAACAGCGTGACGCGCGCGAGTCCCTGCTCGCCGAGGCTGAACGGATCCGCGGACAGATCAGCTCGATCCCCCGCGGCGGCGGCAAGACCTACGCCGGGCAGCGGCGCCAGCCGAAGCCGACCCAAAGACTCATCAAGGGTAATGTCCGCGATCGAGCGGAGGTGGTACGTCCTGGAGCTCTCTCGGTCATCAGCAAGCCTTCAGGAGACTTCGGCCTGGCGGAAAACGCCCCGGAAGCCGAGCGCCGGATTCGCTTCGCGCGCTGGCTGGCGGACCCGAAAAACCCGCTGCCGGCGCGGGTGATGGCCAACAGGGTCTGGCACTACCACTTCGGTCGAGGCATCGTGGGCTCGCCCAACGATTTCGGCTCCCTTGGAGAGGCTCCCACCCATCCGGCCCTGCTCGACTGGCTGGCAGCGACCTTTATCGAGAAGGGCTGGCGGATCAAGGAGCTGCACCGCCTGATCGTTCACTCGAGCACCTGGCGCCAGGCGTCCACCTGGAACAAAAAATCTTCCGACCTCGATTCCGAGAGTCGCCTCCTGTGGCGCCACCCGCCCAAGAGGCTGCCCGCGGAGTCGATCAGGGACTCGATGCTCTCCATCAGCGGTAAGCTCAACACCCAGATGGGAGGACCCAGCTACAGGCCCTTCACCATATCGAGCTTCGGCTCCTCCTTCTACAAGATCAAGGACCAGGAGGGCCCGCAATTCGACCGCCGCAGCATCTATCGGATGAACGTGAACTCGGGCAAGGACCCCCTGCTCGACGTCTTCGACTGCCCCGACCCATCCGTCAAGGCTCCCCGCAGGCGCTCTACCACGACCCCCCTGCAGGCTCTCTCGCTGATGAACAACTCGCTGGTTCAACGGCTCTCGAAAAGTTTCGCCAATCGCCTCCGGGAGGAAGCTGCGGAGGGAAAGACCGACCCCGTTCAGCGTGCCTGGCTTTACGCCTTCGCTCGCGAGCCGAGCGGCCCTGAACGCGACCAATGTGAGGCGCTGGTGAAAGAGCATGGGCTCGAGACCGCCTGCTGGGCTATCTTCAACGCATCGGAGTTTCTCTATGTACGCTGAACACGAAGCGGCTATGGCGCAGGCCATCAACGACCCCATGTCGCGACGCCATTTCCTCTGGAAAAACGGTGTCGGCCTCGGCGGACTCGCTCTCACCTGCATGCTCCAGGAGGAGGCGGCCGCCAATGAAAACAGGAGCATCACCCGGGGAATTCATTTCCCCGCCCGTGCCAAGAGGGTCGTCCAGATCTTCTGCATGGGAGGCATGAGCCAGATCGACACCTTCGATCACAAGCCGGCCCTGGAAAAATTCCACGGAAAGAAGCTCCAGGGCCGCGGCGAACTGAGAGGCTTCTTCGGCCAGGCGGGGCTGATCATGAAGAGTCCCTTCAAGTTCAAGCGCTACGGAAAATCGGGCAGCTGGGTGAGCAGCATCCTCCCCAACCTCGCCACCTGCGTCGATGAATGCTGCTTCCTGCACTCGATGGTCGCCAAGAGCAACAACCACACACCAGCCACCTTCCAGATGAATACCGGCTTTACACTCAACGGCTTCCCCTGCATGGGCTCCTGGCTGAGCTACGGCCTTGGAACCGAGAACAGCAACCTGCCCTCCTTCGTCACCCTGCCGGACCCCAGGGGCCTCCCCGCGGGTGGCTCGATCAACTGGGCCGCGGGCTTTCTTCCCGCCGCCCACCAGGGAGTGGCCTTCAACACCAGCGGCTCGGAGCTCGTACGCGATCTCCGAACACCCTCTGGCGTCTCAGCCGCTAAGCGAACCGCCGGGCTCGACTTCCTGGAGAACATGAACAGGAGGTTCCTCGAGGAGAACCCCGGCAACAGCGAGCTCGCGGCGCGACTGCGCTCCTACGAACTGGCCGGAGCGATGCAGTTGAGCATTCCCGAGGCCCAGGACTTCTCGAAAGAAAGCGACGAGATCAAGAAGCTCTACGGTATCGAGAACACGGCGTCGGAGGGAATCGGCCGCAACTGCCTGATCGCCCGCAGGCTCCTCGAACGAGGTGTGCGGTTTGTACAGATCATCAACGGCGGCGCCTTTGGCTCCCCGCGAATCAATTGGGACGCCCATGAGAGCGTCGTCAAGAACCACACCAAGATGGCCGCCAGCATGGACCAGCCCTTCGCCGGCCTCATCAAGGATCTCAACCAGCGCGGCATGCTCGATGACACCCTCGTGCTGCTGACCACGGAGTTCGGGCGTGGTCCGGCCACCCAGGGCGTCAACCGCCCCGGACGGGACCATCACCCCGATGCCTTCACCTTCTTCATGGCCGGGGCCGGCCTGAAGAAGGGCTTCCACTATGGCGAGTCAGACGATATCGGCTTCGCTGTGGCTGACAAGCCCACCACGATCCACGACTTCCACGCGACCGTTCTGCACCTGATGGGCATCGACCACAAGAAGCTCACCTACTACCACAACGGCATCCAGCGGCGCCTGACCGATGTTCACGGCCATGTGATCAAGGGAATCATGGCCTGAGGGCGGTCAGCCGGAGGCTTTTGAGGGACGCGCCACCTTGCTCCCGGACCAGGCCTCCCAGGTCCTGATGACATCCTCCCTGCCCTTGAAATCGCGGTAAACCGCCCGGGCGGTGAAGCCAACATCCTTTCCGAGAGCATAGCGGCGGGCGAAGAATACGAAATCCCAGGCCGGGTTGCCCTTGCCGCCGCCGGAGGGCGATTGCGCGAAACGCAGCTCGCAGTCCCTGCCGACATCCTTGAACATCATGATGAAGACCTTGCCGTGGGAGACCCCGTAGTAGAAGGGATAGAGATATTCGTATTCTGAGAGCCCCTCCACCAGGGCTATGTTGAAGCCCGGGTCCAGGGGCGGATCCCAGCTGCTGCCGGCCGGGCGGTGGCAGGCCCGGTCACCGTGGCTTTTCGGCAGGTGGGTAATCCAGCGAGGAGCTGCCTTACCCCTGCCGGGGCGATCCCTGCCGATGAAATGGATGGCCATGTCCTCGGGCGCATGGATGTAGGAAGCGAAGAAGACCCCGATATAGCCGTGCTTCTTCCAGGCATCCTCAAGGGGCCGGAAGCTTGCCCGCATCTCGACGGCATCCTCGCCGATGAGCTCATAGCTGAGCCGCCCCTCTAGAGGCCAGTTGGCTGTGCGCTCCTGGAAGAGCTCGACCTTCTTCTCTCCAAGCCTTCGCAGCCTGATCGGGGCGATGCGAGGCTCAAAAATATTCCAACCGTAGCTGGTGGAATCGCCGCTGAAGATGTGCTCGTAGTTGAGCCCGGCATAGGCCGGAACGAAGAGCGTCCGCTTCGAGGAGCCGTGGTAGAGCTCAGAGAGGCCGCTGTAGCCCTTGCGATGATCCTTCCCATAGGCTGCATTGTCGGCAACGACAGCCCGCAGGCCCGACGATTCAATCCGGGCCTGGGAAACATCTTCTGCCGGGGCCGCCTGCTGAAGCAGGCAGGCAAGAAAAACGGCGCGGACAGACAGAACTGTAAAAGGCTCGCGATTCAGCACCCTCGCGGGCTCAGTTCTGAACGGTGGCTGTGAACTGCTTGCGAAGAGACTTGACCAGGGCGGCCGAATCGACGCCTCCGCCGGTTTTGACCGTGGCGGTGCTGGTCTTGAAATCGACGTTCACATCCTCGACGCCCTGGACCGTCATCAGGTCTTCCTTGATCTTCGGCGGGCACATGACTCCGCAGGCCATACCCTCAACCTGCAGCTTGATCAGGGTCGCGTCGCCAACCGCTGAGACGCTGACAGCGGCCTCTTTAGAACCGCAGGCGCTGAGAAACAGAACGGCGACAAGACTCAACATTGTGAAAGCTCTCATGTTTATCTCCTTGATATATGGATGTTCCCGCTGACGCCCTCATTGTGGCTTGCGAGGCCTCTTCAGGCGAGGATTTCTTTCCCTCCCTCTCAGTCGTCGAGGGCGAAGCCATAAAGCCCCGCGAGTTTCCTGATAAAGGCCTTGTGGCGCTCGGGAGCGGCATCGAGCCAGGTTCGCAGATATTGCCGGAAGGTCTGGCCCTTGCGCGGCTTGGAGCCATTGAGCCAGCGCACAGCCTCCCAGCGCCCTGGTTTCTCCTCAAAGTAACGCAGCAACACGACGGCCATGGCTCCGTTCACCTCACGGGCACAGCAGTTTTTTTCAAGCTCCTCGCTGCGCTTGCGGTAGAAGCTTCCGAGCCCATCGCGGTTGATCTCGGAAACCAGCGCCCGCCCCACGACGATGTTGTCCACGTACTGCCTCAGACTGTCACGGTAATCGGCCCAATGGGGATAGGGCGGCTTCTTCTTCCAGCTCCTGGCCATCGCGCGCATGACGAAAAGCGAAGATGTCTCGGCCAGGGTTTCCTCGAACCACAGGTTGCGAGGATCCCGCGCAGCGCTGCCGCAGAGCAGGTGAAGGAACTCGTGCGAAAACTGATAGGCGTACTGGCTCCAATAGGTCTTTCCGGTATCGAGCAGGATCTCGAGCTCCCCGCGGGAGTTCTTGACGAAGCTGAAAAAGGGCCCGTTGTTGCCCCGCTTGACCACGAAGGCATCGAGCTTGTAGGGCTTGAGATGGCGCCAGAGCTCACCGGCGGCGGAATCACAGACCGCCTTGATGTCCCTCTCGCTGGCCTCGAAGCCGGCCGCCTCCACTCGATAGGCCGGTGGCTGACGCTCGGCGGGAGAATCCTTCTTCTGGGCCGCGATGGGAGCGGCCAGGACCATGAAGAGCACAAGCAGGGATTTCCTGAAGATCACGGCATACTTCCTGTCTGGAGGATTGTTAAAGAGGGTGTGTCGGAGCCCGACGGTCAGTCCGCTGACGCCTGGATCTTGAAGAGATGATCGGCGCCTCGAATATAGATCGCTCCCGAGCTGATGGCGTAGCTTGCCAGGGTTCTCTCGCCCAGCTTATTACGAGACAACACCTTGAACTCCTTCCCCGCCTCGATCACGACTCCCTCTCCCTGCTCGCTCTGGAAGTAGATTTTCCCATCGGCGGAGAGAATGGATGACGAATAGTTGCCGCCGACACGCTCGCGCCAGTGCAGCTTCCCCGTGCGAGCCTCGATACAGGAGGCGATGCCGCGGTCGCTGACACAATAGAGCTCATCACCGACGAGAACCGGCGACGGCGAGTGGGGAGCCGACTTGGCGCTCTCCCAGGCGATATGGGTCTTGGTGACCTCGCCCTTGCCATCCGGGCGGATCGCGAAGAGCTTCGCGCGGTCGAAACTGCTCGAGAAATAGACCAGTCCATGGCCGTAGAGAGGGCGTGGCACCACGGAATAGCCGCCGTGCCAGGCTCTCCAGATCTCCTTCCCGTTGGCCGGATCGTAGCTCGCGATCCAATTGGCTCCCGGGAGAATGATCTGCCGCTTCCCATCCAGCTCGAGCGACAGGGCCGTGGCGAAGGCGAAGAGCTTCCCTGAACTCTTCGGGCGGCTCGTCTTCCAGCGGATCTTGCCGTTGTTCCGGTCGAGACCGACGACGAAGGGGTTGGAGGCGCCATCGCAGCTGAAGACGATCACCTCTCCTGCCCGCACCGGTGAGCTGCCGCCGCCGTGCACGGGACTGTAGACGAGCTCTTCGTTCTTCCAGAGAATCTTCCCGGCAAGGTCCAGGCAGGCCGTTCCATTGGTGCCGAAATGAACATAGAGCTTCCCATCGTCAACCAGCGGCGTAGGGCTGGCATGACTGTTTTTCTGATGCCGCCTTGAAGACCTCGCCTTGGCGAATAATTCCGTCTGCCAGAGAAGCTTGCCGCTCTTACAGTCTACAGAGAGCGCCACCAGCGAGGGGGTCTCCTTCGAGCTCTTCGCTTTCACCACTGCAGCGCTCAGGTACACCTTGCCAGCCACCACCACGGGAGAAGACCAGCCGGATCCGGGCAGTCGGAACTTCCAGGCGACGTTCTTCTTCCCGCTCCAGGAAACAGGGATTCCCTTCTCCGAAGAGATCCCCTTCGCGCCGGAACCTCCGAACTGGGGCCAGTCTTCGCATGACGCTCCGCGGCAGACCAGCAAAACCAACAGGAAGCAGCAGCGAGTCAACATGAGGATATATCTCCGGAGCGGTTTCTGTTTACAGGTAGATCCTGTTCTCCCGGGCGCTTTTTTTCAACAAACTGTTCCCCGTCTTCCACCTGTTTCGGTGTATCTTGGCTGACCGGTCCAAGGGCCAGGTGAGCCCGGATAGCGGGCCATCGCCGAAACCAGTCTAATCTTCAGGGAACAGGCGGCGCCGGGGGCGCCCGTCCAGCAAAGGGAGAACCGAGACATGAAAATCATTCGCCAGCACCTCCTGCTCATCCTCATCGCGGCGCTCTGCTGCGGCTGCGGCGGCTCTTCGGATGACGGCGGTGGACCGAAAAAGAAGGGGCTCATCGGCTACTCGGCGATGTCCCTGACCAACCCTTTTTTCAAGATTATCGCCGACAGCATCACGGAGGAAGCCGGGCTCAACGGCTTTGATGTCGCCGTCAACGATGCGAACAGTGACGGCAAGCTCCAGGCCGAGCACATTGACAGCTACATTGTCCAGGGCGCCCAGGCGATCATCCTCAATCCCTGTGACAGGCTCTCGGTCGGACCCGCGATCCAGAAGGCCAACAAGGCGGGGATTCCCGTATTTACCTGCGACCTCCAATGCGTCGCCGAGGGCGTCAAGATCACCGGCCACATCGGCACCGACAACTTCCAGGGAGGACAGCTCGCCGGCAAGGCGATGATCGAACTGCTGGGTGAAACCGGCGGCAAAGTCCTGGTCCTCCACTTCAAGCAGGCCAACTCCTGCGTGCTGAGAGTCGACGGCTTCATGAAGGAGATCAACGCCCACAACGAAGGACGCACCGAGGGCCGGATCGAGATCGCGGCGGAGCTCGATGGCGGCGGAGCGAAGGACCAGGGGTTCAAATCCGCCTCGGCGGCGCTGCAGGCGCATCCCGATCTCGCGGCCATCTTCGCGATCAACGACCCCTCGGCACTGGGAGCCTATACGGCTCTCGAGCAGGCCAAGAAGGTCGGCCAGGTCAAGATCATCGGCTTCGATGGAGAGCTGGCCGGGAAGCAGGCCATCAAGGATGGAAAGTTCTTCGCCGACCCCATCCAATTCCCGGTCAAGATGGGAAAAACCTCCGTTCAGAACATCATCAAATACCTCAACGGGGAAGAGTTTGAAGAAAAGGTCCTGATCCCGACCTACCTCTACCGCAAGGCCGATGCCGACAAGGATCCCGAGCTGAAATGAGCTCAAGCCAGGCAGGACGTTCTCCCTTGAAGCTGGTCTCCCGGTTCGGCACCCTCTTCGTGCTCCTCCTGCTTTGTGTATTCTTCAGCATAGCCACTCTCGACGACCAGCATCCGACAGACGAGGGCGCCGCGCGGGAATTGGCGCGTCAAATCGCCCGTGAATACCCCGGGAATCCCAATGTGCTCGTCGTGGTTCGGTCCGGAGAAGAGGATCTCCGCTACGCCGCCGCCCTCGAAGAGGAGTTGAAGCGCTCCGGGGCGAACATCCTCGGAAAGATCACCGGTAAGCCCAGCGCGGTGCGCAAGAAGCTCGAGGAGATCGGTGCCGCGGGAACGAAGCTCGATGTGGTCGCCACGCACCACTTCTCCGCCCAGGGAGTCCTGGCCGGAGACCAGTTCAAAGCCCTCACCTCCAGCCAACCGGCCCTGGAATCCGCAAGGGTGATCAAGCCCCCGAGCGTACGCAAGCCGGTCTTTCTCAAGATGTCGAACCTGATGGACATCCTCAATATGATCTCGGTCATCGCCATCATCGCCATCGGCATGACCATGGTGATCATCACCACCGGTATCGATCTCTCCGTCGGCAGCCTGATCGCGTTCTCCGGAGTCATCGTGGCCTGCGCGGCCCGGGAGCTCGGCATCGACCCGGAGAGCGGGGTCTTCCTGCTGCTGGGCTGCGCCCTGCTGGGCATTGCGGCGTGCGGAATCCTCGGCGCCTTTTCCGGAGTCATGGTGACTGCCTTCGGAATCCATCCTTTCATCGTCACCTTGAGCATCATGTCCATAGCACGCGGCCTGTCTTTCATCATCGCGGGTGGTCCTTCGGATGTCGTTATCGAGGCTGAAAGCTACCGGTTCCTCGGCGCGGGGCGTTCTCTCTTGGGAATCCCCAATTCGGTCATCCTGATGATCCTGCTCTACCTGCTGGCCCACCTGCTAATGACCCGCACCGTGCTGGGCCGCCACATCTACGCTGTCGGGGGAAACCGGGAAGCCGCCCACCTCTCGGGAGTACCCGTAAAACGCGTGCTGATCATCGTCTACACCATTTGCGGGGCGCTGGCCGGACTCGGCGGAGTGGTCAACTCATCCCTGTATGGCGCGGGTAGCGCGAAGAGCGGCGTCGGCTATGAATTGCAGATCATCGCCGCGGTGGTCGTCGGTGGAACCAGCCTCGCCGGTGGCTCCGGCAAGATCATGGGCACCCTGGTCGGCGCCCTGATCCTGGGCGTCATCGCCAACGGAATGAACCTGACCGGTGTAACGACCTACCCGCAGATGGTCGTCTTCGGCCTGCTGATCCTCGTGGCGGTGCTCATCGACCAGCTCAAGAACAGGAAAGCCGGGGCCTCCTCCAGCTGAGAAGAAGACCCCGGTGTTCCTTTGCGGCGGCGGCCTCAGGCTGACTTCGCCTCCGGCGGAGTGTCTTCGCCTTCTCGCGCCTCCGCCTTCGCTGTCTCCACAGGCGCCTCGATCTCGAAATCGAGCTCCTTGAGCTTCAGGGCGCGCACCTCGCCTTCGGCATCGACGCCGCTGGTTTCGTCATCGCTATCCTTCAGGACCATCCTGACGAGCGAGCCCTCCGGTACTCCCCCCTCGACCAGCTTCCTGGCCAGGGCCGACTCGACGTGCTTCTGCAGGTAGCGCTTGATCGGCCGGGCGCCGTAGACCGGATCCCAGGCCGCCTCTCCGATATGCGCGATCGCCTCGTCGGAAGCCTCGATACGAATCATGCGGTCGAGAAGTCTCTCGGAGATCCGCTCGAACTGAAGCGCGGTGATCTCGGTGATCTCGCTCCGGGTCAGCGGCGAGAACAGTACTGTCTCGTCCACCCGGTTGAGGAACTCCGGCCGGAAGGCGTCGCGCAGGTGGTTCATGACCTCCCGGCGGGTGCCCTCCTTGATCGTGCCCTCCTCAGCGGCCGACTCGGTAAGTACCTGGCTGCCGATATTCGAGGTCATGAGCAGAACGCAGTTCTTGAAGTCGACCGTCCGGCCCTGGTTGTCGGTCAGGCGGCCGTCGTCGATCACCTGCAGCAGGACATTGAACACATCGGGGTGGGCCTTCTCGATCTCGTCGAGAAGCACCACCGCGTAGGGCCGTCGGCGCACGGCCTCGGTGAGCTGGCCACCTTCGTCGTAGCCGACATAGCCCGGAGGCGCTCCGATGAGCCTCGCCACCGAGTGCTTCTCCATGTACTCGCTCATGTCGATGCGGACGATGTTGTCCTCGGAATCAAAGAGCGTCTCGGCCAGCGCCCGGGCGAGCTCCGTCTTACCCACGCCGGTGGGCCCGAGGAACAGGAAGGAACCGATCGGCCGCGAGGGATCCTTCAGGCCCGCGCGGGCCCGCAGCACTGCCTCTGAGACCGCCTCGACCGCCTCCTCCTGGCCGATCACCCGCTTGTGAAGCTCCTCTCCCAGGCAGAGCAACCGTTCGCGCTCGCCCTCGAGAAGGCGTGTCACAGGGATCCCTGTCCAGTGGGCCACGATCGATGCGACCTCCTCCGAGGTCACCTCTTCTCGAACGAGACAATCACCGCCCTCGCGGGCTGAAATGGCCTCTTCCTTGTCCTTGAGCTCCTTCTCGAGCTCGGGAAGCCTGCCATGCTGGAGCTCGGCGGCGCGAGAAAGGTCCTGTTCCCGCTCGGCCTTCCCGATTTCGAGCCGGGTCGCGTCCATCTTCTCACGCAGAGCGCGCACCTCCTGGATCTCGGCCTTCTCCTTCTCCCACTGGGAGCGCAGGGCGCCTACGCGCCCCTTCAGGTCGGCGACCTCCTTCTTGATCTTCCTGCGGCGCTGCTTCGAGGCCTTGTCCTTCTCCCGCTTGAGCGACTCGAGCTCGATCTCGAGCTGCAGCTGCCGGCGGGTCAGGTGATCGAGTTCCCCCGGCATGCTGTCGATCTCGGTCCGGACACTGGCTGCCGCCTCGTCCATGAGATCGATCGCCTTGTCCGGCAGGAAGCGGTCGCTGATATAACGATTCGAGAGTGTCGCCGAGGCGACCAGGGCGGCGTCCTGGATCCGGACTCCGTGGTGGACCTCGAAGCGTTCCTGCAGACCGCGAAGGATCGAGATCGTGTCCTCGACCGTCGGCGGCTCGCAGACCACCGGCTGGAAGCGGCGCTCGAGAGCGGCATCCTTCTCGAGATGCTGGCGGTACTCATCCAGCGTTGTCGCCCCGATACAGTGGAGCTCGCCGCGGGCGAGCATGGGCTTGAGAAGATTGCCCGCATCCATGGCCCCATCGGTCTTGCCCGCGCCGACGATGTTGTGCAGCTCGTCGATGAAGAGCAGGATGCGTCCCTCGCTGTCCTGGATCTCCTTGAGGACCGCCTTCAGGCGCTCCTCGAACTCGCCACGGTACTTCGCACCGGCGATCAGGGATCCGAGATCGAGCGAGAAGATCGTCCGGTCCTTGAGTCCCTCGGGAACATCGCCGCGCACGATGCGCTGGGCGAGCCCCTCGACGATGGCCGTCTTGCCGACCCCGGGCTCGCCGATGAGCACGGGGTTGTTCTTGGTCTTGCGTGAAAGGATTCGGATGATCCGGCGGATCTCCTCGTCACGGCCGATGACCGGGTCCAGGCCTCCCTTGCGAGCCAGGTCGACCAGGTCGCGCCCGTAGCGCTCAAGAGCCTCGTAGGTTGACTCGGGATCGGGGCTGGTAACCCGCTGGCTTCCCCTGACACGAACAAGGGTCTCCTCGAATCTGGCCGGGTTGACTCCCTCCTCCTCAAGAAGGCGACCAGCCATCGAACCGGAAGCTCCCTTGAGGATCCCCAGCAGGAGATGTTCTATGCTGACATACTCGTCCTTGAGTCTGCGGGCCTCTTTCGCCGCCGAATCGAGCGCCCGGGCGAGCTCCGCGCTGGGCCTCAACTCAGTCCCCCCTGTGGTCTCAGGCAAACTTCCCAGAGCGTCTGAGAGCTTCTGACGCAGGGAAGGCACCGATACCTCCATGTGGTTCAGGAGACGGCAGGCAAGCCCTTCTCCATCTACGATCATGGCACTGAGAAGATGCTCCACGGTGAGCTCCGGATGACCGCGGTCCTCAGCAAAAACCTGGGCTCCCTGGAGAGCCTCCTGTGATTTGATGGTCCATTGATTCTGGTTCATGTTCGACCTCCTTTCTATGGAGTACTAACGCAAAGCCTGTACCAAAGTATGTAATACAAGAATTTATAAAGGCTTATGAAATAACTACTGTTTCAGACAGTGTCATTTAGTGCCATTTTGACAGGGGTAGTTTTTGATTTCATGCGGACTTGGAAAACAAGCATGACAAATTGGCAGGAAGGGGATTTCTCTTCTTTTCAATGACCTGCGCCCGATGGGCCAGGGCTCGGATCCTCCGCTGGCCCGGGCACGCCCACCCGGGTCCGATAACGGATGACAGGTCAAAACATTTCAGCCTGATGAGCCGATAGATGGTGATACGGGGGAGGATTTAATTTCTCCCTCCCCCGTCCATCTGTATCCAACCACCACCTTTTTAATGAGTGGAATCCCCCATGACCAGATCACGACTGGCTCTCGTTTTCCTGCTGACCCTGACCGGCTGCTCCTCCATGTCCTGGAGCGCCCGCAAGGACTACAAATACGACAAGCCGGCGCTGGCGGTCATTACCTTCGAGAACCGCTCCAACGCCCCACTCAACTGGAGGCTTGGAGAATCCGTGGCTGAGCTGCTCTCGGACTCACTCTACCGCACCGGACAGTTCAGGGTACTCGAACGCGAGCATCTCGATGCCGTCATGAAAGAGCAGCAGTTGCAGAGCACCGGTATCACCCGTGCTGAACGAAAGGTGCCGGTCAACAGGCTGAAGAACGCGCGCTACCTGGTGAAAGGCTCCATCACTGAGTTCGCCAACGTCAACCAGTCGGGCCTCGACCTGGGTCTCGGCTCCCTGCGCCTCGGCGGCGGAGGAATGCACGCCGTGGTGAGCATCGCGCTGAAGGTCACCGAGGTCGAGTCGGGCGAAATTCTCTTCAGCCAGGTCGTCACCGGTAAGACCTACATCGGTGAAACGGCGGCAGCCACCAACTACAAGAACGTCACCTTCGGCGGCACCCACTTCTTCCAGACCCCCCTGGGCGAGGCGCTCCGGGAGGCTCTCGATGAGGGTGTCTCCTCGGTCAGCGAGGTCCTCGGCCAGAAGCTCTGGCAGCCGACCATCGCCAGCGTCGACGGCAGAACGATCATGCTCAGCGGAGGCAAGGACCGAAAGATGAAGATCGGCAGCCGCTGGCACGTGCGCAAGGGCGGGGAAATGGTCCGGGATCCTGAGACCGGAGATCTCCTGGGCCGCTCGGCAGGCGATATCGTCGGAACCCTCCTCGTACTCGAGGTGGCCGACCGCTACAGCGTCGCCAGCATCCTCGATGGGACTGCCTTCGAACGCGGCCAGAAGCTCGAGCTCATCTCCGGAAAATAGCAGCGGCTCCCGCCTTCGGGAAACGGCCTCTTCACCGGTCCAGTCGAGACCTCGCCTCTCTTATGGTACAAGAGACGGCTGAGGACTTGACGATATGACAGCAATCGGAACCAGCGGTCAGGACTGCGGTCCTGTATTGGAAGAGGCTCGCGTACTCGCGAAGAGCTACGGGCTCGGAGATGTCGTGTCCCTGCGCCCCCTGCCCGAGGGCTACGCCAACACCAACTACGCCCTCGAGACCGCCAGCGGAACCTTCCTGTACAGGATCTGTCGGCAGAAATCCGAAAGCGACATCGCCGGTGAGCTGAAGGTCCTCGAACGCCTCGAGACCAGGGGTTTCCGGGCCTCCTATCCCATCCGACGCGATGATGGAGAGCTTATCTCAACGACCCCTTCAGGTACCGTGGTCCTCTACAGCTTTATCAAGGGAGAGGAGCCGGGGCTCACGCCTGAGACCGCGGCCGAGGCGGCCGGCGCGCTTGCCGAGCTCCACAGCATCGAGCCGCCCGAGGGCTTCGAAAAAACCAACTTCGTCCAGCTCGATAACAGCCAGGAACTGGCCTCACGCTTCGGTGAATCCGTCCATGGTGATCGACAGATCCTCGGCAGATTTCTCGATGAGACCGCCCGCCTGCGCGACCTGCTGGGAGACGAGCCCCTTCCGGGAGGGCTGATCCAAGCCGACCTCTTCCCCGAAAACACGATCTTCAGAGAGAACCGGCTCGAGGCCATCATCGATTTCGAGGAGTGCTGCATCGACAGCTTCCTCTTCGACGTCGGCACCGCCATCAACGGCTTCTGCTTCATCGACAACCGCCTGGAACCCGACCTCCTCGGACGCTTCCTTGCCGACTACAACTCCGTACGCGCCTTCGACAAAACAGAGCGAAGTCTCCTGCCGGCCTCGATTCACTGGGGAGCTCACGGCCAGGTCTGCTGGCATCTCGACCTGCTCTCGGGACGAGACTACGCCAGGAGCAGGAACCGCGTTCACGAGCTGCTCGATCGACTCGAGGCTCTCAGGATCCTCGACCTCGAGAGCCTCTGCTCCCTGGAGGAATAGCTCTCCCATGAACGCCCCTCCTGGAATGAACTTCTTCAGTGGATTCGACCCGGCGGACCTCTGTGAGACCTACGGCTCGCCGCTGTATGTCTACGACGCAGAGGTGATTCTTCGGCAACTCGAAACCTTCCGAGCCGCCTTCGCCGAGCTCCCCCACAGGATCCTGTACGCCGCCAAGGCTCTCAGCCCTGTCGAGGTACTGCGCCTGCTGAAAGAAGCAGGAGCCGGCCTCGACGCGGTTTCGGTCCAGGAAATCGAGCTTGGCCTGAGGGCGGGGTTCGTCCCGCGCGACATCCTCTTCACGCCCAGCTTCCCCTCCGAGGCCGACCTCGACCTGGCCGTTGAGCTCGGAGCGAGAATCAACATCGACAACTTCGGCGCGCTGGAGAAATTCTCGGGTCGCCATGACGACGTCCCCTGCTGCCTGCGCCTCAAGCCCGCTGTGATTGCGGGAGATAACGCGGCCCGCTGGTACGAGGAGTCCAAGTTCGGTATCTCGGCGGAGGAGCTCGAGAGGGCGGTGAAGCTCGTCGAAGCAGGCGACCTCCGAGTCGAAGGACTGCATGTACACTCGAGCTCGGTGATCCTCGACGCGGACGTATTTACCGCGGCCGCGAAGACACTCTTTAAGGCCGCCGAGCGCTTCCCCTCTCTTGAATATCTCGATTTCGGCGGCGGTATCAAGGTTCCCCACCGGGAAGAGGACCAGGTGGTCAACCTCGCTGAGCTTGCCGACCGGCTCGCGCCGGCCTACAGGAACTTCACCAGGAGCTGCGGCCGGGAGGTCGAGCTCTGGTTTGAACCGGGCCGCTTCCTGGTGAGCGAGGCGGGGATCCTCCTGGCCCGGGTCACGGGCCTGAAGAAAAACGGAGACGAGCTCCTCGCC
>CBFHWB010000066.1:0-20553 GCA_965659285.1 Planctomycetota bacterium | reverse complement strand
CATTTTCCGGTACGACCGTTTCCGGTCTGCACCTCGTCGAAGATCAGCACAGCCCCGGTGCGGTCGCACCAATCGCGAAGCCCCCTGTAATAGTCCGGCTTGGCCATCTTGACGCCAACGACGCTCTGGATAGGTTCGAGAATGACGCCGGCGATCTCATCCGGATCAAGAGCCTCGAGGGCCTCCAAGTCGCCAAGGCGGAGAAAGCGTGTCCACTGGGAAATGTTCTCCGGAAAGAGATCACGGGACTTCTCGAAGCCCGTAACGCTGAGAGCGCCAATGGTCCGGCCATGGAAGTCTTCCTCCATGGATACGATGTATTTCCTGCCGGTGGCCTTGCGGGCGATCTTGAGGGCTGTCTCGTTCGCCTCGGCGCCGGAATTGCAGAAGAACGCCTGGCTCATGGAATAGCACTTCTCGACCAGGAGCTTCGCGGCCTCCGCCCGGATCGGGCAATAGCAGAGATTAGAGTAAAAATCAAAGGTGGCGGCCTGCTCCGCGATGGCCTCGACCCATTTCGGATGGGAGTGTCCCAGAACGCAGACGGCGTGTCCTCCGTAGAGATCGAGATACCGGGCGCCGGTGTCGTCCTCGACATAGCTTCCCCTGGCGCGAACGAAGCTCAGGGGAAAACGAATATTGTTGTAGGTCGGAAGGATGTAGCGATCCTCGGTTTCTTTTGAATTCATCCTGCTTGATTCTCCTGTTGCTTCCAACCGGGCACGTCCGCGGCCGTCAAACAAATCCACCCGGCGCACGAAGACCCTCGGTCTCATCCAGGCCACACATCAGGTTCATATTCTGCACACCCTGGCTCGCGGCTCCCTTGCCGAGGTTGTCGATCACGGTAAACACCACGCCATTATCTGCCTCGCCGCCTACCCCTACCCAGGACCTCGGGGAGCCCTGAACCCAGCGGAGATCTGGAGAACCCTCGATGACATCCACGAGATCCTCCCCGGCATAGGCATCGGTGTAGATTTTCGTGAGCTCGGCAGCGCCAACCCCCGGGGTGAAGACGGTCGTGAAGATGCCGCGCACGAAGGGACCCGACTGGGGCACGAACTGCAGGCTGAAATCGGAGTCCGCAAGCCCCCCGAGAAACGCCTCAACCTCCAGCAAATGCTGGTGAGCCAGCGGTTTGTAGGAGCGCACGTTGCTGAAACGCTCGGGATGATGCGTGGTCGGACTCGGCTTGTTCCCCGAGCCCGAGGAACCCGTCAAGCCGAGAAGACAGACATCTCCCGCCAGCCGCCCGGAGGCGGCCAGGGGAGCCAGCGCCAGCAGCATGCCGGTGGCGAAGCAACCGGGGTTCGCCACGAGGCGGGCGTCGCTCACCTTGTCTCGCTGGAACTCGGTAAAACCGTAGGTAAAACGCGGCAGCCAATCCACAGCTCCATGCTCGCAGCCATAGTATTTCTCGTAGCCCGGAGCGTCATTGGTGCGGAAATCCCCAGCCATGTCGATGAATCGCACCTCGGCATTGGCCTCGGCAAGCCTTGGCACCAGGCGCTGGGATTCATTGTGGGGAAGGGCCGCAAAGGCGACGTCAACCTCGGAGATCCTCTGCTCGCCCTCCTCCTGGGACACAAAGACTCCGGGCACCGCCCCCTTTAGATTTGGCAGCACATCGCCAATCTCCAGCCCCGTCTTCGAATGCGCCGTCACCCAGGAAAGGGACACGGCGGGATGGACGCTGAGATAGCGCAGGAGCTCGGCGCCGATATAACCGGAGCCTCCGAAAACACCTACCCTCAGCTGGTCATTTGCCGGATTTGTCATCTCACCCTCCCTGAACGCTCACTCGCCACCAGGTGAATCATTCTCCCCGGCGCTCCTGTAGAGCCGGGAAGGAATCGCTGAAATTGTCGAATAGCCTCGAACGTCGGCCCCCTCCCAGAGCTTGGGCATCTCACCGTAGACGCCGGCCTCCGCGCCCGCCATGGTACAGGGACTCGAGGTCGTGACCACGTTGAAGGTTCCCGGGCCCAGGCGCACCCCGGCCGAGCCGGTCACGCGCTCCTGGGAAGAGTCGATCATCGCCTCAATATCCCTGAGCACCGGCTCGAAGGCCTGGCCCTCGTGCAGCAGCTTGCCGTAGAAGGATGCCATGTGATCCTTCCAGAAACGCTGCCAGTCTGTCAGGGTTATCTTCTCGAGCTCACGGTGCGCGTGGATGAGCACGATCGCCGCGCCGGCCTCAAACGCGATCCGCCCCTTGATGCCAAGGACCGTATCTCCGATATGAACTCCGAGTCCGACCCTGTAGCCCCGGCAGAGTTCACCCAGCTTATTTACCAGGTCGACGCCATTGAGCGTCTCACCGCCAAGCGCAACCGGTACTCCCTTCTCGAAGCCGATCTCGAGCAGCTCGCCACCTTCCACCTCATCGGTAGCCACCGCCTGCTCAAAGACATCACGCGGAATCTCGCTGCCGGAGTCGTGTGTCACACCGCCGCCGATCGTCGATCCCCACAGCCCTGAATTGATCGAGTATTCGCGAACGCTCGGGTCAATATCGACACCCCGCTCCTTCAGGAAGTCGTACTCCTCCTCCCTGCTGAGTTTCTCATCCCTGGTGGGAGTGACAATCTCGATTCCCGGAATCAGCACATGAAAGGCGGTATCGAAGCGAACCTGGTCATTGCCGGCGCCCGTGGAGCCATGCGCGACGGCATCCGCTCCCGTCTCCTTCACCTTGCGGGCGATGACCTCGGCCTGCACCACGCGTTCGGCCGCCACCGCCAGTGGATAGACCTGGCCGCGGAGCACATTGCCCTTCACCAGGTAGCTCACCCAGCGGTCGAAGACCTCCTGGCGAGCGTCGATGGTGTAGTGCTCGATGGCTCCCAGGGAGCTTGAGCGTTCCTCGATCTCGGCGAGCTCGGCGGCATCAAAGCCACCTGTGTCAACCGTGACGGTCACGACCTCAAAGCCCTTCTGCTCGCGCAGGTAGGGAATGCAATAGGAGGTGTCAAGTCCTCCGGAATAAGCTAGAACGATTTTCCTGGCCTGGTTCATTTGATTATCCGTGGTCCTTCTGGAATCGCGCCTGAAGCGCGTTAATCCGACCGGCAACCGCGCCGGTCTCCTGGTTCTGTTTCTTTACCTGGCCCATGATCATTTGAGCGCCTCCCTCCAGCGCTCGAGCTGCGCGGCGACCTGGCTCGGGGCGGTACCCCCGGGCACATCCTTGTCGGCGAGCGAACCCTCGACCGAGATCGCCTCGAAGAGATCCTCCTCGAAGGCCTCGTGGATGGAGCGGTACTCCGGGAGCGGAAGAGACGGAAGCGACAGCTTCAGCTCCTCCGCGCGCCTCACACAGCTGCCGGCAAGGTCGTGCGCCTCCCGGAAAGGCACACCCTTTCGGGTCAGGTAGTCCGCGACTCCAAGCGCCTCGAGATACCCGCCCTCGAGGCTTCCGGCTGTACGCTCCCGGTCAACCTGCATGGTCTCGACCATCGTCGTAAACACCCCAAGAATGCCAAGCAGGGTATCATGAGTATCAAAGACCCCCTCCTTGTCCTCCTGCAGATCCTTATTGTAGGACAGCGGCAATCCCTTCAGGCAGGTCAGCAGCCCGATGAGGTGACCCACAACCCGGCCGGTCTTACCGCGGGCCAGTTCGCAGGCATCGGGATTCTTCTTCTGCGGAAGCATCGAGCTGCCGGAGGTAACCGAATCGTCCAGGCGCACGAAGCCGAATTCGCTGGTCATCCAGAGGATGATGTCCTCGCTGAAACGCGAAAGGTGAACCATCAGCATGGAGGCGGCGTAGAGAAAATCGCAGGCAAAATCCCGGTCGCTCACTCCATCGAGCGAATTAGAGGTCAACGAGCTGAAGCCCAGATCCTCCTGCAGCTTCTCCCTGTCGATGCCAAACTGGTTACCGACACAGGCTCCCGAGCCCAGCGGGCAGGAGTCGGCCTGCTCCGCGGCCCAGAGGAACCGGCGCCTGTCGCGCTCGAGCATCTCTACATAGGCCAGCAGGTGATGGGAAAAGAGCACCGGCTGGGCGCGCTGCAGGTGAGTGTAGGCGGGAATAACGACATCCTGGCACGCCTCAGCGCTCTCGACGACCGCCTTCATCAGTGCCCCGATGGCATCGGCGGCTTCTTCAGCGGCCCGCTTCACATAGAGACGGAAGTCCGTCGCCACCTGGTCATTGCGGCTCCTGCCGGTATGCAGCTTCGCCCCCGCCTCCCCGATGAGCTCGCTCAACCGGGCCTCGACGTTCATGTGGATGTCCTCAAGCTCTTCGCTGAAGGTGAAGCTTCCCGACTCGATCTCGCCGGCGACCAGGTCCAGCCCTGAGCAGATCTGGCCCAGCTCATCCTCGGAGAGAAAGCCAAGCCCCGACAGACCGCGCGCCCAGGCCTTGCTGGCCTCGATATCTTCGCGGTAGAACCGCTTATCGAAGCTGATGGAGGCGTTGAGACTCCGCATATTGTCGGCCATGCCTTTTTCGAATCGTCCGCTTCGCATCATCCCTGCTCCAGGTATTCGGACTCGGCGCTATCGCTGATGACCATCGTGCCGGTCCCCTTCTTGGTGAAGACCTCGAAGAGGAGCGAGTTGTCCGCCAGGCCATCAATAATATGAGCCCGCTTCACTCCCGCGCGCACGGCGTCGACAGCCGACTGCAGCTTCGGCATCATGCCGCCCGAGACGCCCCCGTCGGCGAGCAGGCTCTCAGCGCTTGACTCTGTGAGATAGCTGATACGGCTCGAAGGATCATCTATATCCTTGAGAACTCCACCCACATTCGTCAGCAGGAAGAGCTTCTCGGCTGGCATGGCCGCGGAGACCATGGAGGCGATGGTGTCGGCGTTGATGTTGAGCACGTTGCCGGCGTGATCGGCTCCCAGCGGCGCGACCACGGGAACGAATCGATTATCGAGAAGGACATTCAGAACCTTGGAATCCACCACATCGATGTCGCCGACGTTCTGGCAGTCGACCTCCTTCTCCTCTCCCGTTTCCCTGTCAACCAGCTTCACCGGCGGCCGCCTCGTGGCCTGGACCAGGTCTCCATCGACCCCGGAGAGGCCGACCGCGGGTGTCCCGTGACTGCGCAGAGCCCCCAGGATGTCGGTGGAGGCGCCGCTGAAAACCATATTGGCCACCTCGATCATGCGGTCGTCGGTGATCCTGCGCCCGTTGACCTTGACGCTCTCAATCCCGATCTTCTCCGCCATCTGAGAAAGCTGGGGACCGCCGCCGTGGATAATGACCACGCGAATATTCAGCTGGTAGAGCAGGGCGACATCGTGGCTGAGACGATCAAGAAAACCATCGGCCTGCAACAATTCGCCGCCGACCTTGATGATAAAGGTCTTCTCGCGGTACTGCCTGATGTAGGGGAGAGCGTGTTTGAGTACTTCTATGTTTTCCACGAGACTTTAAATCCTGGTATTAGCTGGTAAATGGGGGCGTGAAACGAAAAAACCCGACTCCAGTGACTGATTCCGGAGTGGGCTGGCCTTCAAAGATCTGGTTGTTTCCGCTTCGCCGGGGTCCGGGAATTCCTCTCGGCCCCCTGGCGTTTTCTCAGATGCGGGATCTTCGAGCCAGCCGACAACGGGCGCAGGACGCTCTGGAGCGTCTGCGGGTTGATCTAGGTCTAGAACGAAGAGTCTTCATCTTTGCGAACCCCAAATATGCTATTCAACCGGGTTTTAGCCGTGACTGGCACCGTTGCCGCACGACAACGCTTAACTGCCGAATATAGCCCTCAGATGAGCCCATCGGCAAAGAAAATCTTGCCCAGCCAGTTCAAATCTATCACAATTCCGGCCCTGACGCACGCTCAGGCCGTTTCTTCGAACGACCGAATATATTTGCCTCGAATTTCACCCTTTTTTCCAGGAAAGACCCATGACTGAGACAAACCTGCTCCAGGGGAAAAAAGGCGTTGTCCTGGGCGTTGCCAACAAACGCAGCATCGCCTGGGCAATCTCGAAAGGTATGAGTGACGCCGGCGCGGAACTGGCCTTCACCTACCAGAATGAGAAGCTGAAGGGCCGGGTCGAAGATCTCGTCTCAACCCTGCCCGCCGAATGCTCTCTCTTCCCCTGTGACGTGACCGACGATGAACAGGTTGCCGCCCTGGGCGAAGGCCTCAGCCGGGACTTCGGCTCGATCGATTTCCTCGTCCATTGCCTGGCCTTTGCCAACCGGGAAGATCTCGAGTGCGGCTTCAGCCAGACCTCGCGCGAGGGCTACCTCCTCGCCCAGGAGGTGAGTTCCTATTCCCTGACCGCGGTATCGCGTATGGCCGCGCCGCTGATGAAAGATGGCGGCAGCATCCAGACCCTCACCTACCTCGGCAGCGAACGCGCGGTGAAGAACTACAACGTCATGGGCGTGGCCAAGGCCGCGCTGGAATCATCGGTCCGCTACCTGGCCGCCGACCTTGGAGAAAAGGGAATCCGGGTCAACGCCATCTCGGCGGGCCCGATCAATACTCTCGCCGCCCGGGGCATCTCGGGTTTCACCGACATCCTCGGACAGGTGGCCGAGCGCGCGCCCCTGAAACGCAACGTCGAGACCGAGGAGGTTGCCGGCGCATCTGTCTTCCTCGCCAGCGACCTCTCGAGCGGCATCACCGGGGAGGTGATCTACGTCGACTGCGGCTACAACATCGTCGGGCTCTGATTCGCAGCCCGGTCTCCCTCAGAAACCGCAGGGCGTATAGAACTCGCAGCCCAGGCCGACATCCGGAGTGATGTCGATGTCGCAGGCGTCCAGGGGCTCAGGTGGAGGAGCGCCGCCGATGAAAAGATAGTTCAGGAGATAGACACCGTCGGTGATATCCACCTGCCCTGAATCATCGACATCCGCGGTGTTGAGACAGCCGGGTGTGTCTCCTTCGAGGAAGAGATAATTGAGGATCCCGATGGCGTCACTGAGGTTGGCCAGCTCATCCTGGTTCACATCGCCGCGGCGAAAGACCGGGTCGAGCGCCGCCGTGGTGATAAAGCTCCAGCTTGGACCGAAGACCCTTCCGCATTCATTGCGCGCCACGATGCGCCAGCAATAGGGAGTGGCCCTGTCGAGCCTCTCCTCGATCACCCAGCTGGTCGACCTCGTCTCCCCGATCTTGGTCAGCCCGCCGCAGGGCCCCATCCAGACCTCGTAGATGATATTGTCGAGATTGGGCGGGACCAGGTGCTGGAATTCTTCCGCCCGGGTAACGTCCTCTCCACGACAGACCTCATCCCCGCAACGCAGGGTCACGAAGCAGCCGTTTTCCTCGATGACATCTTCCTCGCCCCGCACGAGAACTCCCTCGACCATCAGGGTCTGCGCGTCGAGGATGGGTGAACCGGAGCTTCCCCGCCCAGGGCCTCCGTAGGCCGCGTCGATATTGGCGACAAAGATTTCAGGCTGGCGGTTATCCCTGA
Source organism: Planctomycetota bacterium (assembly GCA_965659285.1). GTDB lineage: Bacteria > Planctomycetota > UBA8108 > UBA8108 > UBA8108 > UBA8108. The sequence continues at coordinate 13,147 of CBFHWB010000066.1, read as the reverse complement.
CCACGGCGCCATCGGAAACTTTCAGAGGAAGTCCGAAGGGGTGTCCGATCGCCAGCAGCTCCTGGCCTTCCTCGACCCGGCCCTCTCGCCTGACCGCGAAGGGCGCCCGATCCTCGACCGCCCGGTCGACCCGGACGACCGCCCAATCCGCGCCCTGCTCCTCCACACGATTCTGAAGAATTCCCTCACAGAAATAGACCTGGGACGCGTCGAACTCCAGGATGGGAACCCCCGGCTCCGCCATCCTGCAGCCGAAGACGAACGCGAACCTTCCACAATCTGAATCATCCGAGACGCACTGGCCACTAGTGGCCAGCAGGTCGGGTCCCACCAGGAAGGCTGTGCAGACCCCGGGATTCGGCTGGTCGACAAATCTCTCCGACTCGCAGAAGGAGGCCGTCTCCCCAAGTGTCCGGGCGGGAAGGCTGAAGGTGCCATCAGGATTCTCGAGGAGATCGGACCGGTTGACGACCATGGCGACAGACTCGAGCGCCTCCCGGCGAGCTTCCTCGATGACCGCGAAGGCCTCCATCCGATCATCTTCTCCATAGACAATCCGGGCAGCCACCTGCCGTGCCTGGTTCCACTCCAGGGTCAGGCTCCGGCCAACCTCCACCGAGGCGTCGGCGGGCACCGGCGCTCCAGGACGCTCGGGCGGATCGCAGGGAATAGAGAAAACCCAGCGCAGGATGAAGACGCCGACATCCTCGTTCTGGCCATCAACAACCACGTGGTAGGGAACTCCCGCAGTGACACGAAACATCACCCGGCTGAACCCCGGGGTCCCGACCTCGTCCACATCATCATTCTGGGTAATCCGCTCGAGGGTGTCTACCGAGTCGCCGGTATAGACCGCGAGCAGGGTGTCGAAGCCGCTGCCATCTGTGCTGAAAGATGCCTCCCCATCATTCGCCGGGGTCCAGGTGTACCAGACCGAGCGGCCGGGGATCTGGCCGAGGTGATAGGGCTCCTCCGCTTCACGGGATGAGCCCACATTGCTTCCAATCTCCATCCCCGAAGGCCCGGCGACCTCCTGGCCCGCGGAAAACGAATCATTGGCGGGCGAACCGCCGGAACGCGAGAGGTGCCAGGTGAGCAATATATTACCGACATTGCCATTCCACCCATCGACAACGATGTGATAATCCCGCCCCTGGGTTACGGGAAAAACGATCCGGCTCTGAAAATCATCCCAGGAATCGTCGTTCGACTCCACCAGCACCGTGTCGCCAACCGCCTCCCCTGTATAGGAGGCGAGCAGGGTGTCAAAATCACTGCCGAAGGTATAGACGGTGAGCCGGCCGGTGAAGACGGCTGTCCAGCGGAACCAGACAGATGATCCCCCGGCGTTGTTGGCGTGCAATTCTTCGCCAAGCTCGCGGCTCGCTCCGCGATTCTCGCCCGTCCAATGGCCCGACTCCCCTTCGAGAATCAAAGCATCGGCGTAGTCATCATTCTCAGGCGCCGCCTCGACTACGGCGGCCGTTAACGGCAGCAGCAGCAACGCGCAGAAGCAGGTGGAGATTACGGACCTGGTGTACACAAAAGACCTCTTGCTGGAAACTCATTCAGCCTATTTCCCACTCGACTCCAGCCAGCGACAGACTGCTGACTTACCTGCCATCTAGTGTACCATTAAGAAGCTCTTTCAAAACCCGGGGACCGCGCTAAAAGGTCCACGGGGGCGGAATTGCCGTATCCAAGCCGTATCAACGCACGAGAAGCCGATGAAGACTGATTCCCCAGCTCCTGGATTGCCCCCGGATAGCCGGATGATTCGCCTGGGAACCACCCTTCGCTGGCTGTCGGCGCTGCTGCTGATCGCCGGATTCCTGCTTTGCGCGAGCGCCCTCCCACTCGAGACCTGGCTCAGAAGGCTCTCGTCCCTCATCGAGGCCGCGGGAGCCTGGGGGCCGATCATCTATGGGCTGGCCTATTCCATCGCCACCGTGCTGATGGTGCCGGGCTCGATCCTGACCTTCTTCGCCGGCGTCTCCTTTGGTCTCGGAATCGGCACCGTCACCGTATCGATCGGATCCACGGTGGGCGCAGCCCTGTCGTTCTTCCTGGCCCGGCGTCTTGCCAGGCGGAAGATCTCGAGCCTCCTCGAAAACCACCGGTACCTCGCGGCCATCGACAAGGCGCTCGAACAGGGCGGCTGGAAGACTGTCGCCCTCATGCGACTCTCCCCGGCGATCCCCTTCAACCTGCAGAACTATCTCTGGGGAATCACCCCTGTTCGTTTTCTGACCTACGTGCTCTCCAGCTGGGTAGCGATGCTCCCTGGCACCTTTCTCTATGTCTACCTCGGCTATGTCTCGCGCGAGGCGGCCGGCGCGGCCGCGGGTGAAGAGCCGCTCGAGGTGGCGCAATGGATTCTGCGAGGAGCCGGGCTGCTCGCCACCGTGATCGCGACAATCTACATCACCCGGCTGGCCCGCGCCCAGCTGGCCTCGCTCGACGAGCTCGAGAAACCCGTCCAACGCGTCGGCAGAGGCGTCGATCTCAAGACTATCCTGTTCGCCCTCGCGGGATTGCTGCTATTCTCCTGTGGCCTGCTGGCCAGGTTCCAGCCGAACACCGCGCGCCAGGTCCTCATCGACCTCTTCGGCCCTCCGCGAGCCTCACTGGTGGAGAGCTTCCAGGCCACCGAGGCCGGCCCGGTGGTTGATCATTCGCTTCTTGACCAGGTGCTGAAAACACATGTCGACGCCGAGGGCTGGGTCGACTATCCATCCCTCGCCGCCAACCCCGAAAAACTAGACCTCTATATCGCGAGTCTTGGGAGCGAGAAGCTCGACAGCCTGGGAAGGAATGAACGCCTGGCGCTGCTGATCAACGCCTACAACGCCTTCACCCTGCGGCTGGTGCTCGAGTACCACGGCCGCATCGAATCGATCCTCGACATCCCCGAGCAGAAGAGATGGGAGGACCCGCGCTGGTCCCTTGGAGGGAAGAAGCTGAGCCTCGATGAAATCGAGCATGATCGGATCAGGAATCATTTCCGGGAAGCACGGATACACTTTGCGCTGGTCTGCGCCGCCGCTGGCTGTCCTCCACTTCGCCGGGAGGCCTACACCGGAGCCGCGCTCGAGCGCCAGCTGCAGGAGCAGGCCCGGCTGGTGCATTCAAAGAGCACCTGGCTGCGATTCGATCCCGCCAAAGGCCTTCTCGAACTCAGCCCGATCTACGAATGGTACTACTCTGATTTCGAGACGATCGCCGGATCGGCCCTGGCCCATGCCAGCCGCTACCATGAGGCCCTTGAGCAGGCCCTGAAGGCCGGCGACGAGATCCGGGTTCAGTACCTGGACCTTCCCTGGCACTGGGAGCTCAACAGCAAGGCAGGAAAAAGACCGCGCTGAGCGCTACTGATGTGAAGGCGTATCAGAACTTCGATGAGTAGAGCTGGTTCAGTCGGGCCGTCGAATCGCCCAGCTTCTTGCAGGGAGCGCCCATGCGCTCGAGCATGGCGATGTAGAGGTTGTTGAGCGGCGTATTCTTCGGATAGCGCACATGACGTCCCGGCTTGAGGGTGCCGCCGCCTTTGCCCATCAGGATGATCGGAAGCTCGTGGTGGTTGTGGCGATTGCCGTCTCCGATGCCGCTTCCGTAGAGAATCATCGAATTGTCCAGGAGGCTGTAGGCCCCCTCGGTCGAAGCCTTGAGCTTCTTCATGAGGTAGACGAACTGGTCCATGTGGAACCTGTTGATCTTCTTGATCTTGTTCTGCTTGCCATTGTCGTTGCCATGATGAGAGAGGGAGTGATGCCCCTCGGGAACGCCAACATGCTTATAGCTCTTATTGCTCCCCTCGTTGGCCAGCATGAAGGTCGCCACCCGGGTCAGGTCGGCCTGGAAAGCGAGAATCATGATGTCACCGAGGAGCCTGATGTGCTCGCCGTAATCACCGGGCCTTCCACCCGGGAGACTCTGGCCGACCTTCTCCGCATCCTTCGGAAGCTTGCGAAGGGTCCCGTCCTTTTCCTTGTCGGCCTGGGCCCGGGAGAGGCGGCCCTCGATTTCACGGACCGCGGTCAGGTATTCGTCAAGCTTGCGGCTGTCGCTCGAGCCCAGCTTCCTGCCGAGCTTCCTGGCATCACCAAGAACAAAATCGAGGATGCTCTTGCGGTAGCGCTCATTGACCTGGTTCTTTTGTTCCGAAATATTCGGGAAAAGACGATCGAAGAGCTGGCGAGGACTGGTCTCCTTGGCCATCGGCATCGAGGCGTTCTTCCAGGAAAGATTGTGCGAATAGGCGCAGCTATATCCCGAATCACAGCTTCCGGTCTGTTTGCCTTTATCACAACCGATCTCAATCGAGGGAAAGGAGGTCTCTTTTCCTATGCGGGCAGCTGCGTACTGGTCAACCGAGACCCCTACCCTGATATCTTTTCCATTGGTCTTCTTGGGCTGCGCCCCGGTAAGAAAGGCGGCGGCTGACCTGGCGTGGTCGCCGGGACCATCGCCGTTGGCGCGCGCCTTGTCCTGGGTCAATCCGCTGAGAACGAGCATATGGCTGCGCAGATCCTTGAGCGGCGCGAGCGTCTCTGGAAGCTGTCTGAGCGCGCCGGTCTTCTCGGGAGTCCACGCCGGCATATGCGCCCCGTTGGGCACATAGAAGAAGGCCATGCGGCGGGGAAATTTCTTTCCAGCGGCATGGGCTTTCACCAGGAGATCCGAGGGAAGCATGGCATCAAGGAAGGGCAGCGCCATGGCTGTCCCTGCACCCCTGAGAAACGTTCTTCTGGCTAACGGACTTCCAGTTTTCATGTCAGCATTTCGCTCCGGTATCGCTTATCTCTGCAGCCGTTTGTTCCGCCCTATTTTCCCGCGGTCAGCGGTTTTTCCCCTCTGCGTTTTCTGAACTTCTCAGACAGGACGATCTGTTTCACTAACGTCGAAAACCGGTAGCCGCTCAGAGCGAGCTCTTTCGAGATCTCATCTACCAGTGAAGTATCAGTATACTCCAGCCCTCGGCCGAGGGCAAAGATCATCATTTTCTCGGTCAGGCAGCGGCAGAAATCGGCCTTATGCCGCAGCAGAAGGCTCTTCAATTCGATCACATCCTCGAAGCTCTGGCCGTTCGGAAAGGTGCCGTTGACAATAATCGGCGTGCCGGACTGGGTTTTCCGAAAGGTCCCGATCCCATCGAATCTTTCGAATCCCAGCCCGATGGTGTCCATCTTTTCGTGGCAGACCGCGCATTCGGGATTCTGCCGGTGCAGCTTCATGCGTGCGCGGAGGGTCAACCCCTCCTCGGTAGCCTTGCCGGCAAAATTATCCGCCCCCGGGGGAGGAGGAGGAGGGGGGCTTCCGAGGATCTGTTCGAGGATCCATTTCCCCCGCTTCACCGGAGAGGTCCGGGTGGGATCGGAGGTGATCGTAAGAACAGTGCCCTGGGTGAGGACTCCGCCGCGGCGCCCGTCCTTCAGGGCGACACGTTGATGCTTCACACCGCTCACTCCGCGAATACCGTAGTGCTCGGCAAGACGCTGGTTGAGAAAGGTGAAGTCTGAGTCAATGAAGAGGAGAACGCTGAGGTCTTTCTTCATGATCTCCTCGAAGAAGAGCTCGGTCTCCCTGCACATGGCATCCCGAAGCTGCTGATCAAAATCGGGAAAGGTTTCCTCATCGGGAGTGACCAGCTTCATCGTCCGGATGCCAAGCCAGTGGGCGGCGAAGGTTTTAACCAGCGCCTGCGATCTCTTGTCCGCAAGCATCCGTACAACCTGTTTTTCAAGCGCGCTGCGCCTTCGAAGGCTTCTCGTACGGGCGAGCTCGAACAATTCATCGTCCGGCATGCTGCTCCAGAGGAAATAGGACAGCCGTGAGGCGAGTTCGTAATCGTTGAGGGTGCGGACCGCCTCGGGATCGTCAGGCTTTGTGTCGATCTCTACCCGGAAGAGAAAATGGGGAGACACCAGCATGGCCTGGACCGCCAGCTGGATACCTTTGTCAAACCCATCGTCATTCTTCACCGCAAGCTCGACGAGACTGACCAGGGCCGCGGTCTCGCTGGAGGTCAGGGGACGCCGAAAAGCCCTGAGCCCGAAGTCCTTGATGATCTTCCTGGCGCAGGTCTTTATCTCGCTCTTCTTTTTCGGCGAGCAGATCAGGATCCGCTCGCGGGATTCATCTTTAGACCAGGCCGCCTCCACGATCTTCTCGCCCGCCTTGAGGTATTTCTCCATCAACAGCGGCGGGATCGAGAGCAGGTCGCTGATGTTATCGAATCCATAGCCGATCTCATCGGCGGGAAAAGCATCGGCCAGGTCGAGATCGATGCCAACAAGATCACGGACCGTATAGTTGTATTCGACCTTGTTGAGCCTCCTCATGGTGACCCGGCCGGGGTCCCTCCCCTTGCCCTCGTTGAGTCCGAAGACTGCCGCGTCAATCCAGGCGACGACCTTGGAGACCTCATCTTCTGTAGGCCTCGGGCTTCTCTTCGGAGGCATCTCGGCCGCCTTGATCTTCTTGGCTACAGCCTCCCATACCGGCTTATCCTTAACCGCCTCGGAAGCGACAAGATAACCATTGAGCGCCAACTCACCCTTCTTCTTCTCCTGGTTGTGACATGAGTTGCAGTACTTTGAGAGAAAGGGAACGACGTGGGCCTCGAAGTAGGCCTCCTCTGCATTCTTCGGAACCACCGGCCTCACGACAACGGGCTTCGGAGCCGGCGGCTTTTCTTTCTTCGCCGCGGGAGCCGGGGTCTCTACGGCCACTGCATCCCGTCCGCCGGCATCCGGCTCGGGCTTCGCTTCAGCCGGGGGCGGCTTCGCGTCCGGCTTCGGCCTGGTGACTTCTGGCACCTTGGGATACTTCGGGCGGCTCTCCTTCCGGGCTGGCGGTCCCCGCCGAACGAGGAGGTTCGTATTCGCGCTGGCGGGCGGCTGTTGCGGAGGAGGATCCCTGGAAAGAAAGATCACCACGATGATCCCCACCAGCACGGCGGTCGCGACCACCATCGGCAGACCGGATGACCTGGTTTTAGCCTTGTAGGAATCGGAAACACGCCTGCGCGGGGCGATGCCGCCGGCCTTTGCCGGCGCCCGAGTCGCCAGGGCGGCGCCGGAATGAAACTCCAGGCGCGAGTGTCCCATTTTCAGAACATCGCCATCCCGCAGCTCCCGGCCATGAGCTGGACTGGAGCCAATGAAGGTAATGTTCCTGTCACCAAAATCCTCGTAGCGAACCATCGCTCCCTGGCGCAGCACCCGGCCATGCTCACGCGAAACGGCCGAATCCTTGAGAATGATATCGTTTTCCTGCGAACGGCCGAGCAGGGTCTCGCCCTCGGGAAGAATCACCAGGCGCGGCTGGGACTCTTCACCGGGGATCACGAGCAGAAAATGGGGACCGCTTACTTGCTTTGGCACAGAGAAATTATACTCCGCAAATGACCTGGAGAATAAATTTCCGCAGCCCGCCGGCAGGCGAACGTACCTGTTCTCATCGGCACCACCAACGCCGAGGGTCTGCCCGCCTGGCCAGAATACGATTCGAAAAAACCTCGTACCTGGAGCTTGGAGCTGAGCTGAAGACCGGCGTGGGACTGCGAGAGAGAGCCTGCGATGCCCTCGACCGTTTCACCTCCAGGGCCTATTCCGCCATGGAAGCAAATAACTGAGCAAACCCGCGAACGCGCGCCCGCTCGATAATGGGAAGGTAAAAATGGGGTGAGCGAGGGGACTTGAACCCCCGACCTCCTGGACCACAACCAAGCGCTCTAGCCACCTGAGCTACGCTCACCACAATGGATCCTTCCTGAGAAGCCTCCCATCGGGAAGCTCCCTGAAAATCGAAACACGAGTTTACGAACCCGGGGGTTTATTTCAAGCACTAACCCTCGCAAGGGAGAGCCTCCGGAAAAGCTGGAGCGCTCGAATCAGGACTCATCCTTCTTTGAAATGACCGTCTCAAGACCCGAGATGATTCCCTCAAGCTTCCCGGACAGGTTATCAAATTCTTCCGAGGAGAGCTTCAGGCCGGGATCCTTGTTCCCCCTGAGCTTGTTCCACAGCCCCTTCTGCTCACCTTCAACCTGGAAATTGAAATCCTTCAGCTGGTCCCTGAGCGAGTCGCGGAGCCGGCCCAGTCTCTCTGTCATTGCTGACTGGTCGCTCTCCCACCTGGAGACAACATCCTTCAGGGCCAGTCCGAGCTCGTCGAGACGTCCGCCAAGGGTGCTCCTGATTTCTTCGACCCCCTCGCTGTTGCGGCCCAGCTCTTCCTGGGCCGCGGCTGTCTGCTCACGCAGTTCTTTGAAGCGCGCTCCCATGCTCTCGATCTCGGGAGTGGTAGAGTCGATGTGCTCCACCTGCCCGGAGACCTTCGAGAAGGTCTCCTCGATACGGCCGAGACGCTGGCCGACCTCTTCTCCGAGGCTCTCGACCATTCCCCTGGAGGGAACCGATTCCTCTACACGACCCAGCATTTCCTTCAGCTCACCGATTTGCGCGGTCAATTGTTCCATCATCTCAGAGATCTCCTTACCCATGCGAACTTCCAGCTCACCCATCACGGTCTTTGCCGTTTCCGGAATGGACTGCTTGAGCTGCACGAGTCCTTCCTCGATATCCATAACCATTTCACTGACGACCTCGAGCTCATCGTTGACCTGTCGGCCAGTACCAGCGACCTCCGCCCGCACCTCGTTGACATCGAGTTGCAGAGCTCCAAGACCATCGTCAAGCGAGGTCGCCCTTGCCTCGATTGAATCGAGCCGGGCGCGGAGCTCATCCACGGACTCTCTCACCCCGGCGACACCGCCAGACAAAGCCGTCGTTGAACCCTGCCCTGCATCCGCCTGCGCCAGCCTGCCCCGCAAATCCTTGAGTTCAGGGAAGAGCTCGTCGCTTCTTTCCTCGATAAGAGACACGACGACCTCCCTCACCGCCTCCTTAAGGGTTGTCCTGGTAACCGAGGCCTGGCACATCGTCTGAAGGGCTGTACGAACGTCCTTCACCTTTTGAGCCACCGCCTCCAACTGCTGTACCTCAGGGCTGCCGACCCGATCGACGTCCTTCTCCACACCATCCCATTGATCAGAAATCTTCTGTATCATGAGCCCACCATTTCACTTCTTCTCTGCGGCGACAAAGCCTGATTCCAGCACGAAGCCGACTTCAACTCTAAAGTAAGACCGACACTAAGGAAAAAAGAGAGGGCTGACCCGGGAAACTCCACCACGATCCTGAGGCCGAATCAGCGCCGGTATATTATCAGCAGATTTCAGTATAAGCAAGGCGCTCAGAACCCGTCCCGGCGAAGTTTGCGGGACCAGATCTCTCCACCCCCCAAGCCTCACCTCCCGATAAGAACAAAGTTCAAGGCAACGGCGTAATCGCCCTGCCTGTTCACCTCCGCCTCGAGCTCAGCGGTCAGCATCTCACGCCCGAGAATCTTTGACAGCCAGTCGATGCTGACCGACACGCCGTAGCTCTTGAGCAGACCAACCACATCTCCTTCTTCAATAAGCTGGCCGAGGTCAAAACGTAACCTCAGATTGGTGTCCACGCGATAATGTTCGGACACAAGGAAGCCTTCATGGCCCGGGTTCTTCGTCTCGGGCTCCCCCAGCCGAGGGAGGGAATCTTCCGCATTGAAAAGCTTCTCGAAATGAACCTTCATGGACCCCGAGTCCATGACCGTGAAAGGCCCCCAGCCCAGGAGCTGGATATCTTTCTCGCCGCCTTCGTAGCCTTCCTCGAAAAGCTCTCCCTTGAGCCGGCTTGAATAGTAATCACCAACCAGCAGGTTGTACTCATGAGCCTCCCTGCCGATCTCGTTGATGCGCAGCATCTGCTCCTGGTACTTATCGTAGGCCAACCCCGAACTGTTCTCGTAGTTCTTCTGCCACTCCCTCTTCAGGTTACGCCTGAGCTCAACATAGAATTTTTTCTCGGCCAGTCTCCTGGCAGCCCTGGCAAACCGGGTCTCGACAGGAGGCTTGAGTCTGAACATGGGGTCGGGATCATAGTTGACGTAGACCGGCGGCTCATCAAAAACAGGCCTGTCGAAATCATTCTCCAGGCTCCTGGTGGTAAATTTCTCGAGCTCACGAGATTCACTGAAAAAACCATCCTGTTCGAAGGTCGGAGGCTTGAGGGTTCTGATGGCGACCCATGGAGCTCTTGCTCCGCGCTGGCCCGCCCGCGAACCGTGCCGGACTGCGCGCCTTATTTTCCTCGCCTCCGGAACCGGCGAAACCCCGGCACCCCGATTGCCGCGCTCAAGCTCGAGCCGCGCAGCGAAAACTGCGGCGCCGGGACCGCTGTCCGCCACCTCTGAAACAGCCACCGACTCCTGGGCTGAAAGGGAAGACCTCATCAGCAGAACCCCAAACGCCATCACCGCTATCAGGGTAAGGAACACGCCAGCCGATGTCTTTCCAGTTCGACCGCAGCGTCCAGGACCCTGGCTACAACTGCCCAGATTCATTTGTTCCCCTCTCTCGGCTGACCGAAAACCGCAGCAAAACCGCTCAAAAAGAAAGCTGGTCGGCCGAATTACCTTCACACTTCTTCAAATCCGACATTTCCCGGAACCCACTCCCGGAAGGCCTGCCGGCAGGACAAAGAAAACCCACAAACAAGCCTCCAAGTCACACACAGACCGCTACAGGGACCGCTACAGGGACTGTTCAATCACAGCCGGGAGCAGTCCTAGAGAGAAAAGTAGAGACTCTGATCTTTTCCTCTAAAGACAACTATAATAGGGAGTTGGGCGCTTTCAAGTCGGGAGCGGAGGTTCTTTATTTGAAGCGACTTACGAAGCCTCCAAAGACTCCTCGCAGCAAAAAACCGCCGTAAACCCCAACCTGTTAACCGAAGAACCGCGGCCAGGATCAGGAACTCTCGAGAACAACCCGGATGATCTCTTCAGCTTCACCTGGAGCATTCGCCGGAGAATCGGACCCTGACAGCTTCTGGCAGGCTGCTTCCACCCGTTTGCGGGCATCCTTAAGCGAAAAGCCGAGCTGTTCCACCAGCACGGTAATCGCGATTTCGGCTACCCGGCCTCCCCCGCCTTCCGGTAGCTGCTCAACCCCGCCGCCAGGCTCGCCCAATTGCAGGACTCCTGCCTTGTCTCGAAGCTCCAGCACCATCCGCTCGGCAAGTTTCTTCCCCACACCCTTGATGCGTTTGAGCGAGTCAACATCACTGGATCCGAGATCGCGTATGAGTTCCTTGACCGTAAAAGCCGAAAGCGCCTGCAGCGCGATCTTGGGTCCCGTTCCCGAAACCGAGAGAAGAAGCCTGAAGAGCTCCCGCTCCTCCAGGGTGGAAAAGCCGAAGAGCTTGAGCACATCTTCCCTGACCAGGAGGTGGGTATAGAGCAGCACCTCTTCCCCGAGGCGATCGCCGATCAACGACCTGGTCGAGAGAGGGATCTCGACATGCCAACCGACACCGGAGGTTTCCACGACGGCACTCAGGGAGCCCAGCTCGATCAGCCTACCCCTAAGATGGTGATACAAAGGATACCTCGAACTTTCAGGATCTACCTGAAAATCAGCCGCGCAACGACAAGCCTTTCTCGCTGAGCTGCTGCTTGATCTCAGTAAGAGAGGTCATACCAAAGTTCTTGGCCGACATGAGTTCGACCTCGGTCTTGTTGATGAGATCTCTCACCAACCGAACGTTCAAACGCTCCATGCAACGCCGGCTGCGAACAGAAAGGTTCAGTGAATCGATCGGGGTATCGAGTACCTGCGGATCGGCGGAAGCCTCAAGCGGATTCCGGGGCGAGAGCGGCTCACTATCCAGATCGTCAAGTCCCTGCCCGAGACGCAGATTCTTCTGCACCAGCATCTCCTTGATCTCGGTAAGAGAGGTCTCTCCGAAATTCTTGTAGGAGAGCAATTCCTGCTCCGTCCGCATGATGAGGTCACCAAGAGTGTCAATGTTCATCTTCTGCAGACAGTTGCGGCTTCTGACCGAAAGCTCGAAATCACTGACCGGGATCCTGAGTACCTGGGATTGACGATCCGCCTTCTTCTCCTGCTCTTTATCGTAGAACATGGTGGTAGAGGCGACGGCGTCATCGAGAAAAAGCCTGGCCCTGGTGTGGTTCGGATGATGCTTCAGGACGGCCTGGAAGCACTGGATGGCATCGTGATATCGCTCACAATCCTCATAGAGAATGCCGAGGTTCATCACCACGTTGGTATTGATGGGGCGAGCCTCGAGACATTTCTCATAGTATTCGAGGGCGAGGCCGCTCTGCTCCTCTTCTTCGGTAGCATGGAAGCCCAGCAGGTAGCCCAGACGGAAATAGGCATCGTAATTTTCTTCGTCAAGCGAAGTGGCTCGATGGTAAGAATCGATCGCCTCCCTGTAATCGCCGTCTTTCTCACTGCAGAGTCCGCTGGCATAGGCAAACTGGCTGGATTCGCTCTGGCCCGTCTTCAGCGAATCGAGAATCGATCGAGCCTCGTCAATGCTACCGCTCTGAAGAAGCGCCTCAACAGCCAGGTAGGCAAAATCTACCGAAGCGGGAGACCCTCCCTGGAACTTCTTCGCGATAGCCAGGGCTTCTGCGGGCATCTTCTTCTCCAGGAGAACCCGGCAGAGCCAGTAGGAACCCCAGTCCGAACCGCTGTTCGACTCCAGGGTGGCCTGGGCTGCATCCAGATCACCAAGGATCATCTGAAAATACCCGAGAATGGCGCCCGCATCGGCGGTCGAAGGAATTGAGCCGGCTACGACACCCCAATCGGAAACGAGAGATCGGAGCCTGTCGGATCCGTTAATCGTGGAATAGGCCTCGTAGGAGAGACGATGAAAAGACTGCTTCTGAAGACCCTCTGCGGCGATCTCACCGACGATGGCGCTGAGATCCTGCTCCGGTTGGTCACTTGTCTGGTCTGAAACTATATTATCCAAGAGATCCTCTCCGTATCGCTTAAACGGGAGAAAAAAAGAAGGCTCCGAAACCCCTGTCGGCGACCTTTGTTAAACGGACTAAATTAGTCCCAAGATACTGTTTTGTCAATACCTGAGAGAATTCCGATGGCCACCTCAATATTTTTTTCACCAATGGGTTTTCCCCGGGGCAGAGATGCCGATAATGCGTTCTGCTGGGGCTGTCAGCCCGAGGGCGGTCTCTTTGAGGTTTCTGCTTACCGCTCCACTGG